>SVQR01000111.1 GCA_015065225.1 Oscillospiraceae bacterium | reverse complement strand
CAGTTGTTGCTGATGACGAAGCAGGCACAATCACAGTTGACGGCAAGACACTTAAGATCTATGCTGAAAAGGACGCTAAGGATCTTCCTTGGGGCGAACTTGGTGTAGACGTAGTTCTCGAATGTACAGGTTTCTACTGCTCTCTCGAAAAGTCTCAGGCTCACATTGATGCAGGTGCAAAGAAGGTAGTTATCTCTGCTCCCGCAGGCAAGGACCTCAAGACAATCGTTTACAGCGTTAACGAAAACACACTTACAGCTGATGACAAGATCATCTCCGCTGCATCCTGCACAACAAACTGCCTCGCTCCCATGGCTAAGGCTCTCAACGACTATGCAGCTATCCAGAGCGGTATCATGACAACTGTTCACGCTTACACAGGCGACCAGATGATCCTCGACGGTCCTCACAGAAAGGGCGACCTCAGAAGAGCAAGAGCAGGTGCTCAGAACATCGTTCCCAACTCCACAGGCGCTGCAAAGGCAATCGGTCTTGTTATCCCCGAACTCAACGGCAAGCTCATCGGTTCTGCTCAGAGAGTTCCTACATGCACAGGTTCCACAACAATCCTCGTTGCAGTAGTTAAGGGCAAGGACGTTACAAAGGAAGGCATCAATGCAGCTATGAAGGCAGCAGCTTCCGAATCCTTCGGTTACAACGAAGAAGAGATCGTTTCTTCCGACGTTATCGGTATGAGATACGGTTCTCTCTTTGATGCAACACAGACAATGGTAGCTAAGATCGACGACGACACATACCAGGTACAGGTTGTTTCTTGGTACGACAACGAAAACAGCTACACAAGCCAGATGGTTAGAACAATCAAGTACTTCGCAGAACTTGCATAAGTTATATACCACAGCTTAAAACTGTAACAAATTACCGCTCTCGTTTTGAGAGCGGTTTTTTCTGTAAAAAGGGATTTTTATATTTTTATTTCATAAAGATATAGTAAAGCCGGACGGTCAGAACAATCAAGTACTTCGCAGAACTTGCATAAGTCATATACCACAGCTTAAAACTGTAACAAATTACCGCTCTCGTTTTGAGGGCGGTTTTTTCTGTGAAAAGGGATTTTTATATTTTTATTTCATAAAGATATAGTAAAGTCGGACGGTCAGAACAATCAAGTACTTTGCAGAACTTGCATAAGTTTTATACCACAGCTTAAAACTGTAACAAATTACCGCTCTCATTACGGGGGCGGTTTTTTCTGTAAAAAGGGATTTTTATATTTTTATTTCATAAAGATATAGGAAAGCCCGACGGTCAGAACAATCAAGTACTTCGCCCGAACTTGCATAAGTTTTATACTACAGCTTAGAATTGTAATGAATTACCGCTCCGTTTATCCGGGGCGCTATTTTCATAATATCGTAATCTTGAATTATCGGTAAAGTACAGAATGGCTCACATATACTTTTCCATATGCGAGGAATCATAAAAACCGCACATATGCGCAACCTCGGTCTTGCTGTATCTGTTTTCCTCCATAAGAGCATTTGCCGTTTCTATCCGCTTTGCAATAATGTATGCTCCCGGAGTTGTACCGAGCAGCTTTATAAAATGCCTGTTGAGTGTGGATACCGACATATTTGCAATATCAGCAAGCTTGCGTGCGGACAGCTTCTCCGGGAGATTGTCGGAAATATGATCCAATACCTTCATGATTTGAAGCTCCGAACTTTCATCGGTACTTTTATGTTCGGCGTTCATGCTCTTGTCCATCTCTGTGCACAGACGACAAATAAGATTCAGTGCAACGACATTTTGATAAACATAATTTTCCGAAGTATAGGCTTCTATCATTTCCGCAAGTTCGGAATTTATGTAATTCATGGTCTTCAGATCAGCATGAAGAAAATACTTGTCACGGAGCGATGGTCTGAGAAGCGGCTCGATATCAAACAGTGTCCTGTATCCGGGAGTTGCGGAAAGCTCTTCACCGTAACCTTTTACAAAATCCTCATGCAGCAGTATATGAAGAACGCAAAGTCCTGTTTTTTTACCCTCATATCCGTGCATCGTACCTGACGGAATTACAAAGACATCCCCAACTTTGACATTGATCCGTGCGTTTTCGATGATGTGACATCCCGTGCCGGAGGTGACTATGTTTATCTCAATGAACTCATGACTGTGCATGTGTATACTGTAATTCTTGTGCGTGAGCGCAATTACATAGTTCTTCTTTCCCGGTCTGAAATACTCCTTTGATCTGCAGTACAGTATCGGTTCTCCCACGTTTCTCAGCCTCTCTTTGAATGTATTTTACCGAAAGATGACGATGATTTACTATTATTCTATCATACTTCATGCTATAATACAATCATAAAATATGAATTTTTAAGATTGGAGCAAAGATCTATGGGAATCGTATCAAGATATTTTGAAAGCATAAACGAATCTTTTGCACAAGGCTTCTTTGAAAGCATAGAACGTTCAAAGTTTTACCGTTTTGCCCGCGGATATGAATTATTCTTCGAAAAGTGTGATCTTCCGGAATACAAAGGCGAAAAGCTATATCCCAACGGTAAAGCTCTCGGAAAAGAATGTATGGTCAGACCGCATTATAACAGTACATATGAAATAGATCATAAAGGCCTTCGTCAAAAGTGCGAAAAAGAGTACTGTGATCTCATTGATAAGGATATGGACGATATAGTATATCCGCCAACACAGCACAATGTCGGCGGCTTTGGCTGGGTACATTCCTTCCCGAATTACGCAAGGATAGAAAAAGAAGGCTTCAACGCCTACAAAAAGCGTATAGAAAACCTTCCGGAAGGTGATTTCAGGGACGGACTTCTCTGCCTTATATCCGGTATAAATAAGCTCCGGGAGAGATGCGTTGAAAAGCTCCGTGCAAGCGGTGCCGATCCGGAACTTATTGCTGCACTCGAAAGAGTTCCCTTTGAGCCTGCAAGAACGCTTTACGAAGCGGTCGTATGCCGTAATTTTGTGTACTATCTCGATTTCTGCGACGATGTGGGAAGACTTGATGCCGATTTTATAGAGTATTATAAAGGGGAAGATATCGTAGAGCTCCTGCGTGAATTCTTCCGCAATGTCGATATAAATTCCGGATGGTCATGTGCACTGGGACCTGATTACAACGATCTTACCATTCAGGTACTCAGAGCCTGCCACGGTATGAGACGTCCTCTTGTGGAGCTCCGTATAACACCGGATATGCCGGAAGAAATATGGAATGAGGCTATAGCCTCCATCAAATGCGGCGGTGGCTCACCTTCGCTGTATAACGAAGAACTGTATCAGAAAGCACTTGCCGAAAAGTTCCCTTATATCCCCAAGGAAGACCTGATGCGCTTCAACGGTGGAGGATGTACCGAGACGATGCTTGCAGGTATATCAAGAGTTGGTTCTCTGGATGCGGGAATAAATACCGCCTTTGTTCTTCGCGAGACGATCACGGAAGCTCTTGCATCCTGCACTTCATACGGGGCGTTTTACGAAAAGCTGTTTGCAAAGCTTGATGAAGCGGTAACCGACACGTTAGAGCTTCTTGAAACAATATACCGTCAGCGTATTTCAAATATCCCGCATCCAATGCGTACTCTCCTTGTTGACGATTGCATAGACAACGGCAAGGACTTCAATGCGGGCGGTGCAAGATACAACTGGAGTGTGATCAACTTTGCGGGTACTATAAACGTAATAGATTCACTTCTTGCCATTCGCTATCTTATATATGATAAAAAACAGTATACTCCCGATGAATTTGTAAAGCTCCTTGATGCCGAGGACGAGGAATTCTATAACGAGCTTAAAAAGTGTCCCAAATACGGTATTGACGATGAAAATGCGGATGAGCTTGCCTCGGAATTTTCCGACAGACTCTTCTCGCTTCTTGAGGGCAGAAAGCCGGTATTCGGTGATTGTTTCTTACCTGCTTCGATACAGTTTACAACATATATCTCAAAGGGAAAGGCAGTAGGCCCGACTCCCGACGGAAGGCACTGCGGAGATCCTCTTTGTGACAGCCTTGCACCTATCCACGGCAACGATAAGAAAGGTCCTACAGCGATGCTTGGCAGTGTAACAAGTCTTGAGCTCTCAAGGGCTCTCGGGACACCTATCCTCAATATAAGTCTCTCTCCCGAACACATAGACACATCTCTGAAGCCTCTTGTACAAAGCTATTTCCAAAAAGGCGGTATGCAGATGCAGGTCAACTGTGTATCCCGTGCGGATATGATAGATGCTCTACATCACCCGGAAAGACACAGTAATCTTATTGTTCGTACCGGAGGATATTCCGAGTATTTCAATTCCTTGTCCCTTGAGATGAAGAAATCAATTATTGACAGGACTGTACAGATATGACAATATCTTAGTGTGAGAAAAAATTACGGACGTATGACGGTGTTGTTGCCGCTACGTCCGATCTTTCTTTACTGTGAGATCTGTATCTTTTGGATTATCCGCTTAAGACTTCCGAGTATTTGCGAATGCCGGAGCTCCTTACGGTAGGAGTAACCGATGGTGCGCTTTGTATCGGGAAGATACTCGATAACAGATAAGCCCTCCGTATTCCCTTCAAGAAGAAGTCCCGGAAGCACGGATATACCCATGCCGTCGCGTATCATCTTGATAATAGACAGATCGTCATCCGAACGCATAACTATAAATTCACGGAATCTGTCTTTTTCAAAATTCAGCTTTGAGAATGTGTCATCTGTATACAAAAAGGGATAGTCATAAAGCTCATCCTTGGAAAGCTGCTTTTTGTCTGTATATCCGACAGGGGCGACAACATAATATTTGTCCTCGGCTATCGGTGTCCAGGTCTTTGTGCAAAGGGCATAATTATCTGCAAAAACAATATCCGCCGTATCGTTTTCAAGCCACTCTCTTGTACTGTCTGCGACACGGACATTAAGATGTATATTCGGATGCTCCTTCTTCAGCTCTATAAGAATCTTAGGAAGAAGTGTACGGGATATACTCGAATATGTTACTATCTTCAGCTCCTTTTCAATGTCGTTGTTAAGAAGGGCAGCTGTATCAAATATATCCTTTTCAGCTTGGAGCAGCTTTTCGAATTTTTTACACAGTATGCTTCCTTCGTAAGTAAGCTCAACACCGGTATTTGATCTTTTGAAAAGACATACCCCAAGCTCCTTTTCGAAAGCAGATGTCATATGAGAAAAGGCAGACGGAGTGTATGAGAATTCCTCTGCCGCTTTTGAGAAGTTTTTGTGTTTTGCAGCTGCAAGTACAGCCTTTATTTTGAATGTATCCATGCCATTCCTCACTATGAAAATAATTCACAACGATATTATAAAGCTTCACTTTACAAAAGTCAATACCTGTGGTAATATTTTCTTCGGAAATAAAATAAAAGAGGGAAAATATGACAACGACCAAAAGCAATATTGCAATATATTATGTGATGCTCTTGAGTGTTACAGCCACCTGGGGAATGGACCCCATCATAAATAAATACTTCTACAAGTGGTTCTCACCGTCCATGCTTGCGACGGTTTGTACCTTCGCCTCTGCGGTGCTGTTTATCATTTTGTCCGCAAGAAAGCTCAAAAATCTCAATATCGACTATCTCAAAATTGCAGTACCGATAAGCACGCTCAATGCCCTTGCTTGCTTGTCGCAACGTATAGGTTTACAGTATACAACACCGTCAAGCTATTCCTTCCTTGAAAAGATGTCTGTTGCCGTAGTACCCTTTGCGCTGTTCTTCATGACAGGTAAAAAGCCTTCTCTTATGAGAATATTTGCAGCGATCATATGCCTTGTGGGATGCTTTATATTCAGCGGAGCAAGCTTTGCTTCCATGAACTTCGGCATAGGTGAGATACTCTGTGCGTTGGCAGGCATAATAGGCGGTATCTGCATAAGTGCTACGGGAGTATATGTAAAAAAGCTGGACATAATGCTGTACATAACAATATATATGACAATGTATTTTCTCACATCACTTGCACTTACCGTGGGACTTAATGCGATAACATCCCCCGTAACGGGTGAGCCTTTGGAGAGAATAAGATTCACACCGGATGCAGGTCTTGTAACTCTTCTTGTGCTTTTCGGTCTGTTTACCGTCGGTATCTGTTGGCTGATGCGTACCGAAGCGGTAAAGCATATAAGTCCCGCAAAGGTCGTTATCCTGAGCCCTGTATCGGCGATAGTTACAGGTGTCGTTTCCTGCGCTCTCGGAATAGACAAGCTCTCAATAAGATTTGCCGTCGGTGCACTCCTTATCCTTTCCGCTGTAGTCATCTCCGGACTTGAAGGAAATATCGCACTTAAGAATCGGAAGAAATGATAAATCTATCATAAGAATTGATAAAGACAAGCTTCCCGTAACATGCTAAAATCGAGGTGTAAAGAATCTTCGGTTTTGCATAATTGCGGGAGGCTTTATCTTTCGGAGTGCAGAACAGGAATTTACGGTAATATGTGACGAGGACTTCGAGATCAAGCAATTTTGATACGAATAACACAAATTTGCCCTGTTTTGCACAATCGTAAACATTTTTTGTAAAATATAAAAGAAATAAAAAAATGACTTGATTTTTGGTGTGTTTTTTATATAATGAGGGTAACGACAGATCTTTCGCAGAGAATTATAAGATATTTTGCGGGATAGTGAAATGATCTCAGGATCTGCTTCGTTAACAATCAATAATTATCGGAGGAACAAAAACATGAACAAAACAATCGAATTTGCAAAGAAAGAACTCGCAAAATACTTGTCAGCGCTTAATGTTACAGCCGACATATCGCTTGGACTTTTTGACGAATACAACATAAAAACAGAGCTTCGCGATCCGGTGAAGGACGACGCTATCGTAATATCCGTAAAGGACAAAAAAGGCTACATTGCAGGCTCAAACGCACGAAGTGTCCTCATCGGTGTATACCGCCTTCTTGAAGAATGGGGCATGGGTTGGGTAAGACCGGGATGCGATAATTACCCCGACTCTTGTGACGCACATGATGTTGAGATAAACGAGCCCGCATATATGCGCTACAGAGGTATCATGATAGAAGGTGCCTGCTCATTTAAAAATGTTCTTGATATGATTGATTATATCCCGAAGGTGGGGCTCAATACATTCCTCCTTCAATTTGAGTACGGTCACGGATTCTTCAGAAATTGGTACAATCACAAAGGCAACGATTACATGGAACCGGAAGCGGTAAACGATGATGATATCGTGCTCAATGTAAATGGAATTATTGCCGAGCTGAAAAAAAGAGGCATCTTCCTCCACCGCTACGGTCACGGCTGGACCTGCAGAGCATACGGTGTCAGTGACAAGGAGGACTGGAGCAAACGTGACGAATCCGAGCTTCCGGAAAACTACAGAAATGCACTTGCAATGCTGAACGGTGAGCGTAAGCTTTTCAAAAAAAGTCCTGTCCTTTCACAGCTTTGCTATTCCAAGCCCGAGGTGCGTAAAACAGTAGTAGATGAACTGATAAGACAGGTAAAAAAAGACCCCGATTGTGACGTTATAGAATTCTGGATGGCGGACGGCTATGCCAATTCCTGCGAATGCGAAGAATGTCGAAAGGGACACTATACCGACCATTATCTCGATGTAGTAAACGATGCCTGCGAGGAGCTTCGCAAGGTAGCCCCCGAAAAGAGACTTGTATTCAATTCCTACAACGATAACCTGTATCCTCCGGAATACACAAGAATAAAGTATCCCGAAATGACAATACAGGAATTTGCTCCCATTACAAGAGAATACCACGATCCTCTGCCTCCCAAGTACAATGATACAACTCTTCCCGAATACAAGACAAATGTACCCGAGCTTCCCTTGACCGCCGACAGAAATCTTGCATACCTCTACCATTGGAAACAGATATACAAGGGCGATACCTTCTTTGTGGATTATCAGCTCATGTGGGAATATATGCTGGACGCAGGCGGAGAATGCATGGCAAAGCTGCTTCATAACGATATCAGCAGCTACGGACCTCTCGGTATAAACGGACTTATAATGTGTCAGGTACAGAGGATCGGAATGCCTACATCCATTTGCATGACAACCATGGCAAGGACTCTCTGGAACCAAAATACGGACTTTGACGCAGTACGCAGAAAACTCTACGCCGATACCTTCGGCAAGGAGCATACCGAGCGTATGTGCGAATACTTCTCATTCCTTTCAAAGACCTTCGATATAGGCATCATAAAGAACAATGTCGAGTGGGACAGGGAAGAGGTGCTTGCAAACTTTGAAAAGTCCATCGAGCTTATGGCTGAGATGAAAGAGTTTGCAAAGGAGCATATGAATTGCGAAAACCCTTGCCACAGCGAATCCTGGGGTTATCTCATACATCACGCCGAAATATACACTCTCCTTGCTAAGGGAATCATCAAAAGACTTGACAAGAATCAGGAAGAATACGAAAAGCTCCGTGATGCGGCTATCGACTACGCATTTAAGAACGAAGAAGCCATCCAGCCGGTGCTTGACAGCATGACATTCAAATTTGTGACAAATTGCAGAATAATAATAGGAAAAGAGAAAAAGTGAGGATTCTGAATGAATACCAAAACAATAGATTTCGCTAAAGCCGAACTCGCAAAATACCTGTCAAATCTTAATGTCGAAGCCGAAATATCACTCGGTCTTTTCGACGAATACAACATTAGGATGGATCTTCCAGATCCCGCACAGGACGATGCCATCACAATAAAAGTAAAGAACAAAAAAGGCTACATCGCAGGCTCAAATCCGAGAAGTGTCCTTATCGGTGTATACAGATTCCTTGAAGAATGGGGAATAGGCTGGATAAGAGCAGGCAGGGAAAGCTATCCCGATGAATGTACCTGTCCCGATGTGGATATCCTTGAAGCGGCGGATCTTCGCCACAGAATAATCTGTATAGAGGGTGCGTGCTCTGTTGAGAATGTGCTTGATATGGTAGACTGGCTTCCCAAGGCAGGATTTAACGGCTACTTCATTCAGTTTACAACCGGCTACGAGTTTTATCAGCGCTGGTACGAACACAGAAACAGTACCGTAAAAGAGCCGGAAGAATTCAGCGTTGAAAAAGCTATCGGATTTACGGATAAAGTTATCGCAGAGATAAAAAAGAGAGACCTTGTATTCCACAGATACGGTCACGGCTGGAACTGCCGCGCCTTCGGTATGCCCGATAACGGATGGACAAAGTTTGAGGAAAGCGATATTCCGCAGTCCTTCCACGATGTCTGTGCCCTTGTGAACGGTGTGAGAAAGTGCTGGAACGGAGTGCCTCTTGCAACACAGCTCTGCTATTCAAAGCCTGAAGTTCGTGAAAATCTTGTAAAAGAGATAATAAAGACTTGCAAGGCACAGCCGGAATGTGACGTATTGCAGTTCTGGCTCGGCGATGAGGTGCTCAATACCTGCGAATGCGAAAATTGTCTTGAGGACTATTATTCCGACCACTACATAAGGATAGTCAACGATATAACCGATGAGATGTGCAGACAGGGGATAGACAAAAAGATTGTCTTTATCGTGTACCTCGATACTATGTATCCTCCGAAGAAGGAACGGATAAAGCATCCCGACAAAGCGATAATGATGTTCGCCCCCATAACAAGAACCTACGGTGAAACATTCCCTGAAGAATACAGATTGAAAACTATTCCCGAATATAAGACCAACAGCTTTACAAAGCCTAAGAATGTAGACGAAAACCTTGCCTACATCTACAATTGGAGACAGATCTTTGACGGTGACACAATAGATTTCGACTACCACCTCATGTGGGACTATCTCTTGGATGCGGGCGGAGAAAGAATAGCAAAGGTTCTCAATACCGACATAAAGAACATGAAAAAACTCGGTATGAACGGACTTATCAGCTGTCAGATCCAGCGCAATTTCTTCCCGACCTCCATCGCCATGACCGCA
>SVQR01000002.1 GCA_015065225.1 Oscillospiraceae bacterium | reverse complement strand
ATGATGAAGGGGTAAGAGGTGAGATAACCGTTTACTACGGTGAATTTGTTGCCGATTGGCCGGAGACCACAAAGGTGCTTGCGGGAGAATGTGAGGTTACAATAATACCGAGTAATAACATAGAGCACATGAGAAAGATCGCCAAGGAGTACTGTCACAGATTTTCTCCCGATGTGGTAAGGCTTGTTGTAAGAGGTGTAAGACCGCAGATAGTGGGTGTCGAGGGTGATATAAGCCTTCCGACAGCGGATATGTGCCCTGAGAAAAAGTATCTTTCCTACGGCTCGTCAATTACTCACGGAAGCATTTCGCTTCACCCGTACTACAATTATGTTGAGAGAGTTGCGGCAAACCTCGGTGCGGACGCATGGAACTTCGGCTTTGCCGGCTCTGCCTGCCTTGAACGTGAGATGGCGGACTATATCGCACACAATTGCGAGTTTGATTTTGCGACACTTGAGATGGGCATAAACATTCTCGGTATAGATCCGGATGATTTTGAAAGCAGAGTGCGTTATTTCGTAAAGACAATAGCGGAAGCACATCCGGATTCCAAGATATTTGCGATAGATGTTTATTATTGCAGAAGCGACATAATCGGAGACGGCAGAGCAGAGATGTTCCGTGATATAGTAAAGAGAGTAACGGATGAGCTTGCACTTCCGAATGTCATTCACGTTAACGGTAAGACGGTACTTAAAACTCCCGCAAAGCTTTCTTCCGGACTTGTACATCCCAATCCCGACGGAGTTATGGAGATGGCGGAGAATCTGACAAAGATAATTGCGAAGAATTTGTAAGGTGTGCGAGGAAGCTACTCTTTAAATTTATGTTTGTCGGGAAGCCCCGACAGGCAGACTCGCGCACTGAGGTTTGGCTGACGCTCGGCTTTAGTTCCCGCGATGTTCCCCGTTTACCGCCAACCCACGGCGGCAAACTCCTTCAAATTCGGGGGGCGACGGTGTGTTGTAAACAACATTGTAGGGGACAATGCCTCTGCGTATTTGCAGAAAAACTGTAGGGGAGGGGCTCTGCTCCTCCCGATGTTGATCAATCGTCGAGGTTACGGGCGGAGTAGAGCCCCGCCCTTACAGATTTGTACGTTGTTTGAAATTTACATCACACCGATAAATATAAATTTGAAGCACAACAATCACCATGCCTTGTGCGTCGGTCGTTGGTTGACCGACGTACAACGGAATGCCATTGCCATTTGCACAGCATCCAATATACGAAGAAGTTCGACCGCTTGCGCCTATGGCGGTCGGACGGGGTACATCGCGGGAACAAAAGCCCGAACGTCAACCAAACCTCGGTGCGCGAGTCCGCCTGCGGGGGCCTCCCCGCCAAACCCAAATTTAAAATATCAACACAGCAAAAAGAGCCCGGTTTTCCGCCGAGCTCTTGATTGTTTATTCAAATGTTACAGTAACATCATTGATGCCGAATCCTGCAAGGAAGTAGCTGTCAGACCATTTATCCGTATCCGAAGCTCTGTCCTCATACCATATTCTGTCGGGATCCGCAGGATTGTGTCCGAGCCATGCACCGTTGGGATTGGAGTATCCTGCCCAGAGCTGTCCCACATCTCCGCAAGGTCTGTGTGACGGTCCGAGAAGATTTCTCATTGTACCGGTGAGCTTTATCACTATCTCATTTTCGCCCTCATGAAGATTTCCCGTAAGGTCAGCACTGTAGGGGAACCACATTATGTTACCGCAGAAGATGCCGTTTGCATATACTTCCGCAACACAGCCGTGGAATTCACCGACGTTGAGAATTGCTTTTTTGTCCGCATCCGCTGTGGATACATTTACGGTTTTACGAAGCTCGACAGTTCCCGCATAGAAGGGAAGTCCCGATACAAGGAGATCCTCCGAGGCTGTCTTTTGGCTGTCTGTGAGGATAAAGTTCCTTGAGAAGCGTGTAAGTCCGTTTCTTGTGTATTCGGTCTTTGATCTTACCGCGAAGTCTCCGAGAAGATACATCTGCTCAAGCTCCACACCTCCGAGACTCTCGAAAAGGGATGTGATAGAGCTCTTGAATTTTGCAAGCGGTGCATAATCTCTTGTGACTTCTATTATATTTTCGCCTTCACGGCAGACATCCGGAAGATCCACAACGTGGAAGTCGCGGCTCATATAGTAGCTCTTGCCGTCATATTTGTCTGCTTTTACACCGTTGAAGAATATTTCCTGCTTATCAGCATCCTCCAGAGCAAGCGATAATCCTTTAAATGCTTTGTCTGTGCGGAATACGAATTTAAGAGTTAGCTTGCCGTGATAGTCCTCGCCGACAAGTATATCGTGGATGGCAAGTATGGGATAATCTCTCGTATATTCACCGTCGCCTTTTTTATAATGTGCATATTCAAGTACCAGTGCGTTGGGTTGATGAGTTGTCACATCCCATTTTCCGCCGTCAAGACTTACTATGCTCTTTGCGGAAGGTACGGGATTCTTGCCGTATACCGTTGCACTTTCACATTTTTCTGCGGTAAGCATTATGCTTGCTCCCTCGTGGAGAGTGAATTCAAACAGCGTGCCGTTATTACGCAAGGATGTCTCGGCTTCTGTTATCTCACCGTTTTCCGCATTATAAACGGAGATTTTTCTTGTATCTTTGAATGTGATATTGCACTTTGTCTTTTTCGCACATTCATCCGTGACAATAAAGAACCAATCCTTGCCGTCGGCATCGCGTCTGTGATTTACTATCACGGCAGAACCGTCATTGTCAAAGTCAAGTACATATGAATCATTGCGTTCGAATATCTGTACCGCATCCTGTGGAGTTTCGCAGAATATTACACCGGGAAGAGATGCTATTCTTTCCGCAATATCCGCTGCTTCGCCGTTGATAAGTGTCGGAGCCTTACCGAGAATAACTATTTTTCCACCCTCGTTTGCAAATCTTTCAAGAAGTGTGACAGTAGAGCTTCTGAGGCTTACAAGATAGGGAAGTACCACCGTATCATAATTCATCTTGCCGAGCGTGAAAATACCGTTTTCCGTCTTTGCAAAGTCACGGATGGACATCTCATCACCCAGATCGAATTCAACCTTATCAAAGGTAAAGCTGTGGAGAGTATCGTAGAATCTGTCGTCAAGGAGCTTGAGCTCGGGCATGGACTGTGCTTTGCCGTCTTTGTATCCCTTGTAGTACATATATGCACTTTCAAGCGGATGCACGACAAGTATGTTTCTGCAAGGCTCGCCCTGAGATATGAACCAGCTTGCACGTGCCGTGTAGTCCGTCATAATGTTATACTTGTCAAAATAGGGCTGATAGTAATTTGTGGATACGGGATAAGCGCGCTTTCCTCTGCCGTGGAGAGAATAGAATATACCGTGAACGCTTCTGTGATTGATACCGAAAGCGGCATAGTGGTCAAACATATGCTTCATATCACGGAAATTGAAGTTGTTGCTTGTAACGCCGTACATCTCCGCAAGTATATGCTCCTGGCCGTTCTGACGTGCAGCTGAACAGCACTGTATGGGAGTTGTGATATCCATGTCCATGCGCTTATAGCAAGGACCGTTGATCTTCAGCTCATCATAACGCCAGTTCATCTCACCGCAGAGCTTGTCAATGCCGGGAATATCAAAGAAACGGTAATAGGGCATTGTCGCACAGGCACGGCTTATCTGTGAACGGAGATTATCCTCCATCATAAGGTGACCGGAGAATTTGAGACCGTTCTCGTTGCACCACTGACGTATCATGGAGAAATAGCACTCGGCAAGTCTGTCTTCAACCATTGTCCAGTAGTCGTAACGTACCTTTTCATATCCTTCCGCATCTTCAAACAGAAGATTTGCTCTGTCAAAGAGGTCATATCCGTAACGCTTTATGAAAATATCACGCATATCCGCAGACCAGGGGAGATATGCCATATTGTAGCTGGGCTCGTCAACCCAAATGGATTCAACGGTATTGCCGAAATATTCACGGAATTCCTGCCACATATCCTGGTAGCTCTGCTTTATGTAGAACTTTACCGCATCCTCATTGAACATATTAAGGAAGGTAACGGAGTTTTTCATAACAATATCAATGCTGTCGGTATGCTTTATAAGAGTCTCACCCTCGGCAACATTACCCGGAGTCTTTGAATAAAGATAATCAAGAGCAAAGTGTCTCGGAAGATCAAGCACCGCCTCCGGCATATAGCCTGCCTGAAGGAAAACCGTCATGCCGAGCTCTGTAGCTCTCTCAAGGATTATCCTTGTTTTTCTGTGGAAGTCCTCGCCGGGATAGTCGGAGCGAAGACCGATATAAGTACGTTCAATGAATGAGCGCACGCCCTGTTCATACATTTTGTCTATCTGTGCTATAAGCTCGTTGGCTTCAATTCTGCCGTTGAGCATCCAGAAGTCGGTGCCTTTGTATATCTGATTCGGATTCTTGAAAGTATTGGTCATTTTTCTGATGTCCTTTCACTTTGTTATGAGATTATTTTAATATATATTTTGGAGTTTGTAAATGGATAAAAGGGGAATTATTAGCACAAAACGACTAAAATTGAGATTTTTGATATGCCTGCTGATTGAGATTTGAACATTTTTAAGCACATATCGGTTTTTGTAGGAACTGTGGAAGAATTGCAAATGCAAACTATTTAGACTTTTTTCTAAATACCCCTTGACAAATCAAAACAT
The DNA here is from genome assembly GCA_015065225.1 of Oscillospiraceae bacterium. Taxonomy (GTDB): domain Bacteria; phylum Bacillota; class Clostridia; order Oscillospirales; family CAG-382; genus SIG622. The sequence goes on along the minus strand of SVQR01000002.1, from coordinate 50,920 downwards.
ATATGCTATACTCTAATTAGATAATTATCTAAATACCGAAAAGGAGGCATCCCACATGGGACTCAACGAAACAATGAAAGCCCTCGCCGACCCTGTCCGACGTGACATTCTGCAGATGCTCAGGGGCGGACGAAAAAGCGCGGGCGAGATAGGCGAACACTTTAACCTCACGGGCGCAACGGTGTCTTATCATCTTGCAAAGCTGAAAAGTGCCGACCTTATCGCCGAGGAAAAATACAAGAACTACATATACTACAGCCTCAATGCTTCGGTGTTTGAAGAATTGCTGGCTTGGATCTACGATTTCGGAGGTGGAACAAAATGAGATTTTTTAAGAAAAAGATATTCTTTATAACATCAATAGTGTGCCTTTTGCCGATAATTGCGGGACTCATCCTGTGGAATAAGCTTCCCGACAGTGTACCGATACACTTTGATATGTACAACAATCCCGACAACTTCGCTCCAAAATGGTTCGCCGTGTTCGGTCTGCCGATCTTCATGGTGGTGCTTCAGGCGATATGCTGTGTTATAAACGACATAAATGCCGCAAAACACGGTGAAAGAGTGAAGTTAGAGCGTGCCACAAAGTGGATAATTCCCATCATGTCCGTTTTGCTCTGTGCGGTGACATATATCTATGCTCTCGGCGTGAAGCTTGATATCCGTATTTGCGTAACGATGATTGTTGGTGTCATACTTATAGTCATCGGTAATTATCTGCCAAAATTTGATTATATCAAAAACTATGATATCAATACCGAAAAAGCACGCATAATCAACCGTTTTATCGGGTTTGAGACGGTCATAATGGGAATTCTTTTCCTTGTAAGTCTGTTCTTCCCGCCGATGGCAACCATAGTTTGTCTGATCCTCTTGATACCTTATGCGATAATTGCGATATCTTACGGTATTTATATCTGCAAAAAGAAATGAGATCATCATGAAGTACAATAATGTAAGAAAAGCGGTGTTTGTTGTCCGCAGGAACAGATTTATATGCGAGATCATCATTGACGGCAAAAAAGAGGACTGTCATGTCAAGAATACCGGAAGACTTCGCGAACTGCTTGTTCCCGGTGCTGAAGTATATGTCGAGGTTAGCGACAATCCCGCAAGAAAGACGAAATACGATCTGATAGCTGTCGTAAAAGACGGAAAGATTATCAATATAGACAGCTTTGCTCCGAATCTTGCGACAGGGGAGTATCTTAAAAAGATATACCCTGACGGCAAGGTCGTTGCCGAGCAAAGATTCGGCAATTCTCGGTTTGACTTCTATGTGGAGAACGGTGATGAAAAAGGCTTTATCGAGGTCAAGGGTGTGACTCTTTTTCTTGACGGCAGAGCACTTTTTCCCGATGCTCCGACAGAAAGGGGCATAAAACATCTCGGCGAGCTTTGCGAATGTGTAAAGGAAGGATATTTTGCAAAAGTGTTTTTTATCATCGCGGCGGATTCGGAGGATAAGCTTGCTTTCTCGCCCAACAGAGCTGTCGGTGACGAATTTGCCGAGTCGCTTATAAAAGCTTCGGAAAGCGGTGTCGAGATATGTGCTTTTGACTGTTTTGTATCGGAGGATTCGCTCGGTATAAAGAAGCGGATCCCCGTTGTACCGAATATGAAAATATCTGATTGAGCAAAAATATGTCAGAATACAGCAATAAAGTGTCAGTAATGTGAAAGAAAGTACCTTGATGAAATCGTATTTTTATGGTAAAATATAATAAAAATGTGTAATTAAGGTGAAATTTATGGAACTCGGAATAGATATTGGCGGTACAAACGTAAAATTCGGTGTTGTTGACGGACTTGAGATAATATATAAGTCGGATATCCCGACAGGTGCAAAAAGAGAAGGCAATGAGATAGTTGCGGATATTATCACGGAATGTAAGAAGATACTTGCAAAGTATCCGGATATAGACAAGATCGGCATAGGCTCTCCCGGAGGAATAGACAGCGAGAACGGTATTATCACGGGTGCGGCAAATATTAATTTTAAAAACACTCCCATCTGTCCTATGATTACGGAAGCTACAGGTATTCCGGCAAGGATAGGCAACGATGCCAACTGTGCTATGCTCGGCGAGCTTTATGCGGGCTACGGAAGAAAGTATAAAAATATCATCCTCGTAACTCTCGGAACAGGAGTAGGCGGCGGTATCATAATTGACGGCAAACCCTACCTCGGCACAAGAGGAGATGCGGGGGAAATAGGTCACATGATCATCAATTTTGACGGTGTTAAATGCGGCTGCACTGAGCTCGGATGCTTCGAGGCATATGCTTCCGTTACGGCTCTTATCCGTCAGACAAGGGAAGCGATAGAGCAGAATCCCGATTGTCTTATGGCAAAAAATGCCGCAAAGGCAGGCAAAGTATCCGGACGCACATCCTTTGATTCCATGCGTGAGGGATGTCCCGTAGCGGCAAAGGTCGTTGATACATATCTTGAGTATATCACGACAGGACTCAAGAGCATATATCAGATATTCAGACCGGATGTTATAGTTCTCGGCGGTGCTATCTCCAACGAGGGTAAGTATATGACAGATCCCATCCGTGAAAAAATGGGCAACAAAAATGTCATCGTTGCAACGTCCGAGCTTAAGAATGACATCGGTATCATCGGTGCGGCAAAGTGCTGATCTGCTTTTGACATTAAAAATTTCAGTTTTATTGCTTCGCATTCTATGACACCGGACGCGGAGCAATTTGCTTATCGGGGAGTAGATATGATTCTTACAGAAGAAAGTTATGTGAACAAGGATTTTTCCGATTACGGATACTTTGACGGTGACGAGTTTGTAAAGAAAAGCTTCAAGGGCTGCAGTATGCGTGCGATGGACCTTGAAGACAAATCCTTCAGAAAGTGTATTTTTGATGACTGTGATTTTTCCATGACTCATTTTACCGGTACGGGATTTTACGGATGTACATTCCTTAACTGTACATTTTCCAACGCAAATATTCTTGCGGCAACCTTTGACAGCTGTCGTCTCACAGGGTCTTCTTTTGTCGGATGCGATATGGGCGGTGCAGGCTTTGAGAATTGCGATCTTTCATATGCGGTAGTTGTCGGGATGCGCTTTAAAAAGAAAGATGTTTTCGGCATGAATTTCACAGAGGCACGTCTTTCCGACTGTGTATTTGCGGAGTCACATCTCCATTCATGCAGATTTACGAGAGCTGTTTTCAATAATGTATCCTTTGAAAAAACTGATATACGCGAAGTTGATTTCAATGGCTCAAATCTCACTGTGTGCAATCTGCGCGGAGCGAAGATATCCCTTTCGCAGGCTGTTATGATAGCCGAGAGTTTTGGCGCACAGTGTGAGGAATTTCTGTGATGATTCTAACATTTGATGGTGAAAGTCTACAAAAAACGACACTGTGCTTAGTACAAAATTACTCTGTAATGCAGATTTATTTGTCGGATACTTGACAAAACGGGGGATATATCATATAATATAAGCGACCCAAAAATTTCGAAAAGGTAAGGAGTATATGATAGATATTAACATTAAGCTTGAGACTTTGAACGATGTCAAGGAATTCTGCAGCATACTTTCCGGTTATTCCTTTGATGCGCAGATATCCTCGGGAAATGACACGGTGAATGCAAAGTCTCTGATAGGCATCTTCACTCTTGATCTCAAGGGTAAGACGGTGCTTTCCGTTGATACGCAGAATCTTCTGGATCTTCCCGAAAGGATATACAAATATATGGCGTAAGGCTATATTGCTTTTTACATGAAAAGACCGCCCTCGGTTTTGTATCGGGGACGGTAATTTTTTGTTTTATTGAAGCTGTCAGAACTTATTTTCTCCGGGCTTCAGCTCCACGGGCTTTCCGTCAACAGCTATCCACACGGAGATTGCGGAAGGATTATATGCCATGTTCTTATCTATAGCGTAATCAACCATTCTCTGAGCTCTTACATAATCGAATACCTCTATATTTGTCGCATACCATACATCCGGGTGGTTTGCGGCTTTTTCGCAGAAGGACTCGATATGATCCCAGTTGCCCTTGTTGTCAAATTCATAGGAGTGTCCCCATATGTACAGAAGAGGCATATTCAAACGGAAGTCGGGAATATTTACAAGATCCTCCCACAGCTTGTTTATATCAGCGTTGTGATGACAGGTCGGATTCCACACCATGAAGTCCTCGGGAACTCTGAAATTGTTTGTTGCGACGATTGTTCTCGCATAATTCATTCCACAGTCGTGGCAGAGAGAAGCAACTCTCGCATCGTAAGGTCCGTTGGGATATGCCATGCCTCTAACAGTATGTCCCCACCATTCTTCCAGAAGCTGCTTGTCCTTCATTATCTCCTCAAGGATTATGGTTGAAGGAAGTTCGGGGAGCGTGGGATGTGTATGAGAGTGTACAGCAACCTCGTGATTTTCGTAGAGTGATGCTACATCCTTTTTCATAACGTGAACGCCGTTGTCCTGCATAAAGCCGGAATTTAAGTTGAAAGTACCCTTTAAGCCGTACTTGTTGAATATCTCCACAAGTCTGTAGTCCTGCGCTCTGCCGTCATCGTAGCTGAATGTGAGACAGCACTTCTTGCCGTCTTTCCAAAGTCTGTTTTTGATCTTCATTGATTTGTCTCCTTTATAAATAAAAAGTACATCTCGTTTATGCAATTATAGCACAAGAGATGCACTTTGTCAATTGATTTATTGGACAAACAAACAAGTACCTGCAAGGCATATGATCATTACCGTTCATTACTCTTTTGCAAAAAAGAGTAATAAAAAGAATTGTTATTGGAAATACAAAATAGCACAAGAGATGTACTTTGTCAATTGATTTATCGGACAAACAAATAAGTGCCTGCAAGGCATATGATCATTGCGTTCATTACTCTTTTGCAAAAAAGAGTAATAAAAAGAATTGTTATTGGAAATATAAAATAGCACAAGAGATGCACTTTGTCAATTGATTTATCGGACAAACAAACAAGTACCTGCAAGGCATATGATCATTGCTGTTCATTACTCTTTTGCAAAAAAGAGTAATAAAAAGAATTGTTATTGGAAATATAAAATAGCACAAGAGATGCACTTTGTCAACTAATTTATCGGATAAACATACAGGTACCTGCAAGGCATACTGTCATCGCAATCCATTGATTCCTTGGAGGTCTTTCACGGAATGCGATCATTCCCGCAACTGCCGAGAATATGATGCTTCCCGCAGTAACAAGAGGATACAGTACACCCGCATCAATGCTCTTTGCACCGATGAGCTGGAGATAATAGGATCCACTGTCTGATGCTGCTGTCAGTATAAAGAGAAGAAGCGTGTTCTTGTTGACACATGACTTCATGCTTTCGTTTGCTTTCTTTGTCAGTATAAAAGCGACAGGAAAGCAGAATACAATCTTCACGATCGACATTATAAGAATAAAACTCTCGGAATTTACGGGTGAGAAATGTGTGCTGATGTCAGCCTGATGTACCTTTGAGGTCACGGACATAAGACCGTTTAGAAGGAAAACAGCAACGCACATAAGTATCTGTGTCTTTGTTGCGTTTGCCGTACCTGTATTGGAGATAACTACCGCCGCAACAATGAGGATGATACCGCCAAGTCTCAGCCAAGAGAATTCTTCATCAAGAAAACCAAGCCCGAATATGTACGGTATAAGCATACCGCCGGTCATGAGGAACATGGTGTAAAGCGGCATATTGCCTGCCCGAAGGAGCTTGAAGCCTATCACCATATATGAAAGACAGATGACGGTTGCCGCTGTCGCCATTACGAGTGAGAAGGGAGAGAACTGCATGGTATAAACGCCGCAAAGTCCGAGAAGTGTGAATATCACAAGTGTCGCAAGGCCTGCAAAAGCGTTGAAGGTAAGAGTCGCTTTCACACTTGTACCTGCTATACTCTGGTATTTTTTCTGGAATACAAAGCACAGTGCAAGAAGGGTGTTTGCACCGAGGATAAGTAAGTAGTGCATTTATGTATCCTTTCGCTTTATTTAAGACAGTAGAAGTAAAGCTTCGCTGTTCTCTTTTCCGGAAGTGTGAGTGTGATCCTTGCATTTTCCGTGGCAAGCTCTTTCTTTGTATCTTTATCCGTAAGAACAAGCTCCTTGCCTTGCGTAAACTTGAATTCGAGATCAATATCCCGATCCTCACATTCCTCTTGACGGAATACGAACAGGATTCCTTTTTCCGTTTCGGGATCAAAATATGTGTAAGCGGTAAAGCCGGCGAGATCCTTTTCGTGATGCCACGGCGTGAGAGTATAAAATTCCTTGAGAAGATAATCCTTCACTTCATGCCATTCCTTCAGACCTTCACGAATGATATCAAAGTTTTGTGTCGGATCGTAAACCAACTGTGTGTCAACATTGAGAGAGGGAAGATATGATGCACGCCAGATATACATATCGCTGTTGCCCTTACCTGAAAGTTCTGCTGTCTTTTCACGGGTACAGCTTCCGCAGAAGGGTATCCATTTATTAAATGATGATGTTTGCGAGAGCCTTATGCCCGTACTCGTTCTGTCGTGATCGGAACGCAGAAGCGGAACGGATATGTGCATTGATTCAAGGTCGTTTCTTCCGCCACCTCCGCAGCAGGAGTCAACGAATGCACACCCGCCCGTACTCTTTGTGGTTTCTATTGCTTTCAGCCACAGACTGTAGTGACCGTCAAGACAGGTTATCTCGGTATAGCCGTCACGATCCTTGCCTTGAAGGTTGTCACCTGTCGTCCAGTATTCGCATCTCGAACCATTGTCCTCACGGAGCATATCCACTTTGGTGTCACGCAGGACTTTTATTATTCTATCCTCTGTCCATTTATAACATTCGGGATCTCCGAGGTTGCTTGTAAATGTATTGTCGGAAAGATTCGTTGGAGCAAGTGCCCATTCCTTTTTATATCCGTAGTTCTTTTCAAGCTCATCCGGCATACATACCTTTTCCGTTGCAAACCAGAGAAGCGTTCTCATACCGTGATCCCTCGCATATTCAACAGATTGTCTGAAGGTATCACCCGGCCATTTCTCATAGTCCATCTCCCATGTCCCAAGCGTATCACGCCAGTCGTGGCCGTTCTCAAAGGGGATTGCACTTGTCCTGTCGGGTGCCGCATACCATCCTGCATCCACCCATCTGAAATCGACTTTTATATCTTCCGCCATCATTTTCTCAAGCGACGGCTTCCAGGTGGTATATCTTTCGGAAATGCTTCCATCGGAATTGGGATAACCCGTATCAAAAGCAAGACAACAGGTCGAGAAAGGTTTCATAGGCGTACCGTCTCCGTCAAAATCGGGAATGATATGTGTCATATAAAGACTTCTCCAGTAGTTCGTCGCATAATCCTCATCCCTTACGGTGTAATCCGCAATAAGCTGAAGTCCCGTTCTTATCTCCTCACCCGGATTTAAATATGTCCTGAGATTTCTCGGTGAGTACGCTTCGTATGTGACAGTTCCATTATTGTACCTGAATGAAGCCTTCCACGTACCCGACCACCCAAGAGCCAGCATAGTACCGCCGTTTTCCTTTTCAAGATTGAAATAGGGGAAGAATTCATGCGTTGCTCTGCCCGTATCGCAGTCAAAGCTGACATCTTCCTTTGTTATGTCCGTTGCGTAAGGTCTGTAATAGTTTACATGGTCTCCGAGAATACCTTTGAGTATAGGCGTTTCTGCTTCAGATATCATCTTTGTGCCGAGCTTTTCGATGATACCGCACTTAGTTTGGGATGTATTCTTTATTCTTGCCATCCATTCGGTTGCACCGTGGGAATAGTAGTGTGTGAGTGTCACATTGAATGTGAGCACATTCTTGAAAACAAAGGTAAGCTCCGCTTTTTCGATACCGTCATTGTTTTTGCTCTTTTTGCTTGTCAGTATGAAATCTTTTCCGAAACCGACGTATTCTTCTCCGTCATAGGTGATCGTAAAGGGAATTGTTGACGGATCGGTCAGCATATTTGCAAATGCAATGTCCGATGCGGGATTCCTGTAGTCTCTTATCATTTCTTTTCTCCGTTTTAAAGGGAAGTACCCTGTGTTTGATTGTGTAACAATTATATAACAAAAAATTATATATTTCCATTGTTTTTTCACCCAAAAACATGGTATAATCACCACAAATGCTTTATGCAATGTAAAATAAAGAGCTTGAGAGGCTGTTATGATAGAAGAACGCAAGGTAAGATTTGACGGTGTCGCACCGTTCGGGATGGAAATAAGGTATATTGATATTTTGCCGGATGACCCGGATAATACACATGAGCATCATATACATGAAGAGTGCGAGATATATGTGAATATTACGGGAGATGTTTCCTTTATGGTAGAGGATAAGATATATCCCGTAAGGTCGGGAAGTGTTATTGTCACAAGACCGTATGAATATCATCACTGTATATATCACAGCAATGAGCATCATGAGCATTTGTGGATGCTCTTTGACGGCAAAGGTAACGAGTCGCTGTTGCCTTTGTTTTATGACAGAGAGCCGGGCGAGAATAATCTTATTGAACTATCGGAAAAACAGATGTCTAAGGTGAAAGAGCTTTTCGGGTGTATTATAAGCAAAGAACGTTCAAAAGCATGTGAGGCAGCGGATTTTTTGAGGATAATTACAATACTTGAAAATGCAGACGGCAGCTCGGATGATATTTCGGATACGATTCCGAAGGATATATCCGGAGCTATAGCATTTATAGGTGAGAATCTCGGCAATGTCTTCACCGTATCGGATGTGGCAAAGGCTGCCCATGTTAGTGTAAATACCCTGGAGAGAAGATTCCTTGAGATATTGAAGGTAACTCCGTCAGGTTATATAAAGTCAAGACGTCTTGCCAGAGCCGCAGAGCTTCTGCCGTCATGTTCTTCGGTCGGAGAGGTCTGCGACAAATGCGGATTTCAGGATTATTCCAACTTTATAGCCGTATTTAAGAAGCAGTTTGGCATAACGCCGCTTAAATTCAAGAAGATGTATAAGAAAAATACATCGGTATCCGTGGAGGTGACAAAGTGAAAAAAATAATAAATCTCGGCATCCTCGCCCATGTTGATGCGGGAAAGACTACCGTTACTGAAAATCTTCTGTATCTTTGCGGAAAGACAAGAAGCCTCGGAAGCGTAGACAGCGGCAATACCGTTACGGACAGCAGCGAGATAGAGAAAAAAAGAGGCATCTCCGTATTCTCATCCGGCGCGGATATAACCTACGGTGATTATACTGTAAACCTCATAGATACTCCCGGTCATGTGGATTTTGCCGGTGAAGCCGAAAGAAGCATAATGTCTCTTGATGCGGCATTGATAGTTGTTTCTGCTGTGGAAGGTCTGCAGTCTCATACGGAGAATATAATGCATACAATAAGACAAAATAAACTTCCGTGTATCTTTTTTATCAATAAAACAGACAGAGCCGGCAGCAATTACAGGAATGTCCTTTCGGAGCTTTGCGATGCTTTCGGTAACAGATTTATATGTCTTTCAAAGGTTGAGGGCGAGGGCAGCAAGGAATGTTCCGTTGCGGATAATCCGGACTTTTATACGGAAGCCTGCGAAGTATTGTCGGAATACGATGACGGTATAATGGAAAGATATCTCGCCGATGAGATAACAGACGAATCGGTGTTGAAAAGTGCACTTGCAAGGGAATGTGCCAACGGTGAGGTTTATCCGGTGTTATGCGGGAGTGCTATGTTCGGCGTGGGCATCAAGGAGCTTCTTTCTGCGATAACCGAATATCTCCCGGACAGTATGAGGATAGGGACAGACAGGCTTTCCGGGGTAATATACAAGATAGAACACGATAAGACCTTCGGAGTCCTTTCACACATAAGGATGTTCGGCGGAAGCCTTTCTTCAAGAGATACGGTAGTTCTGAAGTCCCCGAAGGAGGATGTGAGCACATCGGAAAAAGAGGAAAACAGTGAAAGAAGTGAAAAGATAGCACAGATAAGAAAGAAGGTAGGAGGCAAGTTCTACGATACAGGTACAGTTGAAAAAGGAGATATTGCCGTACTTTGCGGACTTTCAAAGGCAAGAGTCGGTGACTATATCGGTGAGATAACAAGCCGGAGAAAGCTCAGTCTTGTAAACCCGTTCCTGCAGGTATCGGTGATCCCCTCGGATGAGTCAAAGCTTACCGCACTTGCGGCGGCACTCTCCGAGCTGTCACGTGAAGAGCCCTATATAAACTACAGATGGGAAAAGAGCGAACGTGAGGTAGTCATCAGCATTACAGGAAAGATACAGCTTGAAATAATCGCAAATCTTCTTATGGAGAGATACGGTCTTTCGGTAACCTTCTCTGCACCGTCTGTCATTTATAAGGAGACTCCTTCGATTGCGGCGAAAGGCTTTGAGGCATATACCATGCCGAAACCTTGCTGGGCGGTGGTGCATCTTCTTCTTGAGCCGACAGATCGAGGAAGCGGTGTTTCTTTTGATATGGGAAATGTACCTAACAACCAACTGTTTTACAGATATCAGTCCCATATAAAGCAATCATTTTACAGCACGATAGAGCAAGGGATATATGGCTGGGAGGTAACAGACTTCAAATGTACTCTTATCGGAGGGGAGCATCACACCATACACACTCATCCGCTTGACTTCTTTGTAGCAACGCCGGTAGCATTTCTTCGCGGACTTACAAATTCACAAAGCCGACTTCTTGAGCCGTACCTCAAAGTAAGGATAACAGCACCGGAGGAGCATCTCGGAAAGGTCACCGGCGATATCGTCATGATGAGAGGCGAGTTTGACAGCCCCGTTGTGAAAAACGGGAAGATGACAGTCGAAGCACATCTCCCTGTTGCGGACAGTATGGATTATCCCACAAGACTTGCATCATCCACCGGCGGAAAGGGAATACTTCACTCATCATTCGGTTTTTACAGAGAATGTCCCGACGGATTCATGAAAACCTGCAAAAGACGCGGAGTAGATCCTCTCGACCGTGCAAAATGGATACTTCACTGCCGCGGAGCCATTACGGAAAAGGATTAAAAAAGTCAATATAATGAAATTTTTACCATATTCCTATATTTGACAGATAATAAACGAAATTGTGGATTCGTACAAAAACCTACCATTTTTCAACCGGGTTAATTGACACTGTTTTTTTTCGGATGTCAAAAAAATACGGAAAATTGTAATTTTTGGATAAAAATGATAGTGTTTACAAAAAATACATAATTACCTGCAAGATAATGGTATTTGTCATGGTTTGGTCACTTAAATGGAAAAATATGTTTACAACCGTTTGAGATTTGTTCAGTTTATTCGCAAACGCCATACATAATCATGTGGTACAATATTATACGAAAAGTACGAGTCGGTATCGCTTACTTACTGTTATATTGACTAAAGACCACATTATTTTCAGTGCCAAGGCAGGTATTTTATGAAACTACTGATATCAGTCAACTTTGAAGAAGAAACTAAAAATCTTTTGTACGACCATATGCAGCTTCTGACAAAAAACTGTGACAAGGGTTCTTTTACAAAAAAAGATAATATCCATCTGTCGCTTGTTTATGTCGGTGAAACAACTCAGATCGGTGCGGTAGTCGAAACAATGGATGCAATAGATTCGGAGCAGTTTGAGATAGCTCTTTCCGACAACGGAAAATTCAGACGTTCCGGCGGAGAGGTATACTGGGTAGGTATTGAAAAGAGTCCCGAGCTTGTCAGACTTCAGAAGATACTTTACAGAAGTCTTGTACGCAAGGGTGTGATGAAGGAAAAGAACGAATTCAAGCCTCATCTTACTGTGTCAAGAGATACGGTGATAGCAAAGGATATGATACCTGAGACGGATTTCACCGCGAAGATTCCGGTTAAGAGAGTAAGTCTTATGAAATGCGAGGCAACAAGGGAAGGTATATCGTATACAGAGGTATATGCAAAAGATCTTTACGAGGCAAAAACACTTCTTTAATGTGCTGACAGTGATAAAAAAACAAGGGTGTATCCGTATTTGGGTACACCTTTTTTGTGCATATTCTTTCATCTTCTTTTTTTGTGTTTGTGCTTTGATGATGTCTTTTTCCTGCTTGACAGTTTTGCTCCGAAAATTGCAAAGATAAAGCTTGCAGCATAGAGAATAGCGGAAAAGAGGAAGTTTTTATCCGCCTCGCTTTTTCCGAAAATCACTGACAGACATACCAGTATCAGAATGATTGCAAGAGATGTGAGAGTACCCGCTATGACAAAGCCGTAACGTCCCGAGTTTGCCGCAAGTGCGGATACAAAAGCCGTAAGAGATACCGTTATTACCGCTGCGGTGGATATGTAGTTTTCGGGAGTCTGTGTTTTTGAAAGGACAAGCGGTATCAGAAGTATACAGACGGCGAAGGATAATATTCCGCCGATGATGCCCTTGATTATTGATGATGCTCCCGTAGGGGTGGCGGTGCTTTTTGAATTTGTGATGTTTGTCATCGAATGTCTCCTTTGCTTTGTTGGTTGTTAAAGTTTATGCGGCAAATAACGGAGATATTCGTTCGGTTGATGAGATACCGACCTGTAAAAGACAGATAAAAAGGATGTACCGATCGCGATACACCCCTTTGACAGCTTATTTCTTTACCTTGAAGGTTACGGGTCTCTGTTCGTTCTTCTCGTTTGCCTTCTTGTCAACGCTTCTTACGCTTCTGAGCTCCAGCTTAATCTTTGTTCTGTCAGAGCTTGTTTCGATGACAATAGTGTCTTCTCTCTTGTTTACAACTCTGCCGATGATACCGCCGATTGTTGTAATCTCGTCACCGATGCCGATGCTGTTTCTCATTTCTTCTTCACGCTTTGCCTGCTTTTTCTGGGAACGGCTTGTAAAGTAAAACATGAGGATCATTGCACCGATGAGTATGAGGGGCATGAGCATACTTGATGCCGGGGCTGCTGCGGGAGTTGTTCCTTCAAGTGTATAAAGGTTTGTAAGTAACATATTCAAATACCTCCGAAATTATATTGTTATGCGTAACAAATTATATTATATCACGCTTTTTTGTTTTTTGCAACAACTAAGATGTAAAAACAGTAAATATTTACAAATTATTCCGCGCCTATTCAATCATCAACGCGAAGTCCGAGCTTTTCCACGTACTCATTGTAGAAGGATGTCCATCTGTCCTCGTCCATGGCTTTCCTTATCTCTTCCATAAGCTCGTTGTAGAAATAGAGATTGTGCATTACGCAAAGTCTCATTGCGAGTGTCTCACGAGCCTTGAAAAGATGTCTGATGTATGCCCTTGAATAGTTGCGGCATACGGGACAATTGCAGTCCGGATCAAGTGGTCTCGGATCTTTTTCGTATTTATTGTTATTGAGGTTCATGTGACCGCGCCATGTAAAGAGATTTCCGTGTCTTGCGTTTCTTGAGGGCATTACACAGTCAAAGAAGTCAACGCCTCTGTTCACCGCTTCAAGGATATTTACGGGAGTTCCGACGCCCATGAGGTATCTGGGCTTGTCCTTGGGTGCAAAAGGCTCTACCTGCTCGATTATGTGATACATTACCTCTGCGGGTTCGCCGACAGCAAGTCCTCCGATGGCATATCCGGCAAGATCAAGCTCTGCTATCTCTTTCATGTGGTTTATACGAAGATCGTCGAAGGTCGCACCCTGATTAATTCCGAACAATACCTGACCGGGATTTATCGCATTTTCTTCCTGCCTGTTCTTTTCCACTTCTTCCTTACAGATCTTGAGCCATCTTGTTGTCCTTTCGCAGGATGCCTTTGTGTATCTGTATTCGGCGGGATTCTTTATACATTCGTCAAATGCCATTGCAATATCCGAGCCGAGGTTTGCCTGTATACGCATACTTTCCTTCGGGCCCATAAAGATACGCTTGCCGTCCATATGGGACTGGAATGTTACACCTTCCTCGGTTATCTTACGGATCGCCGCGAGGGAGAATACCTGGAATCCGCCGCTGTCGGTAAGTATCGGACCGTCCCAGTTGAAGAATTTGTGAAGTCCTCCGAGATCGCGTATCAGCTCATCACCGGGTCTTATGTGGAGATGATATGTGTTGGAAAGCTCCACCTGACATTTGATATCACGAAGATCCATTGTGGATACACCGCCTTTGATTGCGGCAGATGTTCCGACATTCATGAATACCGGAGTCTGTATCTTTCCGTGAGGTGTGTTGAATTCCCCTCGTCTTGCGTTGCCTATCTGTTTTTTGAGTGTGAACATAGCTTGGTTTCCTTTTCGTTTATTTTAGGTTCGTGAGAACATTTTGTCCAGCTTTGATTTCGAAAATTCGAGTATGACCGGTCGGCCGTGGGGACAGTACAACACCGCCTCGTCCGAGAATAATATATCCGCTATCATGGTCGAGGACAGCTTGGAGGTCTTTGTTCCCGCTTTTACTGCGGCTTTGCAGGCGGCTGTGTAAAGAGCTCTGTCAAATATATCGCCTATCGCTTTACCTCCCGCACGGGCTATCTGACCTGCAAGGTATACAAATGTCTCGCTTGCACTTTCGATGTCTATTTCAGCGGGGACTCCGCGTAGGATATATGTGTTTGTGCCGAATTCCTCAAAGATATAACCGATATTTTCAAGATATTCGCCGTTTTCCGCAATGGCTATTGATTCCTCTGCGGCAACATTTACCGTGATGGGCAACAGAAGGAGCTGAGTTCCGCCTTCTTTTTTGCCTTTTTTCAGCGATTCGTATATTATCCTCTCATGTGCGGCGTGCTTGTCTATCATATAAAGTGTGTTATCACGCTGTACTATGATATATGAGTTGAATGCTTCTCCGATAACGGTTATTCCGCGGCTGACTCTTTGCATAAGCTCGTTTGCGGTATCCCTGTCGGAAGATTCTCTGAACGGAGCTTCCGGCACCTGTGATGCTTCTTTGGGCATTGATTGGAACAGCGATATATCTTCGGGTGCGGGATTCTGTTCCTCTGCGATGCTTGAAGCCGAGGGCGATGACGGAAGTGCGGCTTCATCTGTTGGTGTATATGCAGCTGTTTGATCATCTATATTATCCGCAGGGATATTCTCGATGCTTTCAGCTTCACTACTGTCTGTTGCTTCTTGAGAAAAAGGAATATTCTGTACGTTCATATGCCTTTTTTCCTCAAGAATTTGCTGTATTTTTTGTTCTATGCGCGGATTCTTGTATCTTGTCGGCTTATCTTCGAAGTTGAGGCTCTCAATGGATACCTCCTCAAATACAAGCGGTTTGTCGGAAAATATGGGGGACTGTGCCGTTTCCGTATTTTTTTCCGCTTCGGTTTCAAAGCTGCCGTTTACAGCACCCGTCTGCACAGGTGGAGTATGCTTTGGTTCTTTTGCGTAGTCGGGCATTCCGTAATCAAAATTCAAAGAATTTACGCCGTTTTCCGTTTCTTGACCGTAGACAGTTTTTATGCTTTGCGGATTTGGTACGGAGATAACGCCCTTGTCGGCTATCATTTCTGCCGGTCTTGCAAAGGCATCCGTAAAAGTGTTGGTGTTTTTTCCGGAATTATTCACCGTTGCATTGGGTGCTTCATGTGTAATGTCATCCGGAAATCTCTGTGCCTTTGGCGGTGAGAATGATTCCATACCTCTTGATAGTGCATTACGTACACCGTACATCACCGCTTCAAACACCTGACGTTCGCCTGTGAATTTTACTTCCAGCTTTGCGGGATGTATGTTTATATCCACCTTGTCAAAGTCTATTTTTAAAAACAGTACGCAGGCGGGGAATTTACCTATGGGACAGAAGCTCTTGAAGCCCTCCTCAAGTCCCGCCGCCATTGTGCCGGATTTTATATATCTTTCGTTTATAAAAAAGTTCTGCAGATTTCTGTTGGGACGTGCAAGCTGGGGCTTGCCTATAAAGCCGGATATCGAGATATCATTGAATGTATATGAAACAGGGAGCATATTGTCGGTAAACTCCTTGCCCAGTGCCGCATAAATACAGTTTTTGAGGTTACCGTCACCGGGAGTCTTGAGCTTAACGCTGCCGTCGGAAATAAATGTCACCGCGATATGCGGCTTTGACAGTGCGAATTTCTCCACTGCCGCACCGACAGCCTTGGCCTCCGATACATCTTTACGCAGGAATTTTCTTCTTGCGGGTACATTTTCAAAGAGATTCTCTGCGATTATGGTAGTTCCGTCGGGACAGCCTGTTTCGGATATCTCCTTTTTTTCACCGAAGTCGGATGCAAAATATGTTCCCGTTTCATCGTCACGGCGTTTTGTCATTATGCGAAGACGGGTGACTGCCGCAATCGCCGCAAGAGCTTCTCCTCTGAAGCCGAGGGTTGATATGGCGGCAAGATCGTTCTTGTTGCGTATCTTACTTGTAGCATGGCGGAGGATACATACAGGGACGTCCTCTGCAGCTATACCGCAACCGTTGTCACTGACTCTTATATATGTGCTTCCGCCGTTCTTTATCTCAACGGTAAGCTGTGTTGCTCCCGCATCTGCGCTGTTTTCCATAAGCTCTTTTATTGCGCTTGAAGGTCTTTCGACCACCTCGCCTGCGGCAATTAGATTTGCTGTGTGCTTATCCAGGACGTTGATTATGCCCATTTTGTATTCACCTCCGGGAAAGAAAATTAGGGAACAGGAGATAGGGGATGATGGAAACTTCGTTTCCTTCATATTGATTGAATTGTGAAGTGCAAATTTGATTCTGGTTCCTAGTTCCTAAACCCTTACAACGTATACTTCTTCAATTCATACAGCCTCTGCAACGCCTCAATAGGAGACAGCGTATCGAGCTCCGTATGCTTTATCATGCTGTAGATCTTATCCTTTGCAAGATCATCAAAGGAGAGCGTAGGCTCTTCTTCCTTCTTCTTTGCTCCTTTGCCGAGCGGTACACCTATACCGTTCTCAAGGCTCTCAAGGACTTCCTTGGCTCTCTTTATTACTTCGTTCGGTACGCCCGCAAGTTTTGCAACCTCTATACCGTAGCTGTCATCTGCCGCACCTTCCACTATCTTGCGAAGGAATATCAACTCGTCACCGCGTTTCTTTGCCGCGATGGAGTAGTTGACTATACACGGAAAAGTCTCGGTAAGCTCCGTCAGCTCATGGTAGTGGGTGGCGAACATCGTCTTTGCACCTATCTTTTTGCCGGCTGTATATTCTGCTATGGCTCTTGCTATGCTCATGCCGTCATAGGTGGATGTGCCTCTGCCTATCTCATCATAGATTATAAAGCTCTTCTTTGTTGCATTTGCGAGGATATATGCTACCTCGTTCATCTCAAGCATGAATGTTGATTGACCGGAAGCAAGGTCGTCACTCGCACCGACTCTTGTAAATACCTTGTCCACAATACCTATCCTTGCACTTTCGCAGGGAACGAACGAGCCAATCTGTGCCATTATGACGATGAGTGCGTTCTGCCTCATATATGTGGATTTACCTGCCATGTTGGGGCCTGTTATCAGCATGATGCGTCTGTTTTCATCGAGATATGCATCGTTGGGAACGAACATCTGATTTCCGGACATATATTTTTCGACTATAGGATGTCTGCCGCCCTTTATGTCGAGCTTATCCGAGTAGTCCACTTCGGGACATACATAATTATTTTTACTTGCAACATCCGCAAGGGAAACATAAACATCAAGTCTTGCAAGAAGTGCCGCCGTTCTCTGAAGCCTTACGACGCTTGCCGAGATATAGGAACAAAGCTTTACGAAAAGCTCGTACTCAAGTGCAACTATCTTATCCTGTGCTCCAAGCACCTTTGCTTCCATGTCTTTAAGCTCCTGAGTGATATATCTTTCGCATCCCGTAAGTGTCTGCTTTCTGATATAAGTCTCCGGAACCATGTCTATATTTGATTTTGTAACTTCTATGTAATATCCGAATACTCTGTTGTATCCGACCTTGAGGTTCTTTATGCCTGTGGCATCCTTTTCCTTCTGCTCGATCTGGGTTATCCAGCTCTTTCCTTCGCCCATGATGCTCCGAAGCTCATCCACCTGAGCATTGTAGCCGTCACGGATAAATCCGCCCTCACGCACCGAGAACGGAGGATTGTCGCATATTGCGGCGTGTATCTCCTCCTTGATATCTGTCAGCTCATCTATGTTCATATAGAGGTCGCAAAGCTCCGGACATTCCATGGATGCAAGAAGCTCTCTTATTCTCGGAAGATGCTCGCAGGTGGACATAAGTGCCGTAAGATCTCTGCCGTTGGCTGTGCCGTAGACTATCTTTGTAAGAAGTCTTTCAATGTCATTTATGCCGGAAAGCTCCGTCTGAAGCTCCTCTTTGGCAATAAAGCTTCCGAAAAGCTCCTTTACCGCTTCCTGACGGGTATTTATCATATTGACGGAAACAAGCGGCTGTTCCACCCATTTTCTCAGAAGTCTCGATCCCATAGCTGTTTTTGTCTTGTCAAGCACCCACAGAAGTGTACCTCTCTTTTCACGGGTACGCATCGCCTCGCACAGCTCAAGGTTTCTTCTTGTGTTGACATCTATCGCAAGGAACTGCTCGTTGTTGTAGTATGTGAGCTTGTTGATGTTGGATATGTCCTTTTTCTGTGTTTCCGTGAGGTAATCAAGAAGTGCCGACAACGCAACAAGGGCAGGAGATTCCGCATCTATTCCATATTCGTTTAAATAGTCATCTCCGAACTGCTTTGCGAGATTATCAAGTCCCTTGGAGAACCTTTCCGTATCGCCTGCACCGAGGAATGCACCGAGTCTGCCTCTTATATACTCCGTAAGCTCGTCAAGGCTTTCTTCATCTATATTTGTAATGATCTCGCTGGGATTATATACTGCAAGCTCACCGGTAAGTCTCGATATTATATCTCCCTGCGAAAAGTCCGTCGCGTAAACATCTGCAGTAGATATATCCGCCACCGCAAAGCCTGCACGTGAGCCTTCGATGAACATTGCACAAAGGTAGTTGTTCTTTCCGTCGGTAAGCAGGCTTCCCTCGGTAACCGTACCCGGAGTAATGATCCTTACGACATCTCTTTTAACTATACCTTTTGCCGTGGCGGGATCCTCCACCTGCTCACATATTGCGACCTTATATCCTCTGCTTACAAGCTTTGCAATATAATTCTCCGCACTGTGATAGGGAACACCGCACATCGGCGCACGTTCCTCCATACCGCAGTCACGTCCCGTAAGAGTTAGCTCAAGCTCGCGGGAAGCTGTTTTTGCATCGTCAAAGAACATTTCATAAAAGTCCCCCAGACGGTAGAAGAGTATGTGGTCCTTGTATTGTTCCTTTACTTCAAAGTATTGAAGCATCATGGGAGTGTAGGGCATGATGGTATCCTTTCTTGATGTTATAGATGGAATGGTAGGATATAGGATATAGGATTTAGGATTTAGGGAAGGACAATTGCTTCGCAATTTACATTTTTATTTAAAAATTGATAAATGAGGGCTTTGATTGATAAGACCAAGTATCAAATCAATACTTTATAATTCAATCAAATGAAGGAAGCGAAGCTTCCAACCTTCCCTATCCCCTAAATCCTATCCCCTAAATCCTAAATCCTTAATCTCAATGCTTACAGTTGCTCTTGCAGGATTCGCAATGTCCGCTGCATCCGCTGCTTGTTGTTACTTCGGTGTCTGCGAGGAAGGAGCTTATTGTGGAATTTACGGCGCCGAGAAGTACATTGAATTCCTGTTCCGCTGTCTGGAATCTCTGATATACGGGATGCTCGTTGATCTCACGGTAGAGTGTCTCTGCTCTTGCACCGATGGCGTCGATTATCTGCTCGTCGGCGTTTGTAAGCTCTGCCTGCTTGTCGAGAAGATCCTTCTGTACTTTGAATTCCGAGAGCTTTGTTTTAAGCTCGTCGTTTGCGAAGAATTCCTTTTTTGCTTCTGTGTATTCGTTGAATTTCTTGCTTGCCTTCAGCTCCTTGCCGAGTGTCTTTGCAAGCTCTATTATCTGGAGTTCTGTCATTTTATGTTTCCTTTCGTTTGGTGTTGTTGTTTTATATTATTTCCGCATAAACGCTTGCACCTTCGCTTGAAGTTACCTTTACGTTTATGTATTCTCCGTAATAATCCTTATCCGACTTGAATTTTATTATTTTGTTGCCGGAATTTCTTCCTGCTCGGTAACCGTCCTCACCCTCAGGGGTGTCAACGAGTATACGCATTTCTTTACCGACAAGATTTTTTCCTAAAGCTGCGTTGACTTCCGATTCAATTGCCAAAAGCCTTGAGAATCTCGCACTTTTTTCTTCCTTTGTGAAGGGATCCGGCATCTCTGCCGCCGGAGTACCGTTTCTCGGCGAGAATATGAATGCGTATATCGAGTCAAAGCCGACTTCCTTTATTGCGGAAAGTGTATCCTCGAATTGTTCCTCCGTTTCACCGGGGAAACCTACGATTATATCTGTCGTAAGCGTTATATCCGGCATTGCGGCTTTTATCTTCCTTGCAACTTCGAAATATCTTTCTCTGTCATAATGACGGTTCATTGCCTTGAGTATCTCACTGCTTCCGGACTGCATCGGGAGATGGAAGTGACGTGCTATTTTTGGATTTCTTGCCATGACTTCTATAAGCTCGTCCGAAGCATCCTTCGGGTGACTTGTCATGAATCTTACAAGAAAATCACCGGGTATCTCACAGATCTTTTCAAGAAGCTGTGCGAAGGTGATACGTTCCTCTTCGGGAAGGCTCTTTCCGTAGGAATTCACATTCTGACCGAGAAGGGTTATCTCCTTGTATCCTTTTTCCGCAAGGTCTCTTACTTCATCAAGGATAGCTTTGGGACTTCTGCTTCTCTCTCTTCCACGAACATAAGGAACTACACAGTATGTGCAGAAATTATTACAGCCGTACATGACGGATACCCATGCACGGAAAGAGCTGTCACGTTCTATCGCACTGCCTTCTATTACAGAATAATCCTCTGTGTCCACATAGTAACGTCTTCTCTTGTTGGTCACCACATCGTACAGTATTTCCGGGAATCTGTGAAGCATATTTGTTCCCGCTACGAAATCAACATAAGGGTAGCTGTGCTTGATGGTGTTCTTTCTGTGCTCCTGTGCAACCATACACCCCCAGAGACCTATAAGAAGCTCCGGATTCTTTTCTTTCAGGTGCTTCAGCTGTCCCGTCTTTGAAAGGGCACGAAGCTCTGCGTGTTCTCTTACGGCACAGGTGTTGTATACGATTAGATCCGCATCCTCTATGCTGTCGCACTTTTCATAGCCGCACCTTATCGCCCAGCCGAGTATTCTTTCGCTGTCCGCTTCGTTCTGCTGGCATCCGAAGGTCTCGACACAGGCTCTGAGCTTCCTTCCGAGAGCTTTTTCTCTGTCGGCATTCATCTCCCGAAGCTCATCGCACAGACCGTATTGTTCTTTTATATCGTTGTAGTTGAAATCTGTATGTTTTTTCATATTGCTCCGATCATTTTGCCTTTTCGTAAAGCTCTTTCATATCGTCCGTTGTAAATGTATACTTCTTTCCGCAGAACTGGCATCCCACATCAATGGGCTTGCCGTCGCTGATGATGTCCTCAAGCTCTTTTTTGCCGAGAGACACGAGAGCCTTTTCCACTCTTTCGCTTGAGCAGTCGCAGTGATATGAGCAGTCGATCTCATCGAATATGTCTATTTCAATATCGCCCATGATCTCTTTGAGCAGCTCTTCATTGGACTTCCCTTCACTGAACATATGGGATACATTGGAAAGCATCGGAACACGTTCGGAGAGCCTGTCAATAAACTCATCCTCCGCACCGGGGAGAAGCTGTATCAGTACACCGCCCGCACTTATTGCCTTGTAATCCGTGCCGATAAGTACACCGAGAGCACAAACGGTGGGTATCTGCTCGCTCTTTGCGTAATACTCGGTTATATCCTCCGCAATCTCACCCGAAACTATCGGGATCATGCCCACATAAGGCTCACCCTCGCCGCAGTCACGGATAATGTACATATTTCCATGTCCTACAGCACCTGCAACATCAAGCTTGCCCTTTGCGTTTACGGGAAGATCCGCTGTGGGATTTTCCGCACAGCCCTTTACGTTGCCGTAGTAGTCACTTGTGGCGATGAGCTTTCCGCATACACCGTCACCGTCAAAGGTGAGTGTCGCACTGTCCTCTTTGTTTTTGAGCATTACGCCTATAAGAGACGCCGCCGTAAGTGTTCTTCCCAGTGCCGCAGCACAGGTGGGGGAGAGGTGATGGATGTCTATCGCATCGTTTACCATCTCTTTTGAGTTGATTATAAGTATTCTTGCGTTTCCGCATCTTGTCATTGCTCTTGTTATGGTATTCTGTTTCATTTTGTATCATCCTTTATGTTGGTTATATCTTTTTTGCTGTGATATAGAGACGTTCGCAATTGTCCTCATCGTTTTCCGTGAAATCATAATCCGAGAAGATGCCGCATATCTCAAAACCGTTGTCGGCAAGCATCTTTTTTACACTTCTTACGGTATACATCCTTTCGCGCTGATGCTCGTCTGTTCTTTCGTAGCTTCCGTCATCATTCTCCGTGAAGATGGAAAGATAAAAATCGCAGATCTTTGTTTTCGGATTATAGAAATTCTGCCATGCGCAAAGTACACCCTCGTTTTCTATGACGTACGCATTGTCGCCGTAGGTATTCTCGAATTTTCTTTTTGAGTTTATATCGAACAGGAATATACCTCCGTCGGCAAGATTCTTATGTACGCTTTTGAGTGCCGCCGAGAAGTCCGATGGCTTTGTAAGATAGTTCATGCTGTCAAGAAGGCAGAGTATCGCATCGGCTTTGGTATAAAGAGAGAAATTTCGCATATCCGCCGAAACGAATCTTACATTTGCGTTCTCATTCCGTGCCTTATGCTCCGCCTCGGTGAGCATCTCAACAGACAGGTCGGAAGCTGTGACGTCATAGCCTCGCTTTGACAGCTCTATTGCCATGCTTCCCGTTCCGCAGGCTATCTCGCATATCCTGTTAACCGGGCGATCCGAATACTTTTCCAGAGCCGAGCAGATAAAGTCTGCCCACGCACCGGTATCTATTCCGTCATTGAGAGCGTCGTAGACGGATGCCATTGTATTTCCGTATATCATTTTTTGAATTCCTTCTTAAAAAGTGAAATAATCATACAGAATATATTATATCACAAGTAATTCTCGCATTAATCAACAAATTGTTAAAATATAAAGAAAACTCCCGAAGATGATGTGTCGGGAGAGTAGTCGTATATGAACAAAAGACCTCCGCCATAAATTCCGACGGAGATCATATAATTGTCATTGAATACCTGTGGCT
Organism: Oscillospiraceae bacterium; assembly: GCA_015065225.1. Lineage (GTDB taxonomy): Bacteria > Bacillota > Clostridia > Oscillospirales > CAG-382 > SIG622. Next base: position 27,650 of record SVQR01000002.1, on the reverse strand, counting down.
GTATTTTCCTGCTTCATTTTAAGCAGCTCAAGTTCTTCCTTTGTAAGGCACTTGGTTGTCATATCCCTGGATATCTTCTCCTTATCCGCACACACCACAACGCGAAGCTCCGGATACGCCGCAGTATCAAGGAAGGATACCGGGATGCTCTTGTCTGTAATGAGGATATCTATATCGGAAAGGCGGCAGAAGGTATACGGAAGATTCTTGTCAAGCTTGGATGTGTCCATAAGCATTATAACGGTGCGCGCCTTTTTGACAATGAAGTTTTTCAGCTCGCTCTCCGCATAATTGCCGCAGGAAAATCCGTTGTTCTGTGAATAACCGGAAGGTGCGATAAATGCGACATCTATATTTATGTCCGACAGAAAATCTATTGCCATGCTTCCCGTGACGGAAATGCTCTCACGATTTACTATCCCGCCCACAAGATTAATTATCGGATGTTGCTTTTTTGCAAGCTCAAGGGCGATGTTCGGACCGGGCGTGGTTATTGTCATATGCTCATCGGGAATCAGCTCCGCAAGACGCATTGTTGTCGTCCCGGAATCTATAAAGTAGGATTTTCCCTTTTCGATGAACATCAGCGACTTTGTGGCAATGGCGACCTTGGAATTGTAGTTTTCCTTTTCACGTTCGGCGTATCCGTCATCGGAGGTGGAGGTTATGAACTTCATGGATCTTGCTCCGCCTCTTACTTTTATAAGCTCACCTTGTTTTTCAAAATATTCGATATCCCGACGAAGAGTCATACTGGTGACATCGGGGAATCTCTCTTCAAGCTCCTTGAGGGATATAAAGGGTTGCGCCTGGATAAGCTCTGCGATCAGCTGTCTTCTTGCGGCCTTCATGATCTTTTATCCTTTCTTTTTAGGTAATTTTCAGAGAAACACAGAGAAGATAAACGGTAATAATGCTTATTGAAAAACGGTTGATAGGAAAAAGTTTTCCCGAAAACCGATGGTTTATGGCTATTTTACCATTAAAATGTCACATTGTCAATACAAAAATGGCAAGTTGTTGCAGAATAACAAAAAGTAGAGCTTGTATTTTGGTTAAAATGCCAAATAAATGTTTGCTGATGTTAAAATGCAACAAAAGCTCAAAACAGCGTGAGACAAGGCTTTGGACAAGCGAAAGTCCCGGAGAACGTTTTGGTGCGATGGATGTATCTTTATGATAAAAAGAGGGAAATATATCAGCAAACGGCAAATGTTCACACAAAGTTTAAATCTTATGGCGGCTTTTTCTTTGGGAAAGACTTGAAATTTTTGCGAAATTGTATTACAATAACTTCAGTATATCCTTTAACATTGTTAAAAAAATCTCAATCATATATCAGCATGGTAATCCCAATTGCGGAAAGGAAACACTATGGAAAGAAAGTTTAAGAGAATCGGTGTACTTACCTCCGGCGGCGATGCTCCCGGAATGAATGCGGCGGTAAGAAGCGTTGTAAGAACCGCACTTCAGAACTGCGTTGAGGTAATGGGCATCCAGGGCGGTTACAGAGGTCTTATAGAAAATGATATGAAGCTTCTCGGTCCCCATGACGTTTCAAATATAATAAACGAAGGCGGCACATTCCTTTATACCGACAGATGTCTTGAATTCAAGGAAGAAGCCGGAATGCAGAAGGCTCTGAAGGTTGCGGCAGAGAATAAGATAGACGGTCTTGTATGTATCGGTGGCGACGGTACCTTCAGAGGTGCTCAGGATATGTCCAGAAGAGGACTTCCCTGCATCGGTGTTACCGGTACTATCGACAATGATGTATCCTCATCTGATTATACGGTTGGCTTTGATACGGCTATGAACACGGTAATAGAGATGGTTGACAGACTCAGAGATACCTGTGAATCCCACGCAAGATGCAATGTCGTTGAGGTAATGGGCAGAGATGCGGGTTATATTGCGGTCAATACCGCTATCGCCACAGGTGCAACAGGCTGTGCGGTAAAGGAGATCCCCTTTGATGAGGCTGCTGTGCTTGAAAAAATAAAGCTCGCAAAGACATACAAGAAGAGAAACTTCATCATTATCGTATCCGAAGGTATGGGCGGTGAATTCGGTGAAGCTCTTGCAAAAAAGATAGAGGCAGAGACCGGTGTTGAGACAAAGTTTGCAAGACTTGCTCACGTTCAGAGAGGCGGACGTCCCACTCTTCGCGACAGAGTTGCCGCAAGCAGAATGGGTGCCCATGCGGTTGAGCTTCTTCTTGAAGGAAAGTCCAACCTTATAGTTACCGAAACAGACGGTGTTATAAGTGAAAAGGATATCGAATGGGCTCTTATGTATGACAGAGTTTACAAGGGCAAGGCTAAGCCTGAGGAAATTGCAAAGCTCGATCCCAAGGTTTATGAAGAAATGGTAGCTCTTGCTAAGATCAAGAGAGATAAATTCGTTGAGCTTTATGAACTCGGCAACAGCATATCCATCTGATAAACGGAATATTTTACGGCGGCTCGGTAACTTCCGGGTCGCTTTTTTATGCCTTTATGGAATATTTTTCGCCGATGGTGCATATTATTTGTTATACCTTTGGCAAAGTTTGCAAAAAATTGTTTGTTTTTACCATTATTATCTTATTTTTATCTATTTTTACTATTGAATTTTAACTAAAATGGGTGTATAATATATAAAGAGTAATTGTATTTATTGAAAATTGAATTTGTACTTGTTTTTTATGCGAAAGGATCGTTATGGTTTCAAGGAAAAACGATGTTGCGCCCTATCTTTTTAATCAGGGAACTAATTTCAAGGCATATTTATATCTCGGATCGCATTTTGATGTGTCAGACGGCAAGGAGGTCTGTGTCTTCAGAGTGTGGGCACCCAATGCGGATACCGTTTCCGTCTGCGGAGATTTTGCGGATTGGGAGGAAGGTATCCCCATGCGCAGATGCAGCGGAGGTATATGGGAAGCTCTTGTTGAAGGCGTTAAGATTTATGACTGCTACAAGTACAGGATAGTAAACGGCGGCAGAGTGCTTTATAAAGCCGATCCTTATGCTTTCCATACCGAGACTCCTCCTCTTACGGCATCAAAGGTTTACGATGTGTCCGGGTATGAATGGCATGACTCTGACTGGATGGACAGCAGAAAGAAGCTGTTTTCCGAAAAGAAGTATTCCGTACCGATGAACATCTACGAGATGCACCTTGAATCCTGGAAAAAGAAGGAGAACGGCGATCCTTATACCTACAGAGAGCTTGCGTCCGAGCTTGCACCATATGTAAAACAGATGGGATATACCCATATCGAGCTTCTGCCCGTGATGGAGCATCCTTTCGGCGGTTCCTGGGGTTATCAGGTGACCGGGTTCTTCGCACCCACATCACGATTCGGGACACCTAAGGATTTTATGTATTTTGTCGATGAGATGCACAAAGCGGGAATTGGCGTTATACTTGACTGGGTGCCTGCCCATTTCCCGAAGGATGCACACGGACTTTATGAATTTGACGGTAAGCCGCTTTACGAATATCAGGGACATGACAGAATGGAGCATGAAGGCTGGGGGACAAGACGTTTTGATCTCGGAAGAAATGAAGTCGAGAGCTTTCTTATATCAAGTGCGGCGTTCTGGACAGAGGTATATCATGCCGACGGTCTGAGAGTGGATGCGGTAGCGTCAATGCTTTATCTTGATTACGACAAGAGACCGGGAGAATGGGTGCCGAATGTATACGGAACAAATATATGTCTTGAGGCTACGGCATTCTTCGGTAAGCTCAATGACTATATGAAAAGGGAGTATCCGGATGTTATGATGATAGCCGAGGAATCGGCGGCATCGGTACAGATAACCGGATATGAAAACGGCGGTCTCGGATTTGATTACAAATGGAACATGGGATGGATGAATGATATCCTTTCCTACTGTGAGCTTGATCCGCTTTTCAGAAAGGGCAGTCACAATAAATTGACATTCTCTCTGACATATGCTTTTTCCGAACGGTTCATACTACCTATATCCCATGATGAGGTTGTACACGGTAAAAAGTCTTTGCTTGACAGAATGCCGGGCGAATATGATGACAAATTTTCCGGCACGCGTGCCTTTATGGTGTATATGATGACACATCCGGGCAAAAAGCTTAATTTCATGGGCAACGAGATAGGACAGTTCACCGAATGGAATTACGAAGACAGTGTTGAATGGTTCCTTTTGCAATATGACAATCACAGAAGGATACAGCAGTTTACTGCGGATATAAATAATCTCTACCTTTCAAGATGCGAGCTCTGGGAGCAGGACGATTCCTGGGCAGGCTTTGACTGGATGATGGCAAACAACCGTGATTCAGGAGTTATTGCCTACATGAGGTACAACAAGAGCGGAGACGGACTTTTGTGCGTCGTGAATTTCACTCCCGTGGCACGTCCCGGCTTCAAGATAGGAGTTCCTTATGAGGCGATGTGCAGCTGCATCCTTGATTCGGATGATGAGAAATATACGGGACGTAAAAAAGGGAAGCTCGCTCCGATAAAGACAGAGAACGATGCTTATGACGGCAGGGAATACAGCCTTACGGTGGATCTTCCGGGACTTTCCGGAATGATATTCGAGGCAAAAAGAGTTGCTGCACCCAAGAAGAGAGCGGTCAAAAAACAGAGTGAGAAGCCCAAGAAAAAGGTCGTGACAAGTGTACGTCCGAGAGCTTCGGGAAAGGCGAAATAATATTTGGCAATAAGCACGGGAGCAAGGTCTTCCGTCAAACATATAAATAAATACCGAAAAGGTATAAGACAGGAGTAATGTTTAATGTTCAGAAAAAAGGAATGCGTGGCGATGCTGCTTGCGGGCGGGCAGGGAAGCAGACTCTACGCTTTGACGAGCAAGGTGGCAAAGCCTGCCGTACAGTTCGGCGGAAAGTACAGGATAATAGATTTCCCGCTTTCCAACTGTATCAACTCTGGTGTTGACACGGTGGGTGTGCTTACACAGTATCAGCCGCTTGTGCTTAACGAATATATAGGAAACGGTCTTCCGTGGGATCTTGACAGATATTTCGGCGGTGCATCCATTCTTCCCCCGTATCAGGGAAAGGAGCGTTCCGACTGGTACAAGGGTACGGCGAATGCCATCTTCCAGAACCTTGAGTTTATAGACAAGTTCGATCCGGATTACGTACTTATCCTTTCCGGTGACCATATATACAAGATGGACTATTCCAAGATGCTGGAGTATCATAAGGAGAATGATGCGGCGTGTACCATCGCAGTGCTTGATGTTCCGCTTGAGGAGGCTTCCAGATTCGGTATTATGAGCGTGAACGATGACGGATCTATCTACAAGTTTACCGAAAAGCCAAAGGAACCGGACAGCACAAAGGCATCCATGGGTATATATATCTTCTCCAAAGATAAGCTGTTTGACTATCTTAAAGCAGACAATCAGAATCCCGACTCCTGTAATGACTTCGGTAAGAACATCATTCCCGAAATGCTTGCAAAGGGCGAAAAGATGATGGCATACGAATTCTCCGGATACTGGAAGGATGTCGGAACAATATCAAGTCTCTGGGAAGCAAATATGGACCTTATCGGCAAGAGTGCGAATTTCAATCTTTCCGATGAAGGCTGGAGAATATATTCAAGAACAGAGAGCAGACCGCCTCATTTTTTCGGTGCTGATGCAAAGGTTGACAATTCACTTTTGACAGAAGGCTGTGAGGTATACGGAGAGGTCAAGAATTCCGTTCTCGGCTCGGGCGTAAAGGTTGCAAAGGGAGCTACCGTCATTGATTCCGTCATCATGTCGGATGTTGAGATAGGTGCGGGTGCGATCGTAAACTATTGCATCATTGACAGTAATGTAAAAGTAGGTGCGGGCGCACAGATAGGTAAAAACAAGGAATCGGCACAGGGGATTACCGTTATCGGCGAAAAGTGCATTGTTCCCGACGGTATGATCATCGGCGACAATGAGATGATTACCGAAATGTGAAAGAGAGGGTGAACAGACATGACAGCCGTAGGACTTATATTTTCAAACATACATGACAGAAACATCACCGAGATGACACGAAAGAGAACGATGGCTTCCGTTCCCTTCGGATGCAGATACAGGCTTATTGACTTTGCTCTTTCCAATATGGTGAATTCGGGAATAGATAAAGTAGGTATAGTAACACATTACAATTATCAGTCGCTCCTTGACCACATCGGAAACGGTAAAGACTGGGATCTTGCAAGACGTTCGGGAGGTATAAAGATACTTCCTCCGTTCATCACGGCATATGACAGCAATATCGCAAACAAGCTCTATTCCACAAGGCTTGAGGCGATGATAGGAGTCAATAACTTTATTAACCGTTGCACCGAGGACTATGTTGTCCTTTCCGACTGCGATATCATCTGTAACATCAATCTTTCAAAGGTTATAAAGGAGCATGAGGAGAGCGGAGCAGAGCTTACCATGGTGACAAAGAAGATGTTCATCACAGGTGAGGATGCGGGAAAGTATACTATCATCGAGCCGGATGAGGAAGGATATGCAAAGTCCATCTATGACAGCACCAGCAACACCACGGGTATAAAGACGATCGCTGCGAATATTTTCGTTATAAAGAGAACAAATCTTCAGAGCATCATACTCGAATCTCTCGCACACGGATATAAGTCCTTTACATTGGATGTGCTCTCCGTCATGGCGAAGAAGAAACTTGTAAAATGCTACAATTTTGACGGATTCTATGCTTGCATCAACTCACTTGCGGGGTATTTCTCAACAAGTATGCAGCTTCTGAGTCCCGAAGTACGTGCAGGTCTTTTCGGTATCAAGCACAGACCTGTCATGACAAAGGTGCGTAACTCCGCTCCCGCAAAGTATACCGAGGATGCTGTTGTTTCAAACTCCCTTGTTGCGGACGGATGCGTTATTGAGGGTGAAGTACACGATTCCATTCTTTTCAGAGGTGTAAAGGTAGGCAAGGGTACCGTTGTCAAGAACTGTATTCTTCTTCAGGACACCTATATCGGTGAGAACTGCAATCTCGGATGTGTTATCACGGATAAGAATGTTGTTATCAAGGACGGAAGAAATCTTTCAGGTCACGAAACTATGCCTTTCTTTATTGAAAAGGGTGCGAGAGTTTAAGGTGATTCGGGATTCGGAACTAACTATGATTGAAAATGTTTGGTAATTTGAAAGGATAGTATATGAAAAAAATATTATTTGTCGGTGCGGAGGCACTGCCCTTTGCGGCTACAGGCGGTCTCGGAGATGTCCTCGGATCGCTCCCGAAGGCTTTGAAGGATAAGGCGGGAGATGACGTTGATATCCGCGTCGTTATGCCGCTTTATGATAAGATAGGCGAAAAGTTCAAGCAGGAGATGAAGTTCATCTGTTCATTTACCGTTCCGCTGTCTTGGAGAAATCTTTACTGTGGCGTAAAATCGCTGGAGCTTGGTGGTGTGACTTATTATTTCATTGATAATGAGTTCTACTTTAAAAGAGGTCCTCTTTACGGTCACTATGATGACGGTGAAAGGTATGCTTACTTCTGCAAGGCTGTGCTTATAATGATGTCACAGATAGACTTTTTCCCGGATATACTCCATGCCCATGACTGGCAGGCGGCTCTTTCCGTCGTTTATGCAAAGAGAAAGTTTGCGTCTCTTCCCGGATACTGCGATATGAAGACAGTGTTTACCATCCACAATATCGAATACCAGGGCAAGTATGATTTTGCCATTCTGGGTGATGTTTTCGATATGGAGGAGAGCGACAGGAACACAATGGAATACGGTGACTGCATAAACCTTATGAAGGGTGCAATACAGTGTGCGGATGCGGTATCCACCGTAAGCCCCAGATATGCGGAAGAAATAAAGACTCAGGATTTCTCACACGGACTTCACTATATCCTTCGTGAGAACGAGTATAAGCTCCGCGGTATTCTCAACGGCATAGATACAGAGCTTTACAATCCCAAAACAGACCCGACTATTGCGTGTAACTTCACAGACAGAAGCCTCGGCAAGAAGACTGCCAACAAAATGGCACTTCAGAGAGAAGTCGGACTTCCGGAAAGCGGAGATGTTCCGATGTACGCAATAATCACACGTCTTGCATCGCACAAGGGAATCGACCTTGTAAAGCACGTAATAGGCGAGTTTATGAATGAGTCCGAGGCACAGCTTGTGGTACTCGGAACGGGCGATAAGGAATATGAAAACTTCTTCCTCGGACTTGAGGAGGCTTATCCCGAAAAAGTTCGTGCGCTCATCACTTATGACAGGGATCTTGCAAAGAGGATCTATGCTTCGGCGGATATGTTCATCATGCCCTCCAAGAGTGAGCCTTGCGGACTTGCACAGATGATTGCATCCAGATACGGTACAGTTCCGATAGTTCGTGAAACAGGCGGATTATACGATTCCATAAAGCCTTACTGGGAGGACGGAAAGAAGGCATACGGCAACGGTTTTACCTTCGCAAACTACAATGCTCATGAGCTTCTTGACAGACTTCGTGCGGCGTATGAGCTTTATCATGATACAACCAAGTGGGCAAAATTGGTCAGAGTAGCCATGAAAACGGATTTTTCGTGGGATATTTCGGCACAAAAGTATCTTGAAATGTACGACAATTTATGATATAATGTATTATTAATTGTCATAATTGGAATAACTATTGCAAGGACGGCAAGGATCGGGACTCTTATTTGGGTTTTTGCCGTCTTTGTTTGATGAAAGGGAAGCGCGGATATTTCGGGTTTTTCTTTCATGAGACAAGTCTTTTTACGGTCAGGTCTTACATCCGCTTTTTACGGATATGCTTTTATTAATTTGTAATCAATCAACAGAATGGAGATAAATATGAATCACAATCCCGAAAAGAATCAGGTAAAAGAGCTTATTGAAACAAAGCTTGCAAGATACTTCGGCGCATCCGTTGCCGAGGCTACAAAGGAGCAGGTGTACAAGGCAGTAGCTCTCTCTGTCAAGGATATACTTACGGACAAGAGAAAGAACTACAAGAATGAAGTCAACGAGAAGCAGGGCAAGCGCGTATACTATATGTGTATGGAATTTCTGCTTGGCAGAAGCCTTAAGAACAGCCTTTGCAATCTCGGAATAGACGGTAATTACAGAGATGCTCTCGCAGAGCTCGGTTTTGATCTTAACGATCTTTATGAAATGGAGCCCGACCCCGGACTCGGTAACGGAGGTCTCGGAAGACTTGCCGCTTGTTTTATGGACTCACTCTCATCTCTGGATTATCCCGCAACAGGCTTTTCCATCTGCTATGAATACGGTCTTTTCAAGCAGAAGATAGTTGACGGTATGCAGGTTGAGCTTCCGGATATATGGCTTCCCGGTGGTGAGGTATGGCTTGTTCCCAGAACAGACAGAACTTTCAAGGTGCGCTTCGGCGGTCATGTAAAGGAAAAATGGGACAACGGCAGATGTGAGGTATATTACGAAAATGCCGAAGAGATGGAAGCTGTGCCTTATGATATGATGATATCAGGTGCCGACTCCAAGGCTGTTTCAACTCTCAGACTCTGGAAAGCAAGGGATATCCAGAACTTCAATATGGGACTCTTTACACAGGGACAGTATTACAGTGCGATGAAGGAGAGCACAAATGCGGACATCATATCCAAGGTACTCTATCCTTCCGACAATCACAACGAGGGTAAGCTCCTTCGTCTTTCTCAGCAGTACTTCCTTGTTTCCGCATCCGTTCAGAGCATTGTTCGCGACCATATGGCGGTTTACAAGACACTTGAGAATTTCTCGGATAAGGTAGCGATCCACATTAACGATACACATCCCGCACTTTGTATTCCCGAACTTATGAGAATACTCATTGATGAGTACTTCTTTGACTGGGACAAGGCTTGGAACACCGTTATAAAGACAGTTTCCTACACAAATCACACTGTTATGCCGGAAGCACTTGAAACATGGAACGAGGATCTTTTCAGACTCAAACTTCCGAGAATACACGCTATCGTAAAGGAAATAAACGAAAGATTCTGCAAGGCTGCATGGAACGTATTCCCCGGCAACTGGAGCAGAATATCCAACATGGCTGTTATCGGCTACAATCAGGTTAGAATGGCAAATCTTTCCGTTATCGGATCGCATACCGTCAACGGCGTTTCCGCACTTCATTCGGATATTCTCAAGGAAACGGTATTCAAGGACTTCTACAGAATGTATCCCGAAAAGTTCACAAACGTAACAAACGGTGTTGCACACAGAAGATGGCTTTGTTATTCTAATCCCGGTCTTGCCGGACTTCTTGATGAAACTATCGGTGTGGATTACAGAAAGCATCCTGAAAAGCTCGCGGATTTCAAGAAGTTTGCCGATGACAAGAGCGTACTTTCAAGGCTCGGTGATATAAAGAAGAATAACAAGATTGCATTCTCAAACTATCTGTTTAATAAAGCAGGCGTAAAAATTGATCCTGATTCCCTTTATGACGTTCAGGTAAAGCGTCTTCACGAGTACAAGAGACAGCTTCTCAATGCACTCAATATTATCTCGATATACAACGATCTTCGCGAGAATCCGAATCTTGATATCCAACCGCAGACTTTCATTTTCGGTGCAAAGGCGGCTCCCGGATATACAATGGCGAAGAATATAATAAAGCTCATTTGTATGCTTTCAAAGGACATTGAAAGAGATCCCGTAATTCGTGAAAAGCTCAGAGTTGTGTTCCTTGAGGACTACAATGTAAGTCTTGCGGAGGCACTGATTCCCTCGGCAGAGATTTCCGAGCAGATATCACTTGCCGGCAAGGAAGCAAGCGGTACGGGATGCATGAAGATGATGATCAACGGTGCTCTTACCATCGGAACATACGACGGTGCAAATGTTGAGATGGTTGCCGAGACAGGCGATGAGAATATGTTCATCTTCGGTCTTACCTGTAATGAGGTTGAGCAGATGTGGCTCTCAGGCTATCAGTCCACAATGTTCTATACAGGCAACGAAAGACTCAGACGTGCGGTGGATGCTCTCGGTATCGGCTTTGCCGGAGAAAGCTTCAGGGATATAAGCTCGTATCTGCTTCAGGGACACGGTGTTGCTGATCCCTATATGTGTCTTGCGGACTTCGAGTCTTACAGACAGGCACACGAGAAGTCGCTTGCGGTTTATAAGAATCCGGAGAAATGGAACAGAATGTCACTCATCAATATTGCGGCGGCAGGTAAGTTTGCAGCTGACAGAAGCATCCGTGAGTATGCGGAAAATATCTGGAAGCTGAAGGAAATCTGAGAATTTAGGATATAGGGAATGTTGCTCTTTGCTTTGATAGCGGAGATATTCATTCGATTGTATTTTGGAATCGTAATCTATGCAAAAAAGTTTGAAAGAGAATTTGACCGTGATCGGTGTACTTGGGAAAGTACAGAGGTGCTCTGTTTTAGGCGATGCACCGATCGTGCGGATAAAAAAGAAGCTGGGAAGGAAGGATATCTCAAAGACAGGTGCTGTATGCGTACCTTCAAAAAAGGATGCTTTGCAATTTGAGTTAGAGCTTCCCAGACGTGCGGGTGCTTGCAGTGTCAAACTTTGGTTTTCAAGGGATTTCGGAGAGACACGCGGCTTTGATCTGTCGTTGTCTTCTGATCTTGTGACGGACAGGTTTTTTTGCGAGATTCCCGTGACAGAGCTTCCGGAGAGCCTTGCAAACGGTCTTTACTATTATCACTTTGAGATCTCCTTCGGCAGCTTCATGCTTTATACCTGCAGTATCAACAATATCGACTTTGAACTGTGTGAGGAGCTTTGCGACAGAAGATCGAGACTTCTTGTTTATGACAAAGGCTTTGAGACTCCCGACTGGTTTAAAGGGAATGTTATGTATCACGTTTTTGTGGACAGATTTTTCAAAGGCTCAAAGAGTGTTCCCGTATCCGACACGGCTGTTATGAATCCCGATTGGGAGAACGGAATACCGCAGTACGGTGAATATCCGGGAGCATTCGTGGAGAATAATGTGTTTTTCGGCGGCACGCTTTACGGTGTTGCGGAAAAACTTGACTATCTTGAGAGCCTCGGCGTGGGATGCATCTATTTAAGCCCCATATTCAAAGCATACTCCAACCATAAGTATGATACCGGCGATTACATGACGGTGGATGAAATGTTCGGCGGTGAGGATGCTTTGCGTTTACTCATAGACGAAGCGAAAAAAAGAGATATAAAGGTCATACTTGACGGTGTTTTCAATCATACCGGCGACGACAGCCTTTACTTTAACAGATACGAACGATACGACAGTATCGGTGCTTATGGGAACGAGGAATCTCCTTACCGTGACTGGTACACCTTTGAGGATAACGGAAAATATAAGAGCTGGTGGGGGATAGAGGTCCTTCCGAAGCTCAACCTTGAAAACGAAGATTGCAGAAATTATTTCCTCGGAAAAGACGGTGTTCTTGAGAAGTATCTGGATATGGGAATCGGCGGTATAAGACTTGATGTAGCCGATGAGCTTCCGGAAAGTTTTCTTGACGGTCTGCGAACCGTGGTTAGGGAAAAGAACAAAGACGGACTTATAATAGGCGAAGTATGGGAGAATGCCGCCGACAAGATAGCATACGGCAGCAGAAGAAAGTACTTCAGAGGCTCTCAGCTTGACAGCGTTATGAATTACCCTGTAAAAAATGCCGTGACCGAGCTTATAAAAAACGGTGATACAGAGTTTTTCCACAATACCGTAACAGAGCTTTATATGAGCTATCCGTCTCAATGCTCGGATGTACTTATGAATATCCTCGGCACGCATGATACCGACAGGATTCTTACCGTACTCGGCGGAGATGATTCGGAAGGATATACCAATGAGCAGTTGTCCGTCAAGAGGATGACTTCCGAACAGAGAACAAAAGCAATACAAATGCTTAAAACTGCAAGCATTGTGCAGTATACGCTGTTTGGTACGCCCTCACTGTTTTACGGTGATGAAGCGGGACTTGAAGGATACAGAGATCCCTTTTGCAGATTGCCATATCCATGGCATAAGCAGGACAAGGAGCTTCTTTCCCATTACAGAATACTTGGCGGCATAAGACGAAGCGAGCCTGTTTTCGCAAAGGGATACTTTGAATTTACGGAAGTTTCCGACGGGTTTGTTTCTTATAAACGATATGATAAGAATAACGAAATACTTGTGACCGTAAATGTTTCAAAGCAAGCTGTCACAAGAGAACTTTCAGGAAATTATACCGACATTATAACGGGGGAGACGTTGAAGAAGAATGTTGATATATCTCCCATGTCGGCAAGGATACTTAAAAAGAATAAGGGAAGAAGGTGAAGATATGAATAAGAAGGCAGTAAGAATTATCTGTTGGGTGCTTGCGGCACTTATGATACTTTCGGTACTTACTATAACAATTGCACCTACAATATTCTGATAAAGTCTATAACAACAAATTATCCCTGCCGAAAGCGATTTCGACAGGGAGTTGTTTTTATACTTGTACCGTTTCCGTATCCTTTTTTGCGGGAGCGGTCTTTGTTATATCTTCTTCAAGCGCAAGCCTTGCATTGGAAAGCATCAGGCGTATACGGTTCTCCTGATTCACCGCCGTTGCACCTGCATCGTAGTCTATTGCGACTATGTTTATGTCCGGATATTTTTCCTTCAGAGGCTTCATCATACCTTTGCCGCAGATATGGTTGGGAAGGCATCCGAAGGGCTGCGTGCAGACTATGTTCTTTGCACCGCTGTGGTAAAGCTCCACCATTTCCGATGTGAGAAGCCATCCCTCGCCCATCTTTGCTCCGAAGCTGATTATACCTTTTGCAAGGGTGAGAGTCTCGTCAAAGGGCGTCGGTGCGTCAAAGACTCCGTGCTCGTTTATCGCTTCAATGAGCTCCTTCTGCCTTTTCAGGATGACATTGTATACCATTCCGTACGCAGTGTATATGAATGATTTGAAGCCGTACAGCTTTTTGTCAAGAACTACGTTATAGATGCAGTAGAGAAGGAAATCAATGAACCCCGGAATTACGGGCTCTGCACCGTTTTTGACAAGAAAGTCTGCGAGGTTATTGTTTCCGAGAGGTGAATACTTTACAAATATCTCACCGACTATGCCGACCTTGAGCTTAGGTTTTTGTACCTTCTCAATTGCGGCGAAATCATCGAGGATCGTTTTGTATAGCTCCTTTGCTTTTTTGCCTCCGGAAAGGGGCATGGCTTTGTTTCCCGATGTCAGCTTTGCAAGCCATTTTTCGCAGACAAGGTCTGTATCGCCGGGATTTTTCTCGTATACCTTGCACTGATTCTGAAGATTCATGAGGAGATCAGCATACAGAAGTGCGCAAAAGAGCTTAAGGTACAATGATACCGTGATATTCCATCCGGAGTGCTTCTCGATATTGCCGAAGCTGAACGCAATTACAGGCACATATCCGTACCCTGCCTTTGCAAGAGCTTTTCTGAGAAGCGATACATAGTTGGATGCCCTGCAACCGCCTCCTGTCTGGAAAAGGATGAGTGCCACCTTGTGCGGATCATATTTTCCGCTTTCTATCGCATCCAGAAACTGACCTATTACAAGTATTGCGGGATAACAGGTGTCGTTATGTACGTATCTGAGTCCCTTTTCTGCGATGTGCTTGCCTTCCGTCTCCAGAAGCTCCATGTTATAACCGTAATTTTTGAGAACGCGCATTATCATCTTGAAATGCATGGGAAGCATATTCGGGACAAGTACAGTGTATTCTTTTTTCATTTCTTCGGTGAATTCAACATAATTTCCCGTCATGCTTTTGCGTCCTCCTTTTCCCTTTTTTCTTCTATTGCACCTATGAGACTGCGAAGTCTTATCTTTACCGCACCGAGATTTGTTATCTCGTCTATCTTTATCTGAGTGTAGAATTTGCCTCTTTCTTCGAGCAGGCTTCTCACCTCATCTGTTGTAATGGCATCAACACCGCAACCGAAGGATACAAGCTGAACAAGCTCTGCATCGGGATTTGTGGATGCATATACCGCCGCCCTGTAAAGCCTTGCATGATATGTCCACTGATTAAGGACATTCACTTGTACAGGCTCTGCAAGATGAAATACGCTGTCTTCGCTGACAACTACAAAGCCGAGGCTCTTTGCAAGATCGTCTATACCGTGACATATCTCCGAGTCGATATGATAGGGGCGACCTGCGAGTATCATTACGCGCTTGCCGTTTTCTTTGGCGTATTGAATCGCTCTCTCTCCCTCACGCTTTACACTGTCCATATAACTGTTGTAAAGCTCGAAGCCTTTGTCCACAGCCTTTCGCATTTCTCTGACGGATATCGGACACAGCTTCTTTGAAATATACCCGGAAAGCTCCTTTGCAAGCTCTTTTTTGCTGTTTACGTTAAGGTACGGATATAGGAATACCGTATCACGAAGCTCCTCTATGTTGCCGTCGAGAAGCTCGGAATAGTATGCGACAACGGGACAGTTGTAGTGATTGTCCGAAGCCTTTTCATCAATATTGTAGGAAAGGCAAGGGTAGAAGATTGCATCCGTCTTATGATCAAGAAGCTCCGCAATATGTCCGTGCATCAGCTTTGCGGGATAACATACCGTATCCGATGGAATGGAGAGCTGTCCTTTTTCATATGTACGTCTTGAGGACATTCCGGAAAGTATCACTTTGAATCCGAGATGTGAGAATATTCCGTACCAGAGAGGAAGAAGCTCATACATTCCCAGCGCAAGAGGAAGACCTATCGTTCCGCGTTTGGCTTCACCGCCCTGCATTTCCAGCAGAGCCTTGCGTTTGAATTCATAGAGATTGGGGACATCTTTTGATGTCTTTTCAAGTCCAAGTCCCTTTTCGCATCTGTTTCCGGATATGAATTTTCTGCCATCCGCAAAGGTGTTTATCGTAAGGTGACAGTTGTTGGTGCATCCCTTGCAGGAGGCGGATTTTGATGTATGTGTAAAGCCTGAGAGATCCTCACGGGTAATGATGGAGGAGGCTTTGCATCTTTTTGAATATAGTGCCGCACCGTATGCACCCATAAGTCCCGCAATACCGGGACGGATGACATTCTTGCCAAGCTCACGTTCAAATGCACGCAGTACAGCATCGTTATAGAAAGTACCGCCCTGGACAACTATGTTTTCACCCAGCTCATCGGCACTTGCCGCACGAATGACCTTGTATATTGCGTTTTTAACAACACTTATGGAAAGACCTGCGGAGATATCCTCAACTCCCGCACCGTCCTTCTGTGCCTGCTTTACCGAGGAATTCATGAATACGGTGCATCTTGAACCGAGGTTTACGGGATTCTTACCGTAGATTCCCTTTTTTGCAAATTCCGCTATCGGATATCCCATAGATTTTGCAAATGTCTCAAGGAATGATCCGCATCCCGATGAGCAGGCTTCGTTAAGCATTATACTGTCTATAGCACCGTTCTTTATCTTGAAGCATTTGATATCCTGACCTCCAATGTCGAGTATGAAGTCAACATCAGGGCAGAAGTACTTTGCGGCGGTGTAATGAGCGATGGTTTCTACAATGCCTATATCACAGCCGAAAGCGTTCTTTATAAGCTCCTCTCCGTAGCCTGTGACAGCACTTCCGCATATGGTTATTCTGTCACCCATGAGAGAATACAGCTTTTCAAGTTCGGAGCGTACGACCTCCACAGGATTGCCTTGGTTTGAGGCATAGTAGCTGTATATAATTTCGTTATTCTCCGAAAGAAGGACAAGCTTTGTCGTGGTGCTTCCGCAGTCTATGCCGAGAAATGCCTTTCCTGAGTATGATGATATATCCTTTGTTTCAACATTTGCCTTAGCGTGACGTGCGGAAAATTCGTTATATTCATCCTCGTTTTCAAAAAGTGCGGGAAGTGTGTCCGTTCCCGAGGAGTAGGACTTTGCGTTCTCTATTGCGGCAATGAACGTATCTATCGTTGTATCTTCGCCAATCTTTGACGCATAAAGAGCTGTTCCCAACGCGACCGCATATATGGCATAGTCGGGGAATACTGCGTTTTCGGGGGTGAGTCCGAGAGTATCGACGAATCTTTCGCGAAGTCCCTTGCAATAATAGAGCGGTCCACCGAGAAACATTACTTTGCCGCGTATTTTTCTGCCTTGTGCGAGTCCTCCGATGGTCTGATTTACCACCGCCTGATATATGCTTGCCGCAACATCAGCCTTGCTTGCACCCTGATTCAGTAAAGGCTGGATGTCTGTCTTTGCGAAAACTCCGCATCTTGAAGCAATGGGGTACAGCTTTTTATGCTCAAGACTTGCTTTATCCATCTCGTCGTTTGTCATACAGAGAAGTGTAGCCATCTGGTCAATGAATGCACCTGTACCACCGGCACATGAGCCGTTCATTCTTTCATCGGGGGCACCGTCAAAGAAGATTATCTTTGCATCCTCACCGCCAAGCTCGATAACGACAGCAGTGTCAGGCTCCTTGCGTCTTATGACCTCACCTACGACAAACACCTCCTGTGCGAATGGGATACCCGCTACCTGTGCAAGTCCCATACCCGCAGAGCCGGATATTGCCGCTCTGAAGCTTCTTTCACCTATAACAGGTCTTACTTCGGCAAGCATCTCAGACGTCTTTTCCCGAACCTTCGAATAGTGGCGTTCGTATTTACTGTATATTATCTTTTCATCTTCGATAAGGACTACCTTAGCTGTTGTCGAGCCGATATCTATACCGAGAAGGAGTCCGTCGGTTTTTGCTGTATCTTTCATTTTTTAGCTGAACTTGCCACCTTTCATTTAATATCGCAGGGCATAATAACTTTCATTATAATATTATATTATAGCATTTTTTGTCGAGTGTTGTCAATTGCACGATATAAAGATTGAGTTAAGATTTTTTGCCGCTTTTCTGATATTAATGTGATATTATTAAGTATATGTTGAAATTTTGCGATAGATGCTTGACAATATTTCAAGTCGGGTGTATAATATGAGAAAATTGTTCTTAAGGATAAATCATATATGGAAATAATCTTTCTCGGAAAATCAAAGTGCATCCCGGATGAGCATCATGGGGATACACCATGCTTTATAATTGACAGAAAGTATCTTGTGGATCTCGGATATAAATCGGCACTTACGCTTGCGGATATCGGTATAGATCCGAATGACATAGAACACGTTTTTGTAACACATTGTCATCACGATCACATAATGGGACTTCCTCTGTTTCTGTTCTACAAGATGCAGACAAGGAAGACTACAGCACATATCTACGGTCATCATCAGGATATTGCCGACACCGTTGAACGTGCAAAGATGATGTGTATGTTCGATAAATACTATGAAGGCGCACCAATGCCGACGGTACACGAGCTTTACGGCGGCGACAGCTTTGATATAGATGACCTTCATGTTGAATGTTTGGAATCATCTCATGCAATAAAAGGACTCTGTTACAGATTCACCATCGGAGACAAAACTCTTGGAATATTGGGTGATTCAAGATATACTCCCGAAATTGCGGAATTCTTCAAGGGATGCGATGCGGTCATCCACGAATTTTCCATGGGAGTCGGTTCTCCCGAACATGATTTTTGGGCAAACGGCCATTCCTGTGCCTACGATGCCGCAAGGACAGCACTTGAAAGCGGAACAAAGAAGCTGTTTCTTGTACATGGGCCGATGACTGCGGTGGAGAGGTCTGTGTCCGCAATAAAGGAAAGCTTTGACGGGGATGTTATATCTCCGGAGCTTTGGAGATCATACGAGATCTGAAAAACAAGCAAAAAATAACGCCCGACCATCATGGTTAGGCGTTTTCTTGTTATATTCGTTCAATTCTGCATTATTCCGAATGTATTTTATACTTTGGCGGAAACATTCCGATCTTATCTGATGTGTCCGTCACCCGTAATAACATACTTGTAAGTGGTAAGCTCCCGAAGTCCCATCGGACCTCTTGCGTGAAGTCTCTGAGTGGATATTCCCATCTCACATCCCAGCCCGAACTCACCGCCGTCGGTAAATCTCGTGGATGCATTAATGTACAGAGACGAGCTGTCTATGCTTCTTGTAAAAAGCTCTGCGGCATCGGAATTCTCCGTAATTATCGCTTCGCTGTGACGGGTGGAGTGTATGCTGATGTGATCTATTGCCTCATCAAGACTGTCAACCACCTTGACCGCAAGAATATAATCGAGAAATTCCGTATCAAAATCTTTATCGTTGCTCTTTGTGCCGTCGATCACTTTTGCCGCCTTGTCGCAAAGTCGAAGCTCTACCGGTATCTCGCCTCGATTTCGTCTTTCGTCAACGAGGGCTTTTTTTATTCTCGGCAGTACTTCTTCCGCTATATCCTTATGTATAAGACATACCTCACAGGCATTGCATACCGAAGGGCGAGATGTCTTTGCATTGTACAGTATCTTTACCGCTTTTTCAATGTCCGCATCCTTGTCAATGTATATATGACATATGCCTGTACCTGTTTCTATGCAGGGAACCTTTGCATTTTCCGTGCACGCCTTTATAAGTCCCGCACCGCCTCTCGGAATGAGGAGATCTATATATCCGACACCTGTCATAAGGTCTGTCGCACTCTGACGTGTAATATCGTCAACAAGTGATACAAGATCCTCGGAAAGTCCCGAAGCACGAAGCCCCTTGCGAAGTGCGTTGACTATTGCCTTCGAGCTGTTATATGCTTCCTTGCCTCCGCGAAGGATGCAAACATTTCCCGACTTCAGACACAGTGCCACCGCATCGCTTGTAACATTGGGACGTGATTCATATATTATCGCCACAACGCCCATGGGAACGGACTTTTTGCGTATTTCAAGGCCATCTTCTCTTATATACTCGGAAAGCACCACAGAGCATGGATCGGGAAGCTGTGCCACAGCAATTATACCGTTTGCCATTGCTTTTATCCTGTCACTTGAAAGGCTAAGTCTGTCTATCATGACATCGGATATCTTGCCTCTTGCATTTTCGATGTCTTTTTTGTTTTCCGAAAGTATCGTTTCTGTATCAAGTACAAGCGCCGAAGCCATTGCGGTAAGAGCCTGATTCTTTTTTTCTTCTGTTAAAAGGATTGCCGATTTTTTCGCTTCCTTTGCGTTTTGCATTATCTGTTGTGTTGTCATATCTGCCTCACTTTTTGCTGCTGTAGAATCTTGTTCCGAAGGGGATACCGTCAACTATATTATAAAGGATATCCGGATTTTCACCGTTGGCGATTATCATATCCGTTCCCGCCTGTGTCGCCATTTGTGCAGCTCTGAGCTTTGTTTCCATTCCGCCTGTGCCGAGACTTGATCCCGCACCGCCCGCAAGAGCGAGTATTTCCGGTGTTATCTCGCGAACTTCCTCAATAAGTTTTGCATCGGGATCTTTGTGGGGGTCTGCGGTATACAGTCCGTCAATATCCGACAGAAGTACAAGCAGATCCGCGCCTGTTTCAACCGCAACTATCGCAGAAAGTGTATCATTGTCTCCTATTACGATCTCTTCGGTGGATACGGTGTCGTTCTCGTTTATGATGGGAAGTGCACCCAGCTCCAGAAGTCTTGACATTGTGTTATGGAAGTTGTGACGTCTGTGTTCGTTGTCGATATCGCTCTTTACAAGAAGAACCTGTGCTACGGTATGATTGTATTCGGTAAACAGCTTGTCGTATGTATACATCAGCTCGCACTGACCTACCGCCGCTGCAGCCTGTTTTGTGGGTATATCCGCAGGCTTTTCACCGAGGGACAGCTTGCCTACGCCCATGCCTATTGCACCGGATGATACAAGAACAACTTCATTTCCCGCGTTCTTGAGATCCGACAATACCTTGCAGAGCTTTTCTATACGTCTTATATTCATTCTTCCGCCACTGTGGGCAAGTGTCGATGTACCGACCTTTATTACTATTCGCATATTTATCTTCCTTTCGGAGTTTACATAAGTGTTATTCTCTCAAAGTGTGATCCCCACTCATAGTCTGTCATGTAATCGGAATAAAGCTCCTTTGTTACATAGAACATTACATTCTCTGCAGTTTCACCAAAGACATTCGGAGATGCCTTTATCTGTGTGGGGGGTACTGTCAGTTCGACACTTCTGAGAGTGGGACAGTTGTCAAACGCACCGTCTCTGAAGGATGTGATATTCGAATTATCGGATATGAACACTCTCTCAAGTACAGTGCTCTTTGAGAATGCGTTCGCCTCTATTGCAACAACGGGAAGTCCGTTATAGGATACCGGCATTGTAAGGAGATCTTCACTTGCACCGCTTTCGGTAAGTCCCGTAAGTATTGCGACCTTCCGACCGCCGATTTCTTCTTCCTTGAATTCAAAAAATCCTGTCCTATCATCGTTGACATTAAAACCAAAGAGGTCATCCGGACGTATCGGAGCCATCGGGAATGAAAGATCGAGATTTATCGCAGTATTACCCTCCGCACGCAGGATATCGGCTGACAGAAGAGATGTTCTGTATTCCGCACCTGTTTCGTTGAGATGATAGTTTGTGTCAAAGAAATACTCTTTGTCAAGAATATAATCGTCAATGCTGCTTATGACCTCGAAATCAAGCTTTTCGACAAGAGCCTTATAGAATCCGTAGACAGTCTCATCTGTTGTATCTTCGGTGAGGGATTCGTTGTTTATGGGAGGAAAGCTGAAGTATACCTTCGCACCTTTTTTCTGTGCCTTTTTGGCATAATTGTTGAGATAGTCCGCAAATTCATCGGTGATAAGGTCGGGAGAAAGGTTCACGAGCTTGTTTTCGTCAACAAATGAGAGCATGGCGTTGTATTTTCTCTTATATATCAAGTCACCAAGCTCATTGAAGGAATCTGCTCTGTATACGCCCTCCGGGTTGGGAGTTGTGCCTGTTTTGTAAAATTCCTTTTTCGCCTTGTAGTAGTCGGGAAATGCAGCTAAGACTTTCATCATATCATCCGAGGGAAGCCTTGTTATCATAGAAGGATCGGATTCAACTGCCTGCCACATATTTCTCGCATCAAAATGGAGAGAGTATGTCTGAGCATCCGTCTCCGGACAGATTATCACAACATCGCCCTTGCCGACAGCATCTTCCGAAAGGTCAAGCATCGCTTTTGTACCGAGGTCAGCGTAAAGTCCGAAGTTTATACAGGGACGTCCCAATTGTTTTTCCATAAGCTCGCTGTCCATACCGAATGCCACATTACTGCCGCCGACAACTATTACTTTTGGGCTGTCCGTACCGTAAAGTCTTTCATACTTTGGCTTAAGTCCCGCAAGGAATGTGTTGCCGTACTGATCCGGGATGCTCTTTGACATTGCCGCCATAAGAGCAAAGGGAATAAAGAGTATTATGACAAAGGGAAGTACTTTTGTAAGTATAGCTTTTAAGATCTTCATTTATAACACTCCTTTCTCAGAATCGGAAGTAGATGAACGTGCTTGATACGCCCTTGGAATAAAGTATAAACCATGCCGCAAGTACTGTCCATATAAGGAGCATTGCTTCACCGACGGAGAAGGCTATCGTCTTGTCATTGAGACCTTCAAAACTTCCCGTGGGGTTCATCTTTCTGTCGAAGAAGCCGAGAAGCACTATCGCAAGTATTATAACGACACATGACGAGAGGGTAAGTCCCATGATGTTGCCCAACTCTGTAAATGATCCGGGAGATACGAGCTTTGAGAGAAGTATACCCAGGTCGGATATGCTGTTTGCTCTGAAGAATATCCATGCGAAGGTTACAAGTACGAAGGTGAAAAATGTCCTCCATGCCTTTATGACAGACGATTCTTCCGAAAGACCGATCTTTCCGATAAAGCCGTTTCTTGCTTTAAGAGTTACCCTTCCGATTATCTGATAGAAGCCGTGGAGTGCACCCCAGAGTACAAAGGTCATGTTTGCACCGTGCCAAAGACCGCTGACGGTAAAGACTATCATAATATTGATCATATTGCGCAATTTTGAGCATCTGTTGCCGCCGAGAGGTATGTAAAGGTAGTCCTTAAACCAGGAAGAAAGACTTATGTGCCATCTTGACCAGAATTCCTTTATGGATTTTGACATATAAGGACGGTTGAAGTTTTGCATGAGCTTTATGCCCATTATCCTTGAACAGCCTATCGCAATATCCGTGTAGCCGGAGAAGTCGCAGTATATCTGCACGGCAAAAAGACAGCTTGCAAGGATAACGGCAAGTCCCGTTGCTGAAGAAGCATTGTTGAATACCGAATTAACGTAAGGAGCTATTATATCGGCAACAGCGATCTTCTTGAAGTATCCTATCAGCATTACTGCAGAGCCTGTGACAAAGTTTTCCTTTGAAAATCTGTGAGGAGCCTTGAGCTGAGGAAGAAGATTTTCCGGTCGCTCGATAGGTCCTGCAACAAGCTGAGGGAAGAATGTCACGAAAAGTGCGTAGTAAATAAAGTTTTTCTCTGCGGGGATGTTCTTTCTGTATACATCTATTACATAGGACAATGTCTGGAACGTATAGAAGGAGATACCTACGGGAAGTATGAGTTCAAGTGACACACCTGCGAAAGGAGCTCCGGAGAACAGCGATATCACCGAGCTTACCGTGGATGTGAAGAAGTCGAAATATTTATAGAAGAACAGTACACCGAGACAAGCGATGAGCGTTATCGCAAGAAGAAGTCTTCGGGTGCTTTTTTTGTCTGTACGTTCAAGCAGTAAGCCGGAAACATATGAGACCGCAGTTGTAAATATGATAAGTCCCATAAGTCCCACGTTCCAGCAGGCATAGAAGTAGTAGCTCAGTATAAGAAGCGGAACACATCTGTACTTTGTCGGTACAAGGAAGTGAAACAACAGCACTACCGGGAAGAAAAGGAGAAAGGCGACAGAATTGAATGTCATTGCTTCTTTCCTCCTTTATTCACGAATGATGTGCATACAGAGGATGCGATAAGCGATATTATCAGCATTAAGAATATATCGGTAAGTCCGCCGTCAAGATATATTATCGCGGCAATTGCAATACCGTGAAGTGCGGCACAGATCCACGGAAGTATCTTCACCTTGCCCAAGAGAGCACTCAGCACCGAGAGAAGTGCCGCAAAAAGCGGTATCAGCCACATCATCGGCACATCAAAATATATAAGATCAGTCATAACAGTAAAACCTTTCAAAAACAAGAAGCAGTATCAGTTGTTCCAGAAGCTCAGATCTTCATCCGAAACATCTATGGGGGTATATTCATCCTTTGTGTAAGCGCAGAAGTCACGAAGAAGATTTGCAGTACGTATCTTTCTGCCGTGTTCGTTAAGATGATAGTCCGTGTTGGACATATACTTTCCGGGGAAGATATAGTCATGAACCTTTGAAATAAGAGGAGCATTGAGATTCTCCCGAAGGAAGCTGTCATACTCGTCATATGCATCTTTATTCCTGTACTCCTCAATTACCGCATTGTAGTTGAAGGAGGGATAGGAGACAAGTACCGTTGCACCTGTTGCTCTTATATTGTCATAAACAGAACAGAGATTTGCGGCTTCCTCTTTGGATATGAGCGTATCGGAAAATTCAAATCTGCCGTTTGAGCCTACAAAGAAGTCATCGGTGTTGTAATTACCCTGTATAGAGTGCTTTTCACCGCGTTTGTTGTGGACATTGGGGTTTGAATTGTAATCACCGCCGATGCTTTTTCCTCTCGTTTCATTGAAAGCGCAAAGAGCTTCAAAGAAGTTAGTGTACTTTGAGAAATCAACAAGCGAGAGAATGTTGTAGTTGGATTCAAGTCCCTGGAAGGAAAGGGCGTTTATCTCGAATGTACCGCGGCAGTAATCCATCTGCTCAAAATTGTGTATCATGTAGTCACCGTCACCGAGAAGGCTTCCGATACTGTCAAGAATGAGAGTGATGTTGAAAGCGGCATCCGTTCCGAAATTCACACAGTAGTACTTGCCGCCGAGGCTCTGTTCCATGAGAAGCGTATCCACACCGTGGTCTGTGTTTGATCCGGAAAGTACGACTACCTTTGGTCTATCATCCGGAAGCGAGATGAGGTATTGATATTTAAGGGAGAAGTTTCTGTAATTTGATGTATATGCCGGCCGTATTGCCGCATCCACATGGATGGTCTTTATCTTTGCCGTATCCGTAAACATATCGTTCGGCACAGAACGTATCGCATCGGACATATGTACCTTTTCAAGAGAGGGACAATCATACACCGCGCCCGATTCGGCACTTACAAGGCAATAGGGAAGCATGATGGTCTTTATTCTGTCGCCGGATATCGCACCTTTGGCGATACTCAACACCTTTTTGCCGTCTATTATTTCCGGAATGACGACCTTTTCTTCGTTACCGTTGTATTTTGTAATTATAAGTCCGTTTTCATAATTTTCATATGTAAACAGAGATATGTCGGAATATTTTTCCCACACACAGTAAAGGGAAGTGACAGCTCTTTCGCCTTGCGCAAACCGTGCGGTATGTCCGAGACCGTAGAAATTACCGCTTCCGTCCGCATTGTCCGAGAAGCCGACCAGCTTGTAGCCTTCACGGATGAATATCTCATTTGCACCGGGGAGAGTATTGGGCATCAGAAAATAGTGATCGTATGTCTTTGCAGTGTAGAATTCATCCTCCGAATCTTTTATAATGCCGCCGTTAGGATGATAGAGCATGATGCGCGATTCATTAAGTGAAGCCGCAGGCTTTGATGATGTATCCTCGACCTTAGGAGCGGTATTGATAAAGTTTGCGTGTATCGTCGTGCCTTCTGTAAGGATGAAGGAATAGGATCTGTTCGATGACAAGAGCTCTCCTTCGTTCTGAAGTGTCTTATCAAGTGACCAGCCTACAAATTCGTAGTCCTTCTTGGGTGTTGCCGAAACCGTGATCTTTGTTCCATTTGGATATTTTCCCGAGCTTACCGAGGAACGTGTATATCCGCCACCGCTGAGTGACTGCAGACTGAATGTATATTTTTTTGTAGACTTTGAATCAATGGCGTAAAGCTCATATGTCGCCGGATACTTTACATCGGAGATTATTATCTGTCCCTTTTTGTATGTCATATTATCCGGAAGATCGGAGGGGAATTTATAGTTTTTATCAAGCTCAACGTCAAAGACCGCATCTTCGCCACTATTTATCCTTACGGGATTCTCGCTTGTTATCTCAAAATTGTCGCCGTCGGTGAGCATAACGGATATCTTATCATCCGACATATCACTGCCGCAGGAACAGCATCCGAGACATAAAGACAGGGCAAGTGTGCACAGAAGAGGCTTTCTCATTTTTGTGTGTAACCTTTCCTTTCAGAAAAAATAAATATTCAAATTATTATATAACATATCGGAGGAAATTTCAATACATATTTCGTTAAAATTACGATAAAGCCCGCGATACACGGAATTTTCGGCATAAAAAAACGGAAACCCGTTAAGGTCTCCGTATGATGTGATATTATTCGGCTGCTTCCACAACAGTATCTTCGTTTGTAGCTTCAGCTGTTTCCGGCTCAGCCGCATTTTCTTCGTGAACGTGAGCTACATCCTCTTCGACTGCAGCCTCTTCCTGTGTGAAGGATACAAGAACGTGCTGAACGCGTACATAGTTCTCTTCGGCAAAGGCCATGATCTCTGCTTCGGGAGCGTTTGCGAGAAGTACCTTTTCAACGTACTGATCGTATCTGAGCATATATCTGAAGATCTCTTCGTCAACGAACATCTCATCGAGAAGGGATGCGAGGCCTTCTTCACCGAACTGTACCTTGTAGCTTGTAACCATGTCATTTATCTTTGCTTCATCCGTAGCATCAAGCTCGATACCGTACTTTTCGGAGGTTGCAAGGAGCTTTATACCGACAAACTGCTTGAACTGTTCAACGATATCCTTTTTAAATGTCTCGGTGTTCTCTTCTGTCCAGTAGGAGTCATCGCCGCCGTCAACATAAGGCTTGTTGCCCATTGCGTAGTAACGGAATTCACCGAAAGTTACGGGAGCTGTGCCGATGGTGAACATTACTTCGGATGCATCATACTTCCAGTCATAACCGGAGAGGGTGGGAACTGCTGCGGCATCCGCCTCTGCACCTTCCGTCGCCTTGGGAGTACCCATGTCAAGGATACCGAGACTGTTGAATGCATCTGTGTATACAACTTCCACGGTGCTAAGGAACTCTTCCAGCTCGGCATTGAGCTTTTCACCGCCTATCATGTAAGCGATATCAAGGTATTCTTTGCTTGCGGGATCAAGATCGAGGGGAAGCTTCTTTATTATGTGATAACCGTATGTGGTTTCTACGGGATCGCTTATTTCTCCGACTTTGAGCTTGAAGGATGCTTCTTCAAATTCCGGAACCATTGCACCGTATGTGAAGAGGTAACCTTCGGGATTGTTGTACATTCCGGGATCTTCACCGTATGCTTCAACGAGAGAGTAGAAATCTTCACCGTCTCTTGCTCTTTTTGTGATCTCATCTGCGAGCTTCTTTGCTTCTTCCTTGGTTGCGGGATCTACGTTGTTTTCGTCTTCCTTTTCGGGAAGCTCAGCCATATCCTGAGCAAGCTGTTCCTCAGGAGTAAGAGGCTTTGCCGTTTCGTCTTTCTTTTCTTCCTTCTTGGAACCGCATGCGGTGAACGCGGAAACGGAAAGGAGAGCGGCGAGAGCCACTGCAAAAATTCTGTTCTTTTTCATTTTTATTACCCTTTCAGAAATTATATAAGTTTG
>SVQR01000110.1 GCA_015065225.1 Oscillospiraceae bacterium | reverse complement strand
AAATATTGCAGCTTTTATATTCATTTCAAACAGCTCCGTTTCTTTTGCTTTATTGTATTCTAAGCTCTTTCAGTGTATCGATAAGAAAGCTTACGTCATTTACAAGTATGCCGTCCGCCCCCATACGCACAAATCTTTCTACATTCTCCTTTGTGGTGTAGCCTACTCCTTCCGGCGTGCATTTTCCGGCCATACACCAGAGCTCGACACCGCTGTGCTTTTTGACTCTCGCCACATTCTCCTTTGTAAACCAGTCTTCCCAAAGTCTTATGTAATCGGCTCCCGCCTCGACACATTCGTCTGTATTTTCGGGACTTCCCATAAACACCAGCACCTTTACATCGGGAATGATCCTTTTGGCGTTACGAACACCGTCCGCTGTCAGGACTCCGAGGGTTATCTTATCGGTACAGCCGTACCTTTCGGAAAGCTCAAGTATCTTAGGTATGGTCTTTTCGTCCTTTATATGTATAAGAAGCGGAAAAGCTCCTGCCGCCATATAGTGATCGAGAAGATGCGAACAGAACTCGGGGTTCCTCTTGTGTCTCAGAGAGAGAAACTCCGTTGTTGTCATTTCCGGAATGTTCCTTTCGTCTCCAAAAAGATAGTCCGCTCTGTCATCGTGATGTATTGCAAGGTCACCGTTCTTTGTGAATCTTACGTCTACCTCCACCATTTCAGCTCCCATTCGTATCGCATCAAGTGCGGAAAGTACCGTCTGTTCCGGGTAATTAACAGGTCCGCTTCTATGTGCTATTATTCTCATTTGGTTTCTCCCTGGATCGTGAAATATATATTGTAATTATACCAAAAAATGTCCGCAATGTCAAGCGATTACTTGATAGTCTCCGAAGCAACGCCGTCAAATGCCTTTATTGCGGAAGAAATATACTTATTTTTCTTTTTTGCTGTATAAAGCATTCTTTCTCCGCTGTTCTTTATTCTGTACAGCCGCACATTATCGTTGAAGCGGTGATAGCGAAACAGCGTATCCGTCACAAAACATACTCCGTTTCCCGCATCTGCAAGTGAGAAGGATGTAAGCAACTGATCAAGTCTGAATATTACATCCGGAGTAAAGTCGCAGCTTTCAAAGGCACTTCTTGCGTGTCTGTACATACTGTTTCCGTTTTTTAGGAGTATGAATTTTTCCTCTTTGAATCTGTCGACGGGTATCTCGCAAAGTCCGTCAAGATCGGCTTTTCCCTCATAGATATCCGACGGGAGAACGGAATATTTTTCAAGCCCTTTGTTTGAAGAGTTTCCCATCGGTACTGCAAGAAGTATTGTCTCCCGCACAAGAGGAAGATACTCAAATCTGTCATTCTCCGAATCAAAACTGTCTATTATTACATCCACCGATTCGTCAAGGAGCTTTTTCTCAAGCTCAACCGAGCTTGTCTCAACTATATCCGTCTCAATTTTCGGATATCTTTTTGTAAATGCTCCGACTATCTTCGGCAGAATGTGCGAACAAACATAATTCGAGCCCCCGAGAACAATACTGCCGTATTCAAGGTTTGCAATATTGTGCACCCTGTTCTCAAATTCCGCTTCAAGTGCCATTATCCGCTCTGCCGTTTCGATATAATTTTTTCCCGCTTCGGTAAGTCTCAGATCGCTGTAACGCCGCTCAAATAACGGCATCCCTATTTCTTCCTCAACCTTCTTTATAGCGGCGGAAAGGCAGGGCTGTGATATATAGAGCTTATTTGCCGCCTTTGTAAAACTCTTTTCCGTGTAGACGGCGTAGACGTATTCCTTTTTTGAAAACATGGCTACCTCATAATTTTATTTTATAGTTAATATATAAATATATGTATTTGATTATAATGCTCATCCGTGGTATAATCAATAGCCGTGGAGGAAATAAATTATGGATTTATTATTAAAACTGCTTTTTATCTGCCCTATGCTGTTTATTGCAGGTATAGTTGACGGAATCTCCGGCGGAGGAGGCATAATCGCACTTCCGACATATCTTTTCGCGGGACTTCCCGTGAATCTCGCCTACGGCTGCAACAAACTGCAAAGCTGTCTCGGCACCTGCGGATCGCTTTACAAATACTCAAAAGACGGTTTCGCAGATCACAAGGCAGGACTTTTCTGCTCCGTCACAACCGTTATAGGCTCATTCTCTGCAACAAGGATAATGCTTATACTTCCGGAAAAGATACAGACTGTCATTATATGCATCATGATGTGCTTCATAATCTCACTCACATTCCTCATAAGCAAAGTAAGGTCGGGAGAATTCACAAGAGTAAGGGTTACAAAAGAAAATATCATCCGCTTCCTTGCCATAGGTATGACGATAGGTCTTTACGACGGATTTTTCGGTCCCGGAGGAAGTACCGTTGCAATGATGCTTTTGTCGCTCATATTCGGATATGATATTCGCTGTGCCAACGGAACAGGCAAGATAATGGTCGTGGTCTCGAATCTCACAGCAGTTGTAAACTATGCACTTGAAGGAAGCATACTTTATACCATCGCTGTTCCCGCAACGATATCCAACATTCTCGGAAGCTACATAGGAGCAAGCGTAGCCTCAAAAAAAGGAGTGGGGATAGTCCGTATCTTTACGATACTTGTTGTGATAATTGTCGTAATACAGGGTATAACAAAATTGCTTTGAAATGTTGACAAATCGGATTTATAACTGTATAATTAAAGTATGAGAAATATAAAGCTTCGGAAAGGTGGAAACAGCAATGAAGCTGAAGATAAAGGTCATCATTCTGCCGGTAATAACACTTGTCCTTCAGGTGCTCCCCTTCGGTGCAGTATGTAATTTCGCATCTCCCGACGGTGATTCGATCAGAAAGACTTTCTCATACTTCAGCCCTGTTCCGTTCGGATACGCAAATTTCTCCCCTCTTTTAACGGGCATATTTACAGTCTTCACATTCGGAACTCTCCTGATTTATTTGTTCTTCAAAAGAAGACGTTCTCTTATATATGCGGAATTTCTCACATGGATCTCTTTCGGACTGTCTCTGTGTCCCCTTTGGTACGGTATACGCTTTTTCTCCGTCACGGGATTTTTTATTACGATCACACTTCTTGTTAAAGCGATCATTATACATACAATACTTTCAAAAAAGGAGAACTAAATGTACGATATCATAATCAAAAACGGAAAAATAACAGACGGCACAGGCTCACCCTCGTTCCTTGCCGATATTGCAATAAAAGCCGGCGTTATAGTAAAAGTCGCAAGAGGACTTGAAGGCGCAAAGGAAACCATAAACGCAAAGGGACTCACCGTAACTCCCGGCTTTATCGACTCACACAGCCATTCGGACAAAAACATCCTTACATATCCCGAACAGAGAGAAAAGATAGAACAGGGCATCACCACATCCATCACAGGTCAGTGCGGAGGAAGCATCGCTCCATGTCCGAGAGACACCAAAGACAAGGGAATATACGAAACAATGGGCAAGTTCCTTGACTCGGTTAAGGATAATCCTCAAGGCTCAAATACTGCCATTCTTGTAGGTCACGGCTCTATAAGAAATGCTGTAATGGGTACGGAAAACAGAGAGCCTACACAAGAGGAGCTTGAAAGGATGAAAGACCACCTTCGCTGTGCAATGGAGCACGGTGCGACGGGTATGTCCTTCGGTCTTATATACAATCCCGGTATGTTCGCAAAGACTGATGAACTTTGTGAAATGGCAAAGGTACTCGGAGAGTACAACGGCGTTCTTGCGGCACATATAAGAAATGAGGGCGATAATCTTATAAAATCCGTCGATGAATTTATCACAGCGGTCAAGTGTTCAGGTGTCAGAGGCGTTATCTCCCATCACAAGTCCGCTTTCCATGAAAACTGGGGCAAGGTGCATCACACTCTTGCGATGATAGACAAGACCAACGAGGAAGGTTATGACCTGTACTGCGATGTTTATCCTTACACGGCATCACATACAACTCTCGCGGCATATATTGTTCCCAAGGAATACCATGCCGACAATGGTGTGTGCAGGAATCTGCGCGATCCGGAAACATATAAGATAATAAAAGAGCTGGACATCGAAAAGCGAGGCAACGATCTTTCCTGGATACTTGTGGTATCCTGTGCAAATCATCCGGAGGTGCTCGGAAAGCGTATTTCCGAAATCGCAGATATGTGGAATATGGATCAGCATGATGCGGCATACAAGCTGCTCCTTGACAGCGAAAACAGCTGCAACTGTTGCTTCTTCTCAATGAGCGAAGACGATGTAGAAACGGTAATGAAGCACCCGAGAGCCATGATCTGTACGGATTCGGGAGTCGCAAGGGACAACACCTGCTTCCATCCGAGACTTAAAGCCACATTTCCGAGAGTTCTCGGCGAATATGTAAGAAACAGAAAAGTGACATCACTCCCGGAAATGATACGCAAGATGACCTCGATGCCGGCATCTGTTTACGGACTTACCAAAAAAGGTCTCATCCGTGAAGGTATGGATGCGGATATCTGTATCTTTGATGCGGATAGGATAATCGACAAAGCAACCTATGCAGACTGCAACAACAGATGTGAAGGACTGAATTACGTTATTCTTAACGGCAAAGTGGTTGTAAAGGATGCGGTCTACCTTGGCGAAATGGCAGGAAAAATGATACTCAGATAACAAAAATCCTCGGCAAAGACAAAAATCTTTACCGAGGTATATTTATGCTCTTTTAAAGACTTCGGCTTAAATCCCGTAAAGCTCATCACAGAAATAGGCATTTGTATTCGCCCTGTTCCCGTCTTTGTCAACAACGTCAAAGCGGATATATCCGTCCTTGTCGGGAAGTATGTCAAATACCGCAACATTCTCTCCGTCAATGTTTTCCGCGTATTTCCTCTGCGCTCTGCGGCTTTGGCAGGATATTGTGGCATAAGCACCCTTTTCGTAAGTAAGCACAGCCTTGTCATCCTCGATTACAAGACTCTTTATAACAGGACCGTTTGAAGAGTAAAACTCATGCTTCTCAAGTGCGGATATTATACTGTCATATCCGAGCTTTTCCGCATTGACCATCACCCATCCGCCGACAGAGCCTTTCAAGCTGTGATTGTCATCCGCAAAAACGCAGCCTATTCTTTCGCCGCTTCTCAAAAGATCGTCGTATGCATGGATGTCGTACTCAAAAAGACCTGCCACCATACAGCTGTGATTGTAGGCTTCGACAGCCCATAGTCCCTTGTATCCGAGATAATCGGAAGCATTCTCCAGCGACCATGAGGGATGATTGTATGTCACAAGAAAGCCGTTATCTGACGCACACTTTATCATCTTTGCAATACCTTCATGGGAATAGACTCTCTCATACTCACCGCATGAGTGTATTACCTTATCCTTGTTGCTTTCATTCAAAAAGTGATCATAAATCGAGCTGTAACATGGAGTGTCGACATTGTCCGCTCTCTTTGCTATGAAATTAAGATGACAAACCTTCATATCCGTCTTGACGAGTGTGGACTGATCAGGGAACTGCTTTATCGCCACCTCACAACCTGTCAGAGCAAGAAAGTCATCGTCATTAAGATATGAGTTGTCAATAAGATGCTCGTGATCTGTAAAAGCTATGACGGAATATCCGTGTGCCTTATATAATTCCTTCACCTCAACAGGTGTCATCACACCGTCGGATTCTGTGGTGTGACAGTGGAGATTTGCTTTATAATATTTTTTGTTCTCATCAAGAAGTATCTTTTTCATTTTCCATTGTATCCTTTTTGCCGATTTTGTTAAAGTATAACACTTTTATCCGATGCTGTCAATAAAGGTCCGAGACCATAAAGATCTCGGTCATTAAAAAAACTTATTCCGCGTCTGCCGCAGGCGCATCCGTCAGCCTGTAGAAGCAGCTCCAAATATCCGCAACACTACCGCTGTTACTGCTGACGCTCACCATGGCGACATATCTACCGCAGGGAATAACAGCCGCCTCCTGAACGACCTTCACTCCACCGGCTTCAAAGGATGTGGTATACCCGGTATATGTTATTCCGGCAACAGTAACCTCCTTGATCGCACTTTCAACGGGAACCTGCGCAATAAGCCTGCTGTAAGACTCCAGCGTCCCCTGCATTGAGCTTTCGGCAATATAATTAAGTGTTACGGGATCAAGTTCAACACCTTCCGGCACTCCCGAGAACAAAATACTGATGCTTTCGCCGACAGATGATGAAGCTACCACATCCGGATAGACATCATAATCTTTTATAATCCCCTCAACATCCTCAAAGTCAAGCTCTGCGCGGGGATCAAGCATATCTCTCCTCATCGCCTCATCTGCAAAGCTCCAGCTCTCATCCACATTAAAACCGATACCGAGATATCTGCTCTCGTAATTCAGATCGGTTACCGTTCCCGGTTCGGGAGGCATCACAGCAACTTCTTCTGCGGAAATATCCTCTTGTGCATTTTCTTCTGTTTCCGTTGCCTCGTCCTCCACGGAATCGATATTTTCCTCATCCATTATAGGAGCTTCCTGCACTTGTGCGCCTTTAGCCGGAACGTCATTCTCTTTTTTCTTTTCCCCACCACACGAAACAAGAGCCGAAGCCGCAAGTATCGCCGCAAGCATGAGTGTCAATGTTTTCTTCATCATCATGTCCTCCTTATCTTATAAAACTATATGCAGATGCCCTTTGCATCCGCAGAACAAACAATACCGCAAAACAGCGCTGTCAAAGCAAGACCGTTTCGCGGTACATCACCAATTATCAACCTACAGTATAGAAGTAATTGTCAAGTATCTCTCTGGAATCAACCGTTCCGCCTGTAACGGAAGCTGTAGCCACCTTGTCATCACACTGAACAAGCACGGCCGCCTGATTAAGCTCGACTCCCTGGAATTCGCATTCTATATAGAATCCACCATATGTGTTGGAATCAATGGTATATTCCGTGACCTTGCTTTCGCCAACGGTGAATCCCATGCCTTCATACTGGGTAACTATAGTGTCAAGGCTGAGTTCAAGTGTCTTTTCTATGTTGAGGTTGGATGCACCGGGCTCAAGTGTCCAGATGATATTATTATTATCAGCATCAACAGCCGCAACAAGGTATTCGGCATTTCCCGCATCAACACCAACTTCTGTAAATTCAAAACCCTCGGGAAGAGAGAAACCTATACCGATAGAAGCATTCTCATATGAATCAGCTGTAAGCACGCCCTCTTTGTAGGATGTACCCTTTGCATATTTGCTATTACTTGAGCCACAGCCTGCAAATGAGACAACAGTCAGCGCGGAAGCAACAGCGTCTTTTTCATTTTTATTAACTCTCCTTAAAAACATTGGTACATCAACTGTACTGCCATAATTATAACGCATTACAATTAAAAATTCAACAACAAATGATTAATATACAGAGAACAACAAAAAAAGAACCCCGGACATTCCCGAGGCTCTTATAGTCATTATTATTCGCCGATAGCAAAGAAGTTATCGGAAATGATCTTCTTCGCATCATCGGTTTTGCTTGTAACGGAAACAGTTGCGATCTTTGTGTCGCACTTTACAAAGAAGCCTGCCTGCTTGATGGTAACGATCTCAACAGGTACTTCTTCAACGGGAGCTTCCTCAGCTTCAGCCTCTTCCGCCTTAGCTTCTTCCACCTTAGCTTCTTCGTCCTTGGCGTCATCCTTTGCCTTCTTGTCCTTCTTTTCCTCTTCCTCGTCAACAAGTCCCTTTGTTACGGTTATCGTATATCCGCGGTATGTGTTTCCGCCGATGGTATAATCTTCAAGCTTCTGATCGTCAACCTTGAATCCCATGGATTCATACTGATCTGCAAGTGCTTTGAGGCTGTTCTCGGCAGCCTTATCCACCTTGAGCTTTTCGCTGTTGTTTTCAACTGCAACATAAATACTGTTATCGTTTTCATCATTGAGCGCAAGATCGTATGTAACGCCTTCAACAAGAGGAAGTTCCGGAACTTCGGTATAACCTTCGGGAACGTTTATACCGAAACCGATGGAAGCATTTTCATATTTACCTTCCTCGAATTTACCTGCCGCATACTTTTCACCCGCGGTGTACTTGCCGCCACAGGATGCGAGTGTCATAACTGCAAGAACGGATGTCATTGCAAGTGCAAGAATCTTTTTCATATCAATATCCCCCATTTTCTGCCGTCAATACGGCTTTGTAGTGTGCTGCGGACGTCCTATCGGGACATCACTTAAAGCTATGCGCACAATATCTATATCTTAATGTATTATAATCAAAAATAAACCTTATTTCTACAGAAATTAATGAATAATCAATAAATATTATAGATCATCATACATCGTAGTCAAGCTTGAAGCTTTCGCCGCAGCCGTACTTTTCGTAAACATAGTCGATATCCTTATCTCCTCTGCCGGAAAGACAAGCGAGGATAGATCCACTCTTATGCTGCTTTGCATATCTTATGGCAAAAGCCACAGCGTGAGCGCTTTCTATCGCAGGGATGATACCCTCATATCTTGAAAGCAGGAAGAACGCCTCCATAGCCTCCTCGTCGGATACCGTCTCATACTGGATTCTTCCGAGATCGCGAAGATGTGCGTGTTCCGGACCTACACCGGGATAGTCAAGACCGCTGGCAATTGAGTAAACGGGAAGCGGCTCACCGCTTTCATCCTGGAGAACATAGCTCTTGTAGCCATGGATAGTACCCTTGGTTCCGTAAGCCATGGTAGCAGCATGATCACCCACGCCCGCACCTCTGCCCAGAGGTTCAACACCGTATATATCGACCGGATCGCCAAGGAACGGAACAAACATACCCAGAGAGTTTGAACCGCCTCCTACGCAAGCTGTAACAGCATCCGGCATGATACCGGTCATATCAAGGAACTGCTCTCTGGCTTCAATTCCGATAATAGCCTGAAAATCTCTTACCATTTTCGGGAACGGATGAGGACCTGCCGCTGTTCCTATACAGTATATTGCGTCCTTGTATTCCTTGAGATACGCCTCAAATGCCGCATCGCAGGCTTCCTTGAGAGTTTTAAGTCCCTTTGTTACGGGAATTACATTTGCGCCAAGCATTTTCATGCGTATAACATTGGGATGCTGCTTTGCAATATCAACCTCACCCATGTACACGTCACACTTCATTCCGAAGTAAGCCGCCGCAGTCGCTATTGCAACACCGTGCTGACCTGCACCTGTCTCAGCAATGATCTTTTTCTTGCCCATGAACTTTGCAAGAAGTCCTTCGCCCATACAGTGATTGAGCTTGTGCGCACCTGTGTGGTTAAGATCCTCACGTTTGAGGTATATCTGACAATTTCCGAATATTCTGGAAAGCCTCTCGCAGTGATAAACGGGAGTAGGTCTTCCCTGGAATTCCTTTCTTATTCTGCGAAGCTCGTTGATAAACTGTGCCGAATGGCAGATAGCTTCGTAAGCATCATCGGCTTCCTTGAAAGCCTCTATAAGCTCCTCAGCCTGATATGACCCGCCATATTCACCGAAATACCCGTCGGGAGTCGGGAAATGCTTTAAGTAATTGGCAAAATCTTTATAATTGCTCATTTATATCATTCCTTTTTCAAAAAATATATTTCATTATATTGTATCACAAAAAAAGCCTCTTGTCAATACATATTTTTCGGTGTTGTATTCGGCGAAAAAATACTCACATACCTCGGAGAGATTCTTCCTTTTTGCCTCCGATATAGGAATAAAATATGGAACAAAACCCTCCGTCTTTACGTCAAATACAATATATGGCACAGTAACAAAACAGAAATGAACAATCCTTTCAAATCATTCTTTGCGAATCGTGCATTTTTGTTGACTTGCCGCAGTAATTATGGTATAATAAAATCATGAAAAACAAGGAGAATATATCATGAAAAGATCACTTTATTTAATCCTCTCGGCAATACTCGCTTGCTCGGCACTGGCATCCTGTTCCGAAGCTATTGATGATTTTGCAAGAAAAATAGAGGATAAGAATACACTCCCTATGAAAAGGCCGGAAGACTCCGAACCCACATACCAAATGTATATGCCACAGGATCGCAAAGACGAAGAGAAAAAAGCGGATAACGAAAACGGTAAAGTCATACATAACGGGATGTATTCTTCCAAGGAAGATATACTGTTTGAAGCCGATATTCCCAACCAAAGTAACAGCGCCGTAATACATACGACCGCAGCCCTTCCTCTGG
>SVQR01000109.1 GCA_015065225.1 Oscillospiraceae bacterium | reverse complement strand
TTAGACATGAGATAATGGTTACCTTCCTCCACCTGCATGGTATAACCCAGAGCACCGGATGTTCTCGGAATGATGGTTATCTTCTGAACCGGTGCGGAATTATCCTGCATCGCTGCAACAAGAGCGTGA
The DNA here is from genome assembly GCA_015065225.1 of Oscillospiraceae bacterium. Lineage (GTDB taxonomy): Bacteria > Bacillota > Clostridia > Oscillospirales > CAG-382 > SIG622. Next base: position 10,379 of record SVQR01000109.1, on the reverse strand, counting down.
CCTATCTCATGATACGCTACTACCATCTTTTCTTTGTCGGTGAGGATGGAGTTTTTCTTTTGATAACCTGCTATAACTACTTCTATACTTTCCTCAAGATCTGCCTGGCTTGCAGCATGACGTCCGCTTCTTACGGCACGCAGAGCCGCTTCATTGACAATGTTTGCAAGCTCCGCACCTGAAGCACCGGAGGCCATCCTTGCGACCTTGTTATAGTCTATATTTCCCATGGTCTTAATCTTCTTTGCGTGAACCTTGAGTATCTCCTCACGACCTTTAAGATCAGGAAGCTCTACCGGAACGCGTCTGTCAAATCTTCCGGGACGGGTAAGAGCAGGATCGAGGGACTCGGGTCTGTTTGTTGCTGCGAGTATGACTACACCGTTATTTCCCTCAAAACCATCCATTTCTGTCAGAAGCTGATTGAGTGTCTGCTCACGTTCATCATTGCCGCCCGCAATGTGACCGTCACGCTTTTTGCCTATGGCATCTATCTCATCTATGAATACAATACAGGGAGCTTTTTCCTTTGCCTGCTTGAAAAGATCTCTCACCTTTGATGCACCCATACCTACGAACATCTCAACAAATTCCGATCCGGACATTGAAAAGAATGGAACATTGGCTTCACCTGCAACTGCCTTTGCGAGCATGGTCTTACCTGTTCCGGGAGGGCCTACAAGCAGGATACCCTTGGGCATTTTCGCACCGATCTCTTCATACTTTTTCGGATTGTGCAGATAATCGACTATCTCCGTGAGGTTTTCCTTTGCTTCATCCTCGCCCGCAACATCATCGAATTTTATGCCGCCGGAGGACTTCACATATATCTTTGCGTTGCTCTTTCCGAGATTGAACATCATAGAGTCACCGCCGCCCATCTTCTTTGTCATCTGACGAGTGAGAAGATGACCGAGAAGGAAGAAAATACCTATCGGAAGTATCCAGTTAAGTATAAAGCTTATGATGGGAGACGCTTCTTCTATTATCTCTGTCTTGAATTTTGCACCTGAGTCGTGAAGTCTTCCTACCAGTTCAAGGTCGATGTTTATAATTCCTGTTTTGTAGACCGATTCACTGTCTTTTTCTGTGAAAAGGATTCTGTTGTGTTCTATCACAACTTCATCAATCTTTTGTTCTTCCGTCATGGTGATGAATGTTCCGTAGTCCACTTCAACGATGCTTCGTTCGCGGACATTAGGCATTATCAGAAGGTTCAGTATAAATATGACGGCAAGTCCTATTACATAATAAAACAGTATGGATTTTTTTGGCTTTTTGATCTCGTTCATTACGCACATCCTTATATTTTTTAGTATAAGTTTATCACATATTTGTTAAATAGTAAACTCTCTTAAATGTTGTTTGAGTGAAACTGTAATGAAAAAACACCGCAGGTAACTTTAATTTTCCCACGGTGTTTATAAATTATTATTTAACTTCCTTAAGATGAACTATCGTGCTTCCGAGATCGCCGTAGACCTTGGAGAGATTAAGTCCGCAGTTCATAAGAGTATCGCCGTAATACTCCTTTCCGGAGCTTACATCTCTGTACTTCTTATTGGGATCAAGTCCCTTGAGCTTCACAAAGTACTTAGGGAATATCCTGTCGCGCATAACCACAAATACAAGAATTGCCTCATCCTTGTTTTCGGATACAAAGTTCCATGCACAGTACTCGTTTTCAAAGGGAGAGATAAGTCTGTAGTAATCACCGTAATGGATACAGTTGTAGAAGTCGTGATACTGCTGTACCTGCTTCTTTACAAGTTGCTTTTCCTCATCACAGAGAAGGTTAAGGTCAAGCTCATAGCCAAAGGAGCCTGCCATTGCCACGTTGCCTCTTGTTTCAAAGCTTGAAGCTCTGTGAGTTTGGTGGCAGGGAGAAGCGGAAACGTGAGCCGAGGTCATGGATGCGGGATAGCACAGTGATGAGCCGTACTGTATCTTACATCTGTCAAGAGCGTCGGTATTGTCACTTGTCCAGATCTGAGGCGAGTAGTAGAGCATACCGGGATCAAATCTTCCGCCACCGCCGGAGCAGCCTTCAAGAAGAAGCATGGGATATGCATTGTGAAGCCTTTCAAGAAGTGCGTAAAGACCGAGAACATATCTATGGAATGTTTCAAGCTTTCTGTCGTCGGGAAGGATCGCCGATGCAGCTTCGGTAAGATTTCTGTTGAAGTCCCACTTGATGTATGAGATATTTGCGTGATCAAGAATATCCGAGATGCGTCCGAACAGGTAATCCTGAACTTCCTTTCTTGAAAGGTCAAGTACCATCTGATTTCTATCAAGGTTTCTTGTTCTGTCACCGACATGAAGCACCCAGTCGGGATGTTCTGCATAAAGCTTTGTGTTTGATGCCACCATTTCCGGCTCAAACCAGATGCCGAACTTCATTCCGAGAGCGTTTATCCTCTTACAAAGTCCCGCAAGACCTTCCTTGAGCTTTGTTGTATCGACTTCCCAGTCACCGAGACCACCGAATTCACCGAGTCTGTTTGTAAACCAGCCGTCATCCATAACAAGCATTTCTATACCGAGCTCGGATGCGCCCTTTGCTATCTTTTCCAGCTTGTCGTCATCAAAGTCGAAGTAAGTAGCTTCCCAGTTGTTTATAAGGATAGGTCTCTTGTTGTCCTTCCAGTAGCCGCGGCAGAGATTTCTGTTGTACAGCTTGTGGTATGTTCTTGACATCTCACCGATACCGTTGTTTGAAAATACCATTACCGCTTCGGGAGAAGTAAAGCTCTCGCCGGGAGTGAGCTTCCAGGAGAAGTCAATAGGGTTAATACCCATGATAAGTCGCATCGACTCATCGGCCTGAACTTCAACTTCAGCCGCAAAGTTGCCGCTGTATACGAGATTAACACCGTAAACATCACCGCTGTCTTCGGTTGCGTTATGATCGCAAAGTGCGATGAAAGGATTGTGATAATGGCTGGATGAACCTCTCTTGGAGGAGATGTTTGTGATACCGTGAGGGCATCTTACTCTTTCAAGCTGACGTTCTCTTGCCCATTTGCCCCAGAGGTGAATTATATCGTAATCCTCAACTCTGTTGAAGTCGATACAAGCGGACATTACACGATTGATAAACACATCGCTCTTACCGCAGTTTTCAACTATGCTGTGACGTGTGATAACATTGAGTGACTCAAATGCAGTATAGTACAGCTTGACTTTTACTCCGGAGAATTGGTCAATGAGGGTGATCTCAAGAGTCTGTGCCTTATCGCCTTCATTGAGATATGTAGCCGGGAGTCCTTCAAGTGCGGGTTTTCCGTCAATTATTCTGTAGGAGTCGTACTTGAGCTCTGTAGCATTTGAGCCGCACACGCTGTTTACGGAAAATGCGGATGTTCTGAAGTCACCGGTGCCGTTTACAGGATACTCCATAGGCTGGATGTCTGTTGAAAAAGCCTTGTTATTGTAAGAATCAAAGGCTTTGGGGTGGAAGGGTGCCATCATATAGGAAAGTATGTACTCAAGATCGTCATCGCGTACATATGCACCGTAGTAGAGATGCTGAAGATAGCCGTTTTCACGTACCTGCATAACATAAGTTGAAGTACCTGCATCAAGACGGAAGATCTTCTTTTCTTCAATGAATTTAATTGCCATGATATTCTTCCTTTCGGGGATTTGTTTACTATATGATTGTACTAAATTTTTCGACATTTGTCAATAGTTTTATTGTTCTCATGAATATAAAAATCAAGGGATAATTTATACCCCTTGATACAACGGACATTATTTTTTGACTATTCTGCATTAAGTCATCTGCTTCCTTATCTTGAGAAGTGCCCCCTTCTCAAGTCTGGATACCTGTGCCTGACTTATATCTATTTCCTTTGATACCTCCATTTGTGTCTTACCGTCATAGAAGCGCATCATTATTATCCTTTTTTCCCTCGGTGAAAGTTTTGATATTGCCTGATTGAGTGCAATACTTTCAAGCCATGATTCATCCGTGTTTTTTGTGTCGCACAGCTTATCCATGATATAAATAGAGTCTCCGTTGTCCGAATAAACAGGATCAAAAAGTGAGATGGGATCAACGATCGCATCAAGTGCCGAGGCAACTTCTTCCTTTGTACTTTCAAGAGCTTTTGCGATCTCCTCCACCGTCGGTTCACGTTCAAGTTTCTTTGAAAGCTCCTCCTTTGCTTGCAAGGCTTTATATGCAAGGTCGCGTATGGATCTCGATACACGAATACTCGAATTATCCCTGAAGAAACGTCTGAGCTCTCCGAGGATCATCGGAACAGCATAGCTTGAGAACTTAACGTCATATGCCTCGCTGTCAAAATTGTCTATTGCTTTTATAAGTCCGATACATCCAACCTGAAAAAGATCATCAGGATTCTCACCTCTGCGTGAGAAACGCTTTATAACACTCAGAACAAGCTTCAGATTGCCGTTTATCAGCTCTTCGCGGGCTTTTTCATCTCCTTTTTTTACCAAAGCGAGAAGCTCCGTCTTTTTTTCCTCGGATAAGACCGTGAGCTTAGATGTGTTTACTCCGCATATCTCAACTTTTCCGCTTACTGCCATTTATCGTTACCTCATATTATTTTTCATTGTATTATGATTATTTCCATGAAATAACGTATTCATTCGGCTTTTTATGTAAAAAGATCTGCCCCCGAAATCGGGAGCAGATACTGTACTTTATTCAACTGTCACGGATTTTGCGAGATTCCTGGGTTTATCAATGTCGCATCCTCGCTCATTTGCGGTATGATATGCAAGAAGCTGGAATGCAACGGTTGCCGTCAAAAAAGTAAGTCCCGAATCAATATGCGGAACATAGATGATATTACTGCATACATCCTTTGGAAGTATTATCCTTTCATCACATATTACCGTTATATCCGCACCTCTTGAGGCAGTTTCCTTTATATTGCTTATCGTTTTCTCGGATAACGTATTTTCCGTTATTATTGCTATTACAGGCGTACCTTCTTTAATAAGGGAAATCGTACCGTGTTTCAGCTCACCTGCCATATATGCTTCGCTGTGAATGTAGGAGATTTCCTTTAGCTTCAACGAAGCCTCACAAGCAAGGCTTGAATCTATACATCTTCCGATAAAAAAGATATTTTCGTGTTCGGCAATTTTTTTGCTTATACTGAGGATTTTATCGGAATCTTTAAGCACATCATTGATCTTCTGCGGTGCTGTATCTGTAAGTAATCTGCACCGTTCATTTATGACATCCTTTGTCATAAGTCCTCTGTGATATCCAAGCAGCAGCGAAAGCATGAACAGCGTACAGCATTGAACTGTGTATGCCTTTGTACTTGCAACAGCGATCTCCGGACCTGCCTGAGTATAGATTACACCGTCTGCTTCACGGGCAATAGCCGAGCCTTTTACATTGACAACAGCTATGGTAAAAAGTCCCGATTCTTTGGCAAGTCTCAGTGCGGCAAGTGTATCTGCCGTTTCACCGGATTGGGAGATCGCTATAAATATATCATCTTTATCAATCACAGGATTTTTGTAACGGAATTCCGACGCGATCTCAACATTTACTCCGATTCTTGCATTCTTTTCAATAAAATATTTACCGACAAGTCCCGCGTGCATTGCAGTTCCGCAGGCAGCTATGTGTATATGTCGGCAATTTTTGATTCTGTCTGCTGTAAGTCCCGGTGCAGTATAGGATGTTATGTCGTTCAGAATAAGTGAAGCTACCGTACGTTTGATCGCCTGAGGCTGTTCATGTATCTCCTTGAGCATAAAGTGTGCAAACCCCGATTTTTCAGCTTGTTCCATGCTGAGTTCCGTTATCTCCGGGGATTTTGAGATGTGCTTTCCTTCCGCATCGCAGAATGTTACGGAATCCGCCGAGAGCTCGGCTGTCTCACCGTCATTCATGATGTATATTTCCCTTGTATGCTTTAGGACAGCAGTGATATCGGATGCGATAAATGCCCCGTGTTCCGATACCGCACATATCAGCGGACTGTCTTTTTTGACAGCGTATATCTTACCGGGATTATCCCCGAACATTATTCCGAATGCATATGAGCCCTTGATACGACGGAGAGCTGTTTTTATTGCCGTCAGATGATCATGGGATTCACGGTAAAGGCTGTCAATGAGTAAGCAGGCTGCCTCTGTATCCGTTTCCGATATGAATGTATATCCTTTGTTACACAGTTCAGACCGGATTTCCGCATAGTTTTCTATAATACCGTTGTGTACAAGAGAGACATTCTCCGTGGTGTGCGGATGTGAATTTATATCCGACGGCTCACCGTGAGTTGCCCATCTTGTATGTCCCGTTCCGCAAGTGGAATAAAGTCCGGGATATTCATTATTGACCTTCTTTTCATTTTCTTCTATTCTTCCTTTTGATTTGACAGTTGTTATTCTGCCGTCCTGAAAGACCGATATGCCGGAGGAATCATATCCTCTGTATTCAAGCGCTTTCAAGCCGTCAAGAAGTATCGGAACAGCATTTTTCCGTCCCGTATATCCGATAATGCCGCACATAGGCAAAACCTTAAAAGGATATGCACGGTCGGAGTGTGAGAGCCTTTGAACACAGATGCATATCCCCTTGTAACCTTTATTGAATTCCGGTACTGCATGACCTTTGTTCCCCGGTTACCCGAGTATTTGTATCATACATTACGACTTACCGTATGCCGGGAGGTACCCGCCGAATATTTCGATAAACCTCCGCCTCGTTAACCAACCGCAGGATTGGTCTGGCGCCGGCTCTTTGAATGAGATAAAGACCTTTGTGCCCTTATCTCAACCGAGTCTTTTTTTGATTATTTCCGCAACATTGTTTGCGATTGTCTCAATTTGCTCTTTGTCCATTCCTTCAGTCATAACGCGGATAAGAGGCTCTGTTCCCGATGGACGAACAACAATCCTTCCGCTGTCAGAAAGCTGTTTCTTTGCCTCATCCATTGCAGACTTTATGTGAGGATCGGTATAGAATCTGAGCTTACCCTCCTGAGATACGGTGAGATTGACCATGACCTGAGGGTATCTTGTCATAACAGATGCAAGCTCGGAAAGCTTTTTGCCGTTTCTTGCCATAACATCAAGCAGCTGTATCGCTGTGAGTTGACCGTCACCTGTTGTTGCGTGGTCTGTGAAGATGATATGTCCCGATTGTTCACCACCGAAGCGATAGTCTTCAAGGAGCATTTCCTCAAGAACGAATCTGTCTCCGACTTTTGTGGGGATGAAGCGTATGTTGTTTTCTTCACAGAATTTTGTGAAACCGAAGTTGGTCATTATTGTTCCTACAACGGTATTTTTATTGAGCTTTCCGCGACTTCTCAGATCCAGAGCGCATATTGCCATTATAAAGTCACCGTCAACAACATTACCATTTTCATCAATACAAAGACACCTGTCAGCATCACCGTCAAAAGCGATACCTATATCGCAATTGTTCTTCAGCACGAAACCCGTGAGCGAATCAAGATGTGTCGAACCGCAATCTTTGTTGATGTTCATGCCGTCGGGAGTACAGTGAAGTATCGTAACATTGTCGGAGAGACCGTCAAAGAGCTTGTGAGCTGTCTTGGATGCAGATCCGTTTGCACAGTCTACGGCAATTTTCAGTCCTTTGAGATCGGAGTTTATTGTTGAACGCAGATGCAATACATAATCATCGACCGCAGTATCCGAATATGTCACCGTACCTATATTACCGTCGGTAACCACACTCTGACCGAGATTGTTATAAATTATAAGCGTCTCTATCTGCTCCTCAAGCGCATCCGGCAGTTTAAAGCCGTCAGAGCTGAATATCTTTATTCCGTTGAAGGATGCAGGGTTGTGTGATGCCGAGATCATTATTCCCGCATCAGCATTGTATTTGCCTACAAGATAAGCAACGGCAGGGGTGGGAACAACACCGAGTACGGTAACATCCGCACCTACAGAGGTAACACCTGCGCATATTGCGGATATCAGCATATCGGATGAGATCCTCGTATCCGAGCCGATGATAAATCTTGGACGGTGTTCTGTATTTGCGGTAAGGACACACGCTGCAGCTCTGCCTATATTCATTGCAAGCTCACAAGTGAGAGTACCGTTAGCAATACCTCTTACTCCGTCCGTTCCGAAGAGTCTTCCCATTGGTATACATTCCTTTCTTTCTGCCAAAAGCAGTAAATATTTATCGGTATTTTTCGCATACACCACGTTCTGCTTTGAAGATACAGTTTTCGGGAACATATCCTCTTACAGACGAAGTGGGGTAGATGTTGGAATGACGTCCTATTACGGTACCGGGATTAAGCACGCTGTTACAGCCGACCTCAACGTAATCACCGACCATTGCGCCGAACTTTTTAAATCCTGTTTCAATCTCTTCAACCCCAATATGAAGAACGACGGGAGTCTTGTCCGACTTTACGTTAGAGGTAACTCCGCCCGCACCGATGTGTGACTTGTATCCGAGAATGGAATCACCGACATAATTGAAATGCGGAACCTGAACATTGTCAAAGATGATGCAGTTTTTAAGCTCGGTAGAATTTCCGACAACGCAGTTTTTACCGACAATGACACTGCCTCTTATAAAGGCACAAGGACGCACTTCCGTATCCTCGTCGATAATACACGGACCGTCAATATAAATGTTAGGGTAGAGCTTACACGACTTTGCGATCCATACGTTTTCCTTGTACAGAAAGAATCTGTCTTCGGGGAGTTTTTTGCCAAGCTCAATAACAAAATTTTTTATAAGCGGCAATACTTCCCAGGGATAGGTGTGACCGTCAAAGATATCCTTTGCAATTGTTTTGTCCGTATCAAATAAAAATTCGGTTTTTACATTCTCTAACATACTTCCTCCAAAAATGCGTAAAAATAACCTTTACAATTATACCATAACAAATGTTAACAAATCAAGAAGAAAAGGCGATATACACCAAAATGCGAACGCAAGTATACTAAACAACGGAAAATAAATTACAAATAGAGATTGACACGATATGCGGTTAGGCAGATTCAACCGAAACGCTCGGTCTTTTATTATGAAAAGTCGACACTATTCACAAAAACGCAAGTGCCACATATTGTGAAATAAAATATACAAAACGTACGCTTCATTATATATTATGCAGAGAATCATTTGTTTGTTAATAATTGCTTTATATCGTACGGTCAGCTCATATTCGGAACATAAGGACAGAAAAACCCCCACCGACAGAGCTGTTTCGGAGGGGATGATTTTTTGTTAAAAAGCGAGAAAATTAACAATTTGGATTTTTTCTTGACAAAATCGCGTAGCAGTGATATAATGAGTTATATATATTAATAAGGTAAGATTTTCAATTTAAGAAACAATACAGAAAGGAAGCGTGAAAGTTGAAAAAGATCTTTTCGTTTTTAATGGCGGCAATGATGTTAAATTCTGCGGCACAGACGGTAGTTCTGGCGCAGGACGATATTGTTGCCAAAGAAAGTGTTGTGCTTGAGCAAAAGGCAGAGCACGAACACGAGCAAGAGGCTGCAGACGAAGCTGCCCCCGCAAAAGAAGAGGCGGAGCTTGCGGCAAGTGTTACGGCGAGCGGCACCTGCGGTGACAACCTTACCTGGACTCTTTATGATGACGGCGAGCTTGTTATTGATGGTAAGGGGAAGATGTATGATTATAGTATTTCTTCCACTAACTGTGCGCCGTGGTATGACTACAGAGAAAGCCTTAAAAAGATCACCATTGGTGATGAGGTTGCGAGTATTGGAGATTATGCATTCTATAAGTGCACCGATCTTACTTCCGTGGACTTTGCTAATGTTTCTTCTATTGGAAGTGCGGCATTCCTGAGTTGCACCGGTCTAACTTCCGTGGACTTTGCTAATGTTTCTTCTATTGGAGATCATGCATTCGCAGATTGCATCGGTCTAACTTCCGTGGACTTTGCTAATGTTTCTTCTATTGGAGATTCTGCATTAGCAGGTTGCACCGGTCTTACTTCCGTGGACTTTGCTAATGTTTCTTCTATTGGAGATAGTGCATTCGATGATTGCACCGGTCTTACTTCCGTGGACTTTGCTAATGTTTCTTCTATTGGAGGTTATGCATTCGATTCTTGCACCGGTCTTACTTCCGTTATTATTCCGGAGTCGGTTAAGAGTATTGGAATTTATGCATTCAAATATTGCTCCAACCTTGCAAAAGTTACGGTTTACAGCAGGGATGTAAGTTATGTCATTGACGTTTTCTACCGTTGCCCCTCCACTCTCACCCTTTACGGCTACACAGGCAGTACGACAGAGGCTTATGCGGAGAAATATGATATTCCTTTCGTAGCACTCGCCGAACGTGAAATAATTGCCTCCGGCACCTGCGGTGACAACCTTACCTGGACTCTTTATGATGACGG
>SVQR01000108.1 GCA_015065225.1 Oscillospiraceae bacterium | reverse complement strand
TTCTTCTTATGCATAAAAAAGCCTCCCGCACAGCTAAAGAAGCCATGCGGGAGATATTGTTTCATTTATGCATCATGCATTTTGCACTTATTTAAGTGTCTGCTTTGCTTCGCCTCTGCCGGAAAGGGGAATGATATCCTCACGGTAGACAGAGTTATCCTTGGAATTGTAGATAGTAACCTTTGCTCTGAGCGTTGTGATCTCAACAACTGCGTGCTTGTTTGCGGTCATGGATGCATCATAGTCGTAGATATCACCGAAACGGCGGAGAGTAAAGTAATTGTCATGCTCGTGACCGTTGAAGTAGAGCTTGATGCCATACTTTTCGCATACCTGCGCTATCTTTTCAAGTCCCGTTTCGGGAAGTACAGGTGAACCTACCTGCTGAGAGATACCGTAGTGGTTGTAAAGTATGATGTGCTGTGCGCCCGCTTCGTTTGCGGCGATTATCGAGTTTTCAACAAATGCTACCATATCGTCGTTTGCAATACCGTAGGATCTGTAGCTTTCGGTACTGCCGGAATACTGGTTATTGTAAAGGGGATATCCGCCGTAGTCTGTGAAGAATGCGATATGTGCGACCTTTTCACCCTTTTCGTTTTCCGTGTACCACAGACCATTCTTTATGAATCTGATCTTACCCGCGCCGTTAATGCCCATGCCTACGGGATCATGGTTACCACATATCTCATAGTGGGGTATCTTGCCTTCGGCTCTTCCATCGACGGGATTTACCGCATCGCAAAGATCAAATTCCTTCATAAGCTCGAGATACTGATTATAGTCTCTCTCATATGTGTTGAGATAACCGTCATCTATGTTGTCTCCGAGGGATACCATAAAGTCAAAGGGCTTTTCTTCGTGGATGGTCTCAAAGTTTGTAAATGTATTGGTCAGCCAATCGTAGTTAGCCCAATTCTTGCCCTCACCTACGTGAGTATCGGACATTACACCGAATCTTGTAAGTACAGACCATGCACCTTCGTGATCCACACCGTCTTCAACGGTAACACTTACACCGTCATAGCTTTCGCTTTCAGTTCCGAGTATCTTTTCGCATAGATCAAGAGCTGCCATTTCCGCACTCTGCTCGTCGCCGTAGAATACGTAGAGCTTTCCGTCTTCTTCAAAAACATGATACTTTTCAGCTTCGGTAACCGTAACATCACGTCTTGCCGTATTACCTACAACTATCTCGTATGCCGCAACGTCTTCCGTATCGTAAACTATATCAAGTCCGTAGCCGCTTGTCTCTGCGATGTAATCACGGATGTAGTTTGCATATTCGAGCGCAACATCATCGTTTTCAGCAATTACGATTCTGTACTCTTCAAGGTCAGCACCGCCGACTGTGATATCGGATATTGCATAATCTCCGCTATGCTTGAAGGAGGCGGGGCCTGTATACTTATTACCGTTTATATACTTTCCGTTGACATATTCAAGTGCATTCGCAACAGCATCCTCGCTGCCGCCGACGATCGTAACAATGCCGTCATTTGCTTTTACTCTCCAGTCCGCAACCTTCATTGTGCCGTCGACGGAATCGGATATTTCCGTGAAAATCATGGGCTTTGAGAAGTTTGCCTTGATGTATGCAAGGTCAGTTACACTTATTCTTCCGTCCTCGTCAAGGTCAACGGCATATTTCAGCTCTGCGGGGAATTCTGCCGAGAAGCCTCTGAGAACTCTTATGAAGTCATCTATGTCTATAACGCCGTCGGAGACACCCTTTTCATCAACAACGTCACCGCTGTGAAGTACTACTTCGGGAAGTGTGCTGTTTTTGTCAAATGTAACGCCGACATTTCTTGTGATATATCCGTTCTTTACAACTCTGAGAGTATATTCGCCGGGGTTTGCGGACATCTTGTAGCTGAAGGCTCTTGTGTCTGTATTTTCATCCTCAAGCACCATGTAGCCAACAGCATCACCTTCGCTGTCAAGCAGATAAAGCTTTGCAAAGTCATACATGGGAGCTGTGCCGCTTTCTCTGCCTTCAAGTGTTACCTTACCTGTGATATCGACTTCTTCCTGCTTTATACCCTTCCAGAAGTTGGAGGAGATGTATGCCGCATCTTCATCCACCATAGCTGTATATCCGACAAAGGGAGATACAACTTCATCCGTTGTTCTCTTTTCTATCTCGCTGTAGCCGATACCCCATGTACTGAAGTACATCATGATACTTGCGACCTTTATTCTGCCGCCCGTGGTATCAAGAGGCTTATCGCTTGTCCAGGAAAATTCAACGGACTTTGTAGTGAACTTCTGAAGTCCGGGAACACCTGCAACCGTACCGCTTGAAACGGGAGCGGTAACTGTCGCATCTATACCTTCCTGCGGAACGTGACCGAGGTAGTAAAGGAAGTCGTTGTCTGTATCGAGCTTGAACTTACCTTCACTTGCAACAGCATTTTCAAGATATACGTCAATTACATATCTTCTGAACTGACATCTTGCACCTGTGTAGTCGTTGGGATCTCCTCTGTAGTAGGAATTGATGATGTATGCAGGTTCTGTTGTTGTTATTGCGTAAAGTGTGACATCGTCTTCTATTATGTGGTTGAGAACACCTGTCTTTGCATTTTTATCGGTGTTCCAGCCGATGAAGGAAGCCTTTTCGGAATTCATCTTGGGAAGCACCGCATTCTCACCGTGGTAGTCGGTAATATCTGCGGGAACTGTGATATCCGAGCTGTTCGCATCAAAACTTACGGTGTACTTGGGAGCATCATTCCAGATTGCTGTAAGTACAGCATTTTCTTCCGGCATCACATAAAGTCCCTTTGTATATGAAGTCTCGCCGTCCGTCCAGCCACCGAACTTATAGCCGTATCTGTAAAGCTCTGTGGGGATCTCAACCTCGGTATTTGCTTCATACCATACAGAGGGAACGGTAATGGATTCATCGCCTGTCTCAAAAGATATTTTGTATACGGGTGTATCCGTGTAACTGAGAGTAAAGTCTCCGACATAAGGAATTGTAAATGTACCCTTGCCGTCAACGAGCTTTACACATTCTGCGACATTCTTATCAGCATCCTTTATAAGAACATAATCGAAATCGTAGCCGTCATTGAGTACAACATCTATATCACCTGCATTTGTGCCGTGCGAAAGTGTTGCCTCAACACCTGCGGTCACCGTATACTTTGCGTAGCCGGTGCTCTGCATGAGGGAGGAGATATTACATTCGGAATTGTTGTTATATATTGCATAGATGTTACCTTCGATGGGATTTGTGTAATTCTGTCCGAAGATAAAGCCCTTTGCACTTGCGTTTGCCGTGATGAACACATCACCCTTGACGGTAGCTTTTCCTCCACCGGAATCGTTGGAGAAGTTAAGGTTTCCGGGGAATTCGGAATTGATGTTGATCTCAACCCTCGGAATCGTCAGCTCTGCCTTACCGAGTATGTGAGGAACATAGAGCTTATTGAGAGTGTTGAAGGTCATAACAAGTCCTTCGGGATTCATCTTCTTGGAGTCAACTTCACCGAGAGAACGTGTGAAAAGTCTCTGTTCGAGAGCTATCTGCGCATCATCGGCATCTTTTCTGAAGTAGTTTATACCATTACCTATTTCGTAAGGATGTCCGTTGAAGTTGATGTACTGGTAATTTGCCGCAGAACCGAGAGTGATGTTCTCGAATGTGATCTTACCTGCGATCTCCTCATATCCGAGAGATATCGGACCGTGTGTGATATATGCACCGTCTTTCCATGTGAGCTTGTCCTCGGAAAGAGTGTCGGCACGGTAGTCTATACCTGTCACGGGGTCAACGGAGGTAAGTGTGATATCGCCCTTGTTGTTCCATCTGCCTTCAAGAGTGTTCGCACCGCCGCAGACGATTATGTAACCGCCGTTTTCACGAAGCATCTCGACTGCCTTCGCAATTGTTGCAACAGCCTTGTCGGGAGATATACCATCGTTGGAATTGTTGCCCTTTGCCGCATCAACGTATACTCTTGTTTCGCCTGCGGGAATAGCTCCCCATACGGGAACTGCAACCTTATCCTCGGAAGGAATTACCGCATCGGCACCGAGAATATCGCTTGTTCCTTCATATGCATAGCCGAGAAGCTTTTCACCGTACTTGTAGGGATCTTTCTTCGGGAATGTGAGCTTCATGCCTACAAAGCCTGTTACGGTATGCAGAGTATTTCCGTTATCATCCTTGAATGTTACGGTGCAGGTGGGGATAGCTTCCCATACTGCGTAAAGTGTTACCATGCCGGTAAGAGTATACTGCGCACCGCCTTGGAATTCTGCGGTCTCGCCACCTTCCGTTGTTGTCCAGCCGAGGAACTTGTGAGCATTCTGATCGGCAAGATCGGGAAGATTTATGGTGTGCTTTGATGTATCATCGCTTGATACCGCATAAATATCGGGACAAAGATCTTCATAAAGGTCTGTCTCGTATGTTATCTGATAGATATCAACATTGCTGTATGCCACGGTATATTCGCCGTATTCGGGAGCTGTAAGAGCCGCACCGCCTACAATGATTGCTTCGTCAACGGTATTTCCGTCGGCATCAAGCAGCTTTGCGTAGTTGTATGTATCGGATGTTACAAGGTAATCGCCCTTTGTGCCGGTATGAGCTACTTTTCCGTCAGCGGAGGACTTGATAACGTACATCTTGCCGTCAAGACCTGTCTCTGCCGTTACGTCAATATCGTTTCTTATCGCGCCGCCGTCATTGAGGATGAAGGATGCATAAGCCTTGGGGCCGAATGCGTAGTTTGTCTTGCCGTGATAGATACGGCTGTTGGATGCAGTATATGTACCGTTGAAGGTGAACTTTGCAGGACCGTTGAGTGTGATAACATCCGTACTGCTGTCCTGAGCGAAGTTGAGATAACCGCCGTCGGTAAATGTATAATCTATACTGTCAACGGTATATGCACCCGAACCTCTTGCAAGCCAAATAGCACCGTTTACGCTTCTCTCGAATACTACCTTGATATCGTGAGGCTCTGCTGCACCGGAGGAGCTTGTCGCACCGAGGAACCATGTAATAGGCTCACCCGTGATGGAATCAACAAGCCTTACATTCCTGCCTATAACAAAGGGATGAGCATCGAATGTCATGTGCATATAGCCGTACTGTCCCTTGACGTTTACAAGGTCGATGTTGTCAAATATAAGTGCGCCTGTCTTATAAGAAGCACCGCCCCAGAATGTACCTGTGGTCATATAGATGCACGCACCTGTCCATTCACCGTTAACAATACCGCCCCTGTAATCAACGCCTGTTATCGGGTCAACGGAGGTAAAGAGGATATCCTCTGTGTTTGTTGCTCTCGGGCTGTAGACGTTTAGACACTTGCCGGTAAGAACTACCGTACCGCCTGTCTTGTTGGTCTGTGCGATAAGGGATGCCATCAGCTTGAAAGGTCTGTTGTAAGAGCCGTCGCCGTCCTTTTCCGCATCGCCGTTCCAGTAGTAAACATAGCCGACTTCTTCACGGCTTACAAATTCAGCCGTAACGATGACGTCTTCACTGCCTATCTTATCTACTGTCTTATCCCACTTCTTGAAGTAATATCCGTCCTTTTCGGGATATGCGGTGGGATATTTTACTGTCTTACCTTCAATGCCGACAAATGTATCAAACGCTTCGCCGTCTGCCATGAAAGTAACCGTGTATGTTTCCGCATCGCTCCATACTGCGTAGAAAGTGATGTCATCGGAAACGGTATACTTTTCGCCGCCCTCGTATTCGACTTCTGTGCCGTTCTCATCGCTTGTCCAGCCTTCAAATACGAGAGTATCTGTGTTTTCAAGTGTGGGGAGCGTTACGGAAAGACCTGCAATTGTATTTATCGGATCTGCCTCACGTTCACCGTTCTTGTCAACGAAGGTTATTGTCTTGCTTTCGTTCTTTGAAAGAGTCATTGTGTAGTTGCCGCTCTTGGGGATAGTTATTGTTGTCGTTCCGTTCTCTATAAAGAAAGGATAGCTGTTTGTGCCGTCGGAGAGTGTCGCAAAGTTGTAGTCGAGACCTTCGTCAAGGGTAAGGACAACTTCGCTTCCGTCGCCCCATGCAAGACCTGCCCCCTGTGCGCCTGTAAGTACAAACCACTTTCCTGCTGTTCTTTCCTTTACGATATCATTGAACTCACCTGTCAGCTTACCGCCGTGGTTTATAATAACACCTATATCGCCCTTTATTTCCTTAAGACCGTAGTCATATGTGGTTGCCGTAAGGTAGTGAAGTCTCGAATTGATCTTACCTATAGATCCGTTTATGGTGATCCTTACATTGCCGTTTACCGTCAATACACCAAAATTTGCGGAGGTAGGAAG
Source organism: Oscillospiraceae bacterium (assembly GCA_015065225.1). Lineage (GTDB taxonomy): Bacteria > Bacillota > Clostridia > Oscillospirales > CAG-382 > SIG622. The sequence goes on along the minus strand of SVQR01000108.1, from coordinate 4,209 downwards.
CCAGTCATTCTTTTCATATGTATTGTTGGATACCGCAAGAGTACCGAGGCTGCCGTTAATGGTGATATTCGCATCGTTTATAGTCGTCTCTTTACGGGAGCCGAGAATAATGAATGTATTGTTTGAGTTTCCAAGGGTTATATCAATGGGAGTTGTAAGTGAAGCGGGAACATCACTTCCGTTTCCGCCCGCAATGGGAAGGATCTGGATATTACTGATCCTTGCACCGGTATTGTCCGTTACGGTAACGGTATCCGTTGTTTCAAAGGGATGTCCGTAAAGATTCCAGTTGTTCCAGCTTGTTGATTCTATGTCGATATCGTCAAGAGTTATCTTACCGGGGGTTTCCACATAGCCGAAAGCAGTACCTGCTATCTTGAACTTCGCACCGTAAGTACGGTAATCCACACCGTCATAAACGGAAGTGATAAGAAGATCTCCCGTATTGGAGGTAGGTGTACATACGGAAAGATCAACTTCTTCCGTTTCTTCCTCGCTCGCCGCATCCTTTGTTCCGACAATAACTATTGTACCGCCGCTTTCCGCAAGATCGGAAGCCGCAGATGCAAAGCTGTTGTAAGGAGTAGATGCAGTAAGACCGTTTCCGTTTGTTGCCGCACTTTCGTCGACAAATCTTACAAAGTCCACCCATACAGGATAAAGAGTAACATCATCCGTGGGAGTATACTCCGCACCGCCCTTTGCAACTACAGTGTATGAGCCTTCCGTATCCGTCCAGCCGTAGAAGGAGCTTTCCGCTGTGTCCTCAAAGTCGGGAAGTGTTACCTTCTTGTCCTTGAGAAGTGCGTGAACAGTCTCGATATTGCCTTCCGTGTCTGCGATCTGTACTACGTGTACATCGGCATCCGCACAGACAGCGGCATTTCTGAGTGTCGCTTCGGCATCTGTCTTTGCAACAGTTGCGGGGAATATGCCCCATGCCGCAAGCTCAAGATACTTTCCGTCTTCAGTTCCGAAGCGGAGCTGACCGTGAGCAAACATCTCGGTCTCTGACGGAAATTCCATATCAATACTGTTGAATTCCCATTCACCGTTTGCCGCAAATGCGGTCGTGCCATTGAACGCACCACTTAGCGTTACAGTGCTCGGAGTGATGGTCATAGGCATATATGCGGGAGTTGATGCACTGTTTGTACGCACGATCATCGCCACATAAGCCTTCCTGTCGCTTTCGGAAACTGTGTTTGCCATACCCCACCTTCCGATATACAGCACGTCACTGCCCGTACCTGCTGAGATGTTTTCCGAGGATGATCTTATTACCGAGTCGTAATGCATATAGTAATACCCGGTATCTTCATCCCATGCGTTATACGAGTTTTTGTAGTTCTTGGTCTCATAGGCAAAAGCATTGCCCTTGACCGCCATTACCGTACCTGTCCATGCGGCAAGTTCGGCTTCATCCTCGGCATAAACCATCGTGCCAAAACAGGACAAAATCATCAATGCCGAAAGAAATGCGCAAAGCAATTTTCTTGTCATTTTTATATTCCTCCGTTGTAAAAATAATTCTACATTACTTATTATAATGTACCTCTTTGCATTTTTCAAGTCAATACCTACAGTTTTATAGTCAATTTCGGTAATTTTCAACGATTATTGCTTTTATATCGGACAAAAAAAGGATTCGGGAAACGTGTCGAGAACAGCCAAAAGGCAAGCCTCCCTTCAAACATCCTTCAAACATCCTTCAAGCATCCTTCAAGCATCCCTTCAAGCATCCTTCAAGCATCCCTTCAAGCATCCCTTCAAGCATCCCTTCAAGCCAAAGTCAAGCACAAGACAAAGACAAAGACATAGACAAAGACATAGACATAGACATAGACAAAGACACAGACAAAGACACTCGCTCTTATCCCCCTACAGTCCCCAAGGGGACGAAAGCGAATGTAAAATGCGTAGCAATTATCCTTCCCTAAATCCTAAACAAAAAAGGCACTGCACAAAACGCACAATGCCAATGTTGTTAATTCAGAAAATCGTAAAGTCCCATTGCACACGGGATCAGCGTTTGAGAACAAACCGCACCGGAGAGGACTTTAAAATCCTTTTTAAGAATCATCTTTTCAAGTGTCTTTTCACTAACGACAGGGAGAAATTCATCGGATGCCTCCGAAAGCGCTCCACACAGAATGGTGCAGTCAAGATCGAATATATTAGTCGCTGTAACTATAGCCGCCGAGAGATATTCCGCTTCAAGTGTCATAATCCCCATGTCACGGGCGTTGATACATTCGTTCCAGCTTTTGTATCCCGTACCCTTGAGTATGTTGGGGATGGATGCATATTTTTCAAGGCAGCCGATGTTGCCGCACTCGCACCTCTCACCGTCATATTTCACGGAGATATGTCCTATCTCGCATGAGCCTTTAAATAGCTTTCCGCCGACAAATATGCCTGCACCGATGCCATCATCGGTAAGAAGTGTCATAAAGTTCTCGGAATCACGAGCCGCACCGAAGTATTTTTCCGAAGCCGCCACCGCCGAGGAAACATTTGAAAGTATGACGGGAATATCTGTATACTTTGCCATTTCGTTCTTTATGTTTATCCCGTGCCATGGGTTGAAGTTGGGAGGATTGAGAATACAGCCGGATACAATGTCTACAGGTCCGGGAGTTGTAACGGATATCTTGTGTATCTTCTCCTTCGGGATATCGCACATCTGTATTTTTTCGGCTATAACGGAGCAGATCCCTCTTATCGCTGTCTCCGGCTTCTCCATTTCGAGTGAGTCCTCGGATATCACATTGCCGAGAAGATCGCATATTCCGACAATGATACTGCTTCTTCTGATGTTTACGCCGACAAAGTATGTCGAATTGCCGCACAGACGGAGAAGTATCGGTGTTCTGCCCACTCCGGCAAAATCCTCCGCACGCTCTTCCGTGACTATGCCTCTTTTCAGAAGATCCTCCACTATTATGGTAACTGCCGCTTTTGTAAGTCCCGTCTTTTTGGCAATGTCCGCTCTGGATATAGGCTCACGGTTTATAAGGGACAATATTATCTTTTCGTTTTTCATCCTCATTGACGAGGAGTTGGTTGCAGATGCCATTTATCTCTCCTTATATTCGTTTATGCACTAATATATATTAGCCGAGCATTATGTCAAACACAAGCATCAGGCAGAAACCGACAAGCAATGAATAGGTCGCACCTCTTTCGCTTCCGTGGGCGTGAGTTTCGGGGATCATCTCATCGCTTATAACGTACAGCATCGTACCACCCGCAAATGCAAGAGCAAAGGGAAGTATCGCCGTGGAAACACTTATCGCAAAATAACCGATAAGAGTACCTGCCACTTCAACAAGTCCCGTTATCATCGCACATATAAATGTCCTGAGAGGTGATATTCCGGCAGAGAGCATAGGCCCGATTATGACCATACCCTCCGGGATATTCTGAAGCGCTATACCCGCCGCAATTGTCAGAGCCTGAGAGGTATCTCCCGAACCGAAGCCGACGCCTGCCGCAATACCTTCCGGAAGATTGTGTATCGCTATAGCCGTTACAAAAAGAATGACCTTGCTGACATTTGACTCGGCAACGTGATTTCCGTCATCCACCGAAACTCCCGCGAGCTTGTGAAGATGAGGCACCAGCTTATCTATAAAGTTCAGTGCAAGAGCTCCGACAAATATTCCGCCGACTGTCATCGCAAGTCCGTATATGCTGCCGTTGACGGTTCCGTAGTCAAGTGACGGCAGTATAAGTCCGAGTATCGCCGCCGCAAGCATTACGCCTGCCGCAAAGGAAAGCACTATGTCACTGAACTTGTGTGATATGTTTTTGAAAATAAAACCGACAAGAGCTCCGAAGATGGTCGCACCTCCGACGCCGATGGCGGTAAGAAGTACCATTGTCATAAATATATTCTCCTAATATATATTAGTTATCATAATAATTGATTTTCCCTTTTATCAGTATATGAATGATCGCTTCATGGGGTTACGGATATATGTTCCGTATCCGATGTATCATATATACATTTCCCGACGTATCAGTCAAACAGCACCTTTGCAAGCTTTACAAACTGATCGGCACAAAGCTTTTCTCCTCTGACATCTCCGGGAACACCGAGAGTTTCGGAAATTATGTCCGCAAGCTCGGTCTTATCTGTAGTCTTTATCTTACCGGAAAGTCCCGAAAGAGCATTTACAAGAGTCTTTCTTCTCTGTCCGAATG
>SVQR01000107.1 GCA_015065225.1 Oscillospiraceae bacterium | reverse complement strand
TGACTGCCTTTAGTGAGGGCATATGCTTTCCGTTTGCAATGCCGCCGCAGCCGATTATACCGACTCTTACTTTCTTTGTTGTTTCTGCCATGATGTTTGTTCCTTTCGTTTAAATGCGGATTACGGAGTGAGGAGTGATCTTGTCCTGCTCACATACCGCTTCCTGCATTGAATTTTGATTGACATTATTATATCATACCTGCCCGAGTATTGCAAGTATAAAATACAAATTTGGCAAATAATTGTTATACCGGAGCATATTTTTTATCTGTAGTAGAGATAAAACGCAGTGACCTCCCTCTGTCTTTCCGTGACAAAATCGTAGCCGCTGAGCACAACACCGTCGTTGCTCATAAGAGTCCACATGGAAAGATCCTCTATCCTTGCACGGAATATCTCCTTTATACCGCTTGTGACGGCAAGCTCCTCTCCGTTGGGGAGAATATTGATATGTCCTTCACGTCCGACAATCTCCTCTATGCCCTCGTACCGTTCGGTGACATACTTCACATGGCGGTTGTTGATGTTTTCCGCAAAGGCATAACGAAAGGCGGGACTGTTCTCATCCTTTTTGGAGAATCTTCTTTTTAATTTATCTATAAGAGACATCCCGATCTGCTCCTTTCGTTACATTTTCTATATTGTAACATACTTTTTTGAAAAAATAAAGTGTTTTGCATACTTTTTTACAAAAATATTTATATTATAAGTTGAAAATCCTGTAAATGTGTGGTATAATGTTTCAGAAAGTAAAATGGGTTTAGTTGCAACCCTCGGAATGTTGTGGGGATTGGAATGTTTGTGATTCCTGTGTCCCTCTCCGTCACGCCTTCGGCGCGCCACCTCTCCCAAAGGGCGAGGCTAACACATGACTCCAACTTTTTGGCAAAAACAAAAAAGTTTCAAGTAGATCAATCATCCCAATCAAGCAACAAAACCACCAAATCATCGCAAACCAAAAAAGTTCCAAGTAAATCAAACACATCAATCAAGCAACAAAAGCCACAAATTATCGCAAACAAAAAAAGTTCCAAGCAAATCAAACACATCAATCAAGCAACAAAACCACCAAATCATCGCAAACCCAAAAAGTTTCAAGTAAATCAAAACCTCCAATTATGCAACAAAAGCTCCAAATTATCGCAAACCAAAAAATTGCGGCAGCGAAACTTAGGGGTTTAAGGGGGCGGCAGCCCCCTTGGCAACCACTATCGACCAACCATCAATAGAAGAATACAATTGCAAGTAGCACCCACCCCTTCGGGGTACTTAGGGGCAACGCCCCTGAGCGGCGGTTTTTTTGATTACTTTTTTTTCGCTGTTGAAAAAAAAGTAATGCCCCGCCGGCAAGGCGAAAGACAGCAAGTAGAAGTCGATAACAAATAAAAGCACTATGTCAGCAAGTCTGCACAACCCAAAAACGCCAATCAATATAGACGATGCATTTACCTCACACCCCCAACGTCTGCTACACCACACAATATTCCACTCAGCGAAAAAAACCAACGAAAAACCATAAGTTATAATAATCAACCGCCCCAAACACAAGAAAGAAAGGAAGCCTACCATGACAACACCCCTCTCCCCCGACCTCCGTCTGTCGGTGAACCTTCCCGCAGTTTATACAGCCGCCCATCTTTTCAGCGGTATCCCGATAATAAAGAATATAACTCTGCACAATGTTCCGGAAGACTTTTCGGGAGACCTTGCCGTGGAGATAAACGGAAGAGCTTCCTCCGGAGATATACTCTCCTTCAAAACAGAGATAAAGGATTTCTGTCCCTCCGACTGTATGCTTTGCGGCTCGGATGTAATGATACTGTCATTGGAAAAATACAGGATACTGCCCGACAGAGATATCGTCTCAAAGCTCACCATTAATACGCCCGCAAGGATTGATATAAATGTGACTCTCGGCGAAAGTACCGCTTCCTTTGTCGGAAATATTAAGATATCTCCCTTCGGTCATGTCTGCCCCGAAATGCCACCGGAGCTTCTTTGCACTTATGTCCTGCCGGACTGCGAATTTGCCGTCAACGCCGAGAAAAAGCTCGCTTCCATAGTAAAAACACTCTCGGAAAAGCATGGCGGTAAAGCTCCGAGACCTCTCCTTTATGCCCAGGCTCTTGCTTCTGTCATGCTGGAGGCAAAGCTGTCCTATTCCGCTTCCATGCGCGAATGCTTTGACGGTGACTGCATTATTCGCGACCCGGATATCGTGACAGGCTCCAATAAGAGAAACGTAAGTATGACGGAGGCGGCTCTGCTGTATTGCTCATGTGCGGAAAGATGCGGACTCAGACCCGGTATCGTGTTCCTTCGCAAGGGCGCAGGCTCGATAAAGGTGCTTATAAGCATCGGTATGGGAGATTATTATGCAGGAAGCCCCGTTTCGGAAAGCATCTCCGAGCTTCGCAAACGTATCCTTGACCGTGAGATATTCATTTTTGACGTGCTGGGACTTCTGGGTACGGAGGATACGGATTTTGCAAAAAATGTTACCGAGACTACAAATCTCGTTCTTCGCAGTAGCTCAACACTCTCTTTCTCGGTGGATGTCTATACCTCAAGACTTTGCGGTGTAGCATCACTTCGTCCCTTTGACGGAGCTTCGGCAAGGGATATCTACGGCGGCTATGAGAGCATAAGCGATGCTGTAAAGCGTATTGACAAAAATGCCGATGCGGTGTCGCTGTACGGGTATTCTCCGTATACCATAACATCCCTCGGTCTTTGTATCGGTGACGCGATGCTCCCATTCGGCAGTGAATATGCACTTCTGCCTCTTGACGATGAGCTTATCTGCCAGGAGCCGGATTCCCTTTTGTCATTCTCCGGCTTCAGACCAAAGAACCTTAACGACCGTCCGAGAAACAATACCGAAAAGACATCCTTCGAGCAAAGGCTCTCCGAGCTTACAAGAAAAGTTTCATCCTCTGTCGGCAAGGGAAATATATTCGTTTATCCTTCAAAGTATATGCTCTCGGGCGAAAAGACCAGTCCCGAACGTATCCGCGATGAGGTGCAGTCAGATTGCGTAAAGCTCTGCGATTCCGTAAGGACGGCGGCTTGTCACAGCGGAAATACCGCGATATATGCTGCAGTGGGAATAGTTAAGGTAACCTCGGAGGACAAGAGCTTCTATGCTCCCTGCGCCTATGTCCCCTGCGATATAGCTTACGACGGTACAACACCAATACTTTGCTACGGTATCGGCAAGCCTGTTATAAACAGAAGCCTTCGCGAGTATACCTCAAACCTTACGGGGGCGGATTTTGCGGTGCGTGCGTCCGAGCTTCTTTCCGACGGAGCAAACGCTCTTTCCGCCGAGAAGAACGAAAATATGAAAGACCTCAGGCTCTGCCTTGATATATACAGGAGCATTTGCGAGGACTTCCCGGACCAGGTGGTGTTTATAAACAACAGCTTCCTTTGTGCGTACGATCTCTCCTTCACCCTCATGCGCGACTGTCTTGAAAGAGCCGAGGGCAGAAAGTTCGAGCAGTATCTCGAATCCGGAAAGTATATACAGGGCGAAGACACGACACGTTTTTACGGAAGATTTGAGGCGACTCTCCCCTTTGATGCTCCCTCGGAGTCGGACAGTGCGGTAAAGGCAGCGGAAAAGGGAAGCGTCATAATATCCGGCGTTCACGGTACCGGCAAGAAAAAGACAGTTGCAAATATAATCTCCAGAGCCGCCCTTGCGGATGATGATATACTTGTGCTGTCAAAGTACAGCGAGTCTCTGGATTCGGTGTACGATACCATGAAAGAGTGCGGAATAGAGGGACTCTGTCTTAAAGTTACGGACAATCAAGGTACAAAGACACAAATTCTTTCCGATATGGAAAAACTGACGGAGCATGCGGGATTTGATGCGTCCGATATCGGTGATGATGCGGCCATCCTTGAGCACAGTCTTGCCCTTTACGCAGATGATATATACTCTGAATTCGGCTTCGGAAAGTCCCTTTATGACTGTATAAACGATTACTGCACATACGACCTTATCTGCGGCGACGAGCCGATAGAGCTTTCCGCGGAGCTTCGCGATCTTTCCCGTGAGAGCGTGGAAAAGCTGTTCGATATATCCGAAAGACTCACGGAAAGCGCAAGAAAGATATACGGAATGTGTATTCCCGGTACAAACGACATTAGCGGATATCTGCGATATATAAAGAATACAAACGAGATAACAAAGACCATCTCCGCACTTTTTGCGGATACGGAGGAACAGCTTGATATCTTTGCACAAAGGTCTTCCCTTGCAAGAAAATGTCTCGGCATCGGAGAAAGTGCGATAACCGACGTGCGTACACTTCTGGCTCTGGGCGAATTCCTTGAGCTTGTGATGCAGTCCGGTATAGATATTCTTCCGGAGGAGCTTCTTTCCGGAAGTACGTTCCGCAGTGCCCGTGAGATAGAAAAGGCGTGTGACATAATAGACGCTATAAACGCCCTCAATTCCGAGCTTTCCGAGGTGTCGGACAGAATAGCGTCAATCTCCTGCACAGAGCTTTACATAAAGTGGCGCGATGCGGAGAACAATCCCTTTGTGAGAAACAGTATATCACATGAAATAAGAAAATATCTTCCGGAAAAGTCAAAGCCCGGTTCAAAGGAGACGGAGGAGATACTTCGCAAGCTGTCAGAACGTGAGAGACTTCGCAACGAGCTCTCGCTTACATCCTCCTCACTTTCCGGAATATTCGGCGAGTTCTGGCAGGGCGCGGACACAGACACGGAAAAGGCAAGACGTATCGCCGCATTCGCTCAGAGTGCGGATATATGCATAAAGAAGCTGTTCAGAAACGATACAGACAGTACGGATATAAGAAACGGCATTTCAAGGCTGCTCTCCACACTTTCGCAGGATACGGAAGCAAATGCGGATTTTGTCCGTGCGGTAGGTGCATTCAGAAAGCTATCCTCGGAAAACCGCGGCCTTTTCGCGGAGCTCTCCCGCGAGCTTTGCTGTGACCTTTACGAGCTCACCTTTGAAAGCGGAATACTCGGAAGGTCGGGTATGGCGAAGATGCTCCACAGTTTCCGTGACAATATTGAGCCTCTCTTCTATATCCACGAGCTTAATACCGTCAAAAAGGAAGCGATAAACGCGGGACTTGCGGGAGCGGCTGCCTACATAGAGACTCACGGCACTTACGACAATGCTCTCAATGTCATAAAAAAGAGCCTGTATCTGTCCTTTGCAAAATATATAATGGCATCCAAGACATATCCTGAGGGCGAAGCTCTCTTTGAAAAATATACGAGATTCGGCACATCCCACGCCGCCGAGAAAAAGACCGCGAGCGCAAATCTCATCTCACTCCATGTAAGAAGATACTCCGAATATATCGCCGATGACGAGGGGAAGAATGAGCTTTATGCCCTTCGCGAAACGCTTATTGACAAGACCTCAACGGTGTATGACATACTCTCAAAGCATAAAAAGATCCTTCATGTCATGTACAGTGCGGTGCTTGCCACCACATTCAGCGCATACGGCTTCGGTGAGTATCCTTCGACAATGATTCTTATGGACTGCGACAAAACCGATGCCGCGGAAGGATTGCCTCTGTGTGCAAACTTTGACAAGTGCATATTCGTGACATCTCCTCTCGAAAGGATAGGCAGCATAATGTCCTCCCTGCCTCTGGGAATACCGGAATACAGACTCACAAGAGTGCTGTGCGGCAAGAACGGCAATGCGGCAGCCTTTGTAAAGAGCCTTTACAGGGATATCTTCACGGTATGCTGTCCCGAAAGAAGTACCGATAATATCTGCTTTATAAAATGCAGCAACGGTCTTTACGACAAGAATACGGGAGCAAATCGTCCCGAAGCCATCCAGGTATGCGAGACTGCGGTGATGTGCGCAGAAAAGTACGGCTGTGAGAATGTGGGAATAGTTGCCATGACAGCTGCACAGACAGCCGAGATATCCGCTTCCCTCTCACTTTTCGCCAACAAATATAAGAACGATGCGATAAGGGATATCCCCGTCCGCTTTATCGGAAGCATGGGCGATTTCTCAAAGGACTGCATGATACTCTCGGTATCCTTCGGAAAGAACATCTACTCCGTAACAAGGAGCTTCGGTATAACGGATGATATAAGCCTTGCTCAGAGCGGAAGTCCCATGGTGATGTCCGAGCTTTGTGCCTGCGGAAAGGAACTGTATGTCGTTTCCTCCGCAGAGCCGGAAGATATAATGACGGACAACCTTTGCAGAGGTGCGGGAACTGTGGCTTCACTTCTTGCCTTTGCAAAATACGGTGCTGTGCCCTTTGACCTCAGCTGTGTAAAGAAGGATGCTCCCGACAGCGGTATAGTCAATGCACTCAGAAGGATCATGGCGGAACGCTTCCCCGGATGCGCTGTCAGATGCTCGGACGGTATAATTACCGCAGGTGACAGTGCGCTGATATACGAAAGAGGCTATGTAAGGGATGTTTACGACAGAATACTCCTTCCCCTTTACGAAGCGGAAAGAAAAGGCTATGATGCAAAGTTTACGGATATCTGCTCACTTCTCGGATAAGTGTCCGACAGTTTAAAAAACAAAACAGACAAGCCAGGAAAGGAAAGGTCTCCCGTTTTGAATAACTCAAGATATATAGGTGTGGATCTTGGAACCGCCAACACCCTTGTATATGTAAAAAACAAAGGAATAACAGTACGAGAGCCTTCGGTGGTGGTATTTGAAAAAAGCACCTCAAGGATGCTCGCCGCAGGTCAGGAAGCAAAGAACATGGTGGGAAAGACTCCCGATACCCTTCGGGCGCTGTATCCTCTCAGAGGAGGAGTAATAGCCGACTTTGAATTCTGTGCCGAGATGCTGTGCGGATTCCTTCGAAAAAGCATGAACTCACTTACCGTAGTACGCCCGAAGGTTATGATATGTGTTCCATACGGCATAACCGAGGTGGAAAAACGTGCGGTGATGGATTCTGCGCTGGAAGCGGGTGCGGGAAGCGTATACACCTTTGAGGAGCCATTGTGTGCCGCTCTCGGTGCGGGACTTCCCGTAATGTCCTCACGGGGAAGCATGATAGTGGATATTGGTGCGGGAACAACGGAGATAGCCGTACTCTCACACGGAGGTATAGTTACATCCGCTTCCTCAAAGATCGCAGGAAACAGCCTTGACAACGCCATTTCTTCATATATCAAGCAGGAATTCAACGTGCTTATAGGAGAATCGCTTGCCGAGGAGATAAAGAAAAAAATAGGCTCTGCTCACCGATCCTGCGATATAGGTGCGATGCAGGTAAAAGGACGCAATATGCGAACGGGAAAAGCCGCAGAATTCACCCTCTACTCAGCAGAGGTACGGGAGGCGATAACCGAAACTCTCTTATCTCTTTTCGAGGCGATACGCTCGGTGCTTGATTCCACACCTCCGGAGCTTTGTGCCGACATATACGACAGCGGTATGACCATATGCGGAGGCGGAGCACTTCTGCGAGGTATCGCAACCTTTATCGGTGAAAAGTCGAGGCTTCCTGTGAGGATAGCGGAAAATCCCCTTGACTGTGTGATAAACGGTATCGGAAGGCTGATACAGGATCATGAGATGAGACAGAGAGTGGAAAGTATAGTTCTTCACTCAAATATATAGCATAAATTTCATTCCCGTACTTGACATTTTGTCTTTACGATATTATAATATATTACAAAATACGGCAGAAAACGACAAAAACAAAAAACACATCCGAAAGGAACGGACTCAAATATAAAATGTATATACTTGCAATAGATACCACCGCAAAGACTGCCTCGGTGTGCGTGGGAAAAGAGGAGAACGGAAGTTTCACACCGCTTTCCCTCTGGAGCTCAAACTGCGGCTTTACTCACAGCGAAACTCTGCTTCCCATGGCAGACAGCTGTATCTCCGCTTGCGGAATAACTGCCGACGAGCTTTCATGTATAGCAGTCAGTGCAGGCCCCGGCTCCTTTACAGGCGTAAGGATCGGCGTTGCCTGTGCAAAAGGCATATCCTTCGGTCTTTCCGCCAAAGGTATAGCTCACACCTGTATCTCCGTATCCTCGCTTTTCTCCCTTGCCGAGAATGTAAGGCATTATCACGGATATATCATCTGTCCTGTCATGGATGCAAGACGTTCACAGTTCTACAATGCGCTTTTCCGTAAGAACACCAAGGGAGAGCTTGTACGTCTTTGTGAGGACAGACTTCCGACGGCAGCTCAGATATACGATGAGCTTTCGGAAAAATATGCAGGCAAAAAGATATTGCTTGTTGGTGACGGAGCAATGCTTTGCAGGTCGCTGTTTGATAAGATAGCCGCCGATAAGGGAGAATGTCCATTCGGTTATAAGGTATGCGACAGTACGGATATGTATCAGAATGCGGCATCGGTGGCAAAGGTCGCGCTGTTCTCGAAGGAGAGTAAGACAGTCGGCGGCGATGAACTCTCACCGATATACCTTCGTGCATCTCAGGCAGAGCGCGAAAGGCTTGAAAAGGAAGCAACAAAATAAAGCACCGGAAAGGATAAATCAGTATGGCGAAGTACAATATCGAACAGGATGTAAAAAAAGTCCTTATCACGGAAGAACAGATAAAGTCGGCGGTAAAGAGAATTGCCGATGAGATAACAAGAGACCACGCAGATTCCGACAGGGAGCTTCTTCTTGTATGCATACTTAAAGGCTCTCTTCCCTTCACCTCAGACCTTATGAAGGAGATACGTATTCCATGTATCCTTGATTTCATGAAGGTATCCTCCTACGGCTCGGAAACCATCTCCACGGGACAGGTAAAGATAAAGTACGACCTTTCCTACGAGACACTTGAAAACTATGATGTGGTAGTCGTTGAAGATATAATAGATACGGGACACACCCTTTCAAATCTTCTTGTTCATCTGAAAAGCAGAAACGCCCACAGCGTAAAGCTCTGCGCTCTTGTCGACAAGCCCGACAGACGTCAGATAGATGTAAAGGTGGACTACTGCGGCTACACCATTCCCGATGAATTTGTTATCGGCTACGGACTTGACTATGATGAGAAGTACAGAAATCTTCCGTATATCGGTGTACTGAAAGAGGAAGTATATCTGAACAAATAAAAAGCCGACATTTCGGCAGCAAAGGAGAATGAAGCTATGAAAAGTGTAGTATGGGCTCACAGAGGAGCATCGGCTTACTGCCCCGAAAACACCATCCCCGCATTTCAGGGTGCGATAGACATGAAAGCAGATGGCGTCGAGCTTGATATCCACGCAAGCTATGACGGACAGATAGTGGTTTCGCATGACGGTACTCTCGCAAGATGCGGCGGCGGCAATGTAAACATCGAAGCCGTTTCCTACGACGAGATAAAGAAGCATCCCGTTCCGGGAAGATTTCCAAAGGAATATCCGGATGTTACAGCTCCCCTTCTTTCCGAGGTCTTTGAGCTGTTGCGTCCCCATGATATGCTTATCAACGTTGAAATAAAGTCCGGCTGGAGCTATGACAACATCAAAAAGCTGGTAGCTATGACACACGACATGAAGATGCAGGAGCTTGTGCTTTATTCAAGCTTTGATCACAGAACTCTTCATTGTGTAAGGACTCTTGATGCTTCCTGCCGTCTCGGTGCGCTTTACGGCGGTGAGGATATTCCCAAAGCCGCAGAATACGCCAAGGCACTCCGTTTCACAGAGCTTCACCCCTATTACAGCTGTTGCCGTAAGGAAAACTACATTACCGATGCTTCGGCACTTGGTATAAACGTAAATCCCTGGACAGTTGACGACGAGGATGTGATATGTGAGCTTGTAAAGCTCGGATGTCACGGGATCATTACAAACAAGCCGGATGTTGCGAGAAAAGTCATTGACTCGCTGAAGTAATTCATCCGATAAAATATGTCCTAAATTTTTTTACATAAAGGAGAACAAAACAATGGGATTCTTTGCAGATTTCAAAAAATTCATCAGCCGCGGAAATGTAATTGACATGGCAGTCGGTGTTGTAGTCGGCGGAGCCTTCAGCAAGATCGTTACCACCTTCGTTTCCTCAATAATCACACCTTGCATCTCCATGCTTACAGGCGGCGGCAAGGTTGCAGGTCAGGTTATACTCAAAGAAGCTGTTCCCGCAACGGAGACAGCAGCCGAGATCCCCGCTATCATTCTTGATTACGGTGCTCTTATCCAGGCTATCATTGATTTTATTATCATAGCATTCTGCATCTTTATCGTTGTAAGAGTTATCACCAAGATGAGAGAAAAGGCAGAAAGCCTCAAGAAGAAGGAAGAAGAACAGAAGCCCGCAGCTCCTCCGGAACCCTCTGCGGAAGAAAAGCTCCTTACAGAGATCCGCGATCTTCTCAAGGAAAATAAGCAGTAAATCTCAATTCAAGATAAAGCATCCTTTCAAGGGGTGCTTTTCATAAAGCAGGTTTTGACTTGCCGAAAAAGCAAAAGGAGTACGAACAGTTCGTTCGTACTCCTTTTTACATGCCTGCCACGCAAGGTATAGTGTGTTACACCTTATAGTTTTACTGTCGGGAGGAAAAGAGCCTCCCTTGTGTAAAGGGAGGTGGCTTGCGAAGCAAGACGGAGGGATTGTAAAAGCAAAAATTTCATCGTAAAACAATCCCTCAGCCGCCTTCGGCGTCAGCTCCCTTTACACAAGGGAGCCTT
>SVQR01000106.1 GCA_015065225.1 Oscillospiraceae bacterium | reverse complement strand
AACGCTGAGACATTTTCCGTCGGCACGAAGTCCGCCATGGCAAAGAAGCAGCTTTGATTTATTCGGAGAAAGCAGCTTCATTTTCTTTTTCGGAGTGACAACAGTTCCGTCCTTGAGCGTAAATTCAAGATCGGACAATGCTTCGGAAAGTGCTTCCTCAAGCACATCCTGAACAGCACAGGTCACGGAATCTTCGACCGCATCCTGCACCGCACACTCAACCGTGCTTTCAATACTGTCTGTTATTTCGTTTATCAGCTCCTGCATATCAAATTCTTCTGTCATATCACTATCTCCTTTTTACTGAATCGGTTTTATATCTTTTCTCCGCTTTGAAGGTCGAAAACATCTCCGTCATTTGTAAGACAAGTCGGAACATTTACAGCCTTTATCTTTTCCTTTGCAGCTTCCCAGTCGTTCATTATCTCAAGACCGTGATGCACGAAGAAAAGATTCTTGATGCTTCTCGAATTAACATACTGCGCAACATCCGACACCTTGTGATGTCCCGTTTCCATAAGAAGATAATCACATCCGTCCGATACAAGTGGCTCAAGATCATATACATCCCTTACGTCACCGGAGAATACTATCCTCTTGCTTTCCGTTTCGATAAGGTAGGAATAGGATAACCAACCGTCACCCTCCTCGCTCTGAAGATGATGGTTATGGAAAGCGGTGACTTTTATGTTTTCGTCCTCAAATACCACACCGTCACGAACAAGGTGTGCGTTTATCTCATATGGACATTTGAAGTTACCCTCGGTATTTTTGAGCATCGCCATTATTCCGTTCCAGCTTTCCATCACGGGCACATGGACATCAAGCCTTCCACTTTTCAGGTCACGACGGAAATATGTAACTATCTTTCTTATGTTCCACATTATGCCGTCAAGACCGCCTATGTGGTCGTAATGGGGATGAGATATAAATATCGCTCTGACGGATAAAAGATCAATTCCCGAAAGATACGCACTCCTTGAACAGTTTTCGCCTGCATCAAACCAGTAGTTATATCCTCCCGCATTTATTATGAAGGAGACATGATTCCTGTCCTTCATCGGTTCGGTTCCGGAACAGGTACCGAGAAAATGTATTGTTGCCATAGCATAGTTCCTTTTTATTGTTTTTCGGAATTGTTAAGATCAATAAGGTTTTGTATGCGTTCGCCGTTTTCGCCGGATGCCCATTCTTTCAGAGTTGCACAGGGAAAATCCGGACACTTGCCGCAATGCGGAATATTCTTTTTCGCCGCACAGTCGTAAAGCTCGCATCTGCCGTTCCAGACACATTTGCCGCTCGGTGCAACATTTCTGCATCCGTCGCACTTTTTATCGGCAAAAAACGAACACTTATTACAAGCTATGCCACAAACCGAAAGCTCCATATTATTGCACCTCCCACGAATCGCTAAATCCTATCCCCTAAATCCTATCCCCTAAATCCTTACTTAATGATATATACTTTTGCGTTCTTGTCGCCGAAAATGTTGTTGATCTTTTCTTCAGCCTTTTCGTCAAAGATCTCTGTCTCCGGCTCACCGTTCTCGTTGCCGCCTATCTGACCGATCATGCCGCCCAGATTCTGGATGAAGGTATTGCCGTCAAGTGTGGGCTTTGATTCATCTTTGAGAGATACAACGTGAAGCATTCTGTATGCGGATCTGTCAAAGATATTGTTTGTAATAGAGTAGTTTCTCGCTGTATTTACATAGCTCCAGCCCTTGATGAGTGCGGGCGTGTAGTAATTATGTCTCTGCTGTCCCCATCCGTAGCCTGAAAGTCTTATGATGTTGCCGTCCATTACAACGTCATCCATGCAGCTCTCAGATTCACCGTCCTTCTGGTCAAGGAAGTATTCAACACCGTATACGCACTTTTCGACAAGGTTATTCAGATAGCGGATCTTATGCATGGTTACCTTTTTCCATGTGGTGACCTGATGTGTCATGCCTGCGTCGTAGGATTCGTAGATATAGCAGTTTGAAACCTCATAATCATCGCATCCGCCGTAGATCTCGATAGCGTTACCGAATCTTGTGACAGAACCTCTTGTACCCTGAGGGTAGTTTGGATCAGTGCCGAAATAGTGCTGAATGTTACCGCCTATCCAGCCGATCTCGCAGTTTGTAACGTGAAGTCCCACGGAATGACCGCCGGCGGATACGCCGAAGCAGTAATACTTCATGCAGATGTTATCAATATGTACATTTGCGTTTGTACCGACTCTGAAAGTAACTCTTCTGGCGATAGCTTCGATAGAATCAAACACCTCACCCGGATTTCCCGCATCGCATCTGAGATAGAGATCACCGAAGCTTTCCTCGCCCGTGACAGGTATGGGGAAATCCTCACCCTTGGTAGGATTCTTCGTAAGTGTACGGTCAAAATACCAGAACATATCAAGGTCACGCACCATTTCATCAGCCATCACAAATATCTTAGATTCGTCATCACGGCATACGAATGTGCTGTTCTTATATGTAGGTATGAGCTTTACCGAGTGCTTTTCGCCTTCGTTGAACACAAGCGTACCGGGATCGAGAATAGTTCTCTTGTACTTCCAGATATTGTGATCCGCATCCGCAAGCTCCCATTTATCCGCACCTGCGAGATTCTCATCCCATCCGCGGAACTCCGGCTTTGCACCTTCTCCGTATGCGCCGTATGTAACACCGGGCTTAGTGTTGACACCGCCGCGGAAAAGATCTCCTCTTCTGAAAAGCACGCCGTCACCTGCACAAAGCTCAGCATTTGTAACTCTATCGGGAGTTTTCCATGCCTTTTCCGGCGTAAGACCGTCATTTGCATCGTCGCCGGAGGTGCTTACATAGTAAGTCGTGCCTGTTATTGTAAGGTCATCCTTTGAACCGAGAATCTCCTGCTTTCTTGCTTCGTAGAGCTTTTCCTGATTATCCAGGAATTCTTTTGTTGCGTTTATCATTGTTTTGTCTCCTTTTAATATGTAAAATAAAATCACTGTCCATTATACTATAATTCTAAAGCAAATGCAAGATATATTATTTATCTGTTTCACTCATTTCCTTAACGCGCTTTGCAATATCCGCAAATTCTATGGGAGTATAGTTTATGCGCTCAACGGAAACACAATAATGCTGACTGCTGTAGTCTTTGATTATGGGGTTATTATGGACGTGCCCGAAAAGATTTGCATAAGGCATATTCCTGTTAACGTATACAGCATCGTGTGAAAGTATCCAGAAGCCTTTGTAAAGCACCGGCATATCATATACTTCGGCAAAGCCCGCACTGCGGTAATAATCGTTTGATCTTACATCGTGATTGCCCTTGAGAAGATACTTTGTACCGTTGAGCCTTGAAAGTACCTCTTCTTCCCTGCCGTCCGCACCGAAGTCACCCAGGACATAAACCTCGTCATGTTCGCCCACCGTATTGTTCCAGTTGGCAATGAGTGCTTCGTCCATTTCACCGGCGGTATCAAAGGGGCGATCTTCGTATCTTCTGATATTGTCTTCACCGAAATGAGTATCGGCTATGAAAAATGTTCTGTTTGTTCCATGCATTTTAATCTCCATCACGTCGCAAAGCGACGGTACAAATATTTCGTGAAAATCCCGAAGGAATTTTAAGCGTGAACAGCTGAAGTCGGCATAGCACACTGTTGTTATTCACGCTATTACTCCTTATATGTGATCACATTTCCGTCTTGTTGTCATGCAAAAGGTCAAGCCCCGCAGCATAGAGATGCGACACATCCGAAAAACAGAGGCACTTGGGTGCGGTAATGCCGTTCTCGTTGTTCTTAAATTCAAGTATTGTAACACCTGTATGGGTTATCATAAAGGATGACCACATAGTATGCACCGGTATATGAAGAAGATGGCACAGCCACACACGCGCCATGGAGGCATGACAGAACAGCGCGACCTTTTCTTCGTTGGGGCGAAGAATACGATACACTCCGTTTTCCTCGCTGTATCCGAGCCTTTTGAGAAATTCGTTACCGTGTGTTTTCACAAGTTCCAACGCTTCATACATACGGGACTCGCAAATGGCGGTACACTTGAAGGTATCGTTGTAGCCAAGGTCTATATTACCGTTCTCGCGGTAGACGGTATTCTGTATGTAAGTAATGGATTTCGGCTCTCCATCGGGATACGGTGTTTTGAGGTATGGAGTTATCTCCTCTGTCCAATCCTCTATGTTACACGGGAGACCAAGCAATCTGCAGGCAGGCTCGGCCGTCTCTCTTGCGCGTCCCATGGGAGAAGAAAATATTCTGTCTATCTTTGAATCATATATTCTTTTGCCGACGGCTTCGGCTTGCAGTTTTCCCCTTTCGGTAAGCGTGTCGGTGGTATATATCGGATCGCCGTGACGAACTATGTATAAAAGCATTAGTATCACCTCAATGTGTATTATATCATACTTTTTACATAAAAGCAAGAGAAAAAAGAGCCGTCATGACGACAGCTCTTTGCATTTTTCAATTAAAGATTGTAATACTTCTCAAACTCAGCCGGATGAGGAATAGCATTAAGCTCATTAACTTCCTTACGCTTTGTTGCAACAAAGTTCTTGAGAAGCTCTTCCGGGAATACGCCGCCTGCTGTGAGGTAGTCGTGGTCCGCTTCAAGTGCGTCAAGAGCTTCGCCGAGAGATGTGGGAAGGTGCTTGAGCTTTGCCTTTTCTTCTTCGGGAAGGTGGAAAAGATTCATGTCGTATGGGCCCCAGCCGTTTGCGTGGGGATCTATCTTATTCTTGATACCGTCAATACCTGCCATGAGGATAGCGGCATAGCAGAAATAAGGATTACAGGTCGCATCGGGGTTACGAAGCTCGAATCTTCTCTTTTCAGGGCTCTTTGCATATGCGGGAATTCTGATTACCGCACTTCTGTTACTTGTTGCGTAACCTACAGTAACGGGAGCTTCAAATCCGGGAACAAGTCTCTTGAAGGAGTTTGTGCTGGGATTTGTAATAGCACAAAGAGATGCGATGTGCTTGAGAAGTCCGCCCATGAACCAGTGAGCTTCCTGAGAGAGATGTGAATAGCCGTTATCATCGGAGAATACGGGCTGACCGTCTTTAAGAAGAAGCATATGAACGTGCATACCGTTGCCCGCTTCACCCATGATAGGCTTGGGCATGAAAGTTGCGCTCATACCGTACTTTCTTGCTGTGTTGTGGATGATGTACTTTATCATCATTGTGGCATCCGCCATCTTGGACATCTGACCAAGCTCAGGCTCTATCTCAAACTGTCCGCCCGCACCAACTTCGGGATGGTGGTAGTTGAGAGCGATACCCATTTCGTCCATGAGCATACACATCTCGCTTCTTGCTTCATAAGAAGTATCGAAGGGCTTTGCAATGTGGTAGTTCTTCTGCTTTGCAACTACGTTTCCGAGTCCTTCGGAAGCAGAATTCCAATGAGCCTGCTGTGCATCAACGCTGTAGCCTACGGAGTCTGCCTTTACTTCCCATGCCACATTATCGAAAAGATAGAATTCAAATTCGGGAAGGATGAGCATTGTATCTGCGATACCGCAATCCTTGAGGTACTTTTCAGCCGCAAGAACGATGTTTCTCGGATACTGTGCGAGAGGTCTGTTCTCGGGGTTGTCAATGATCATTGCATTACCTGTCATGGAGAGTGTAGGTATCTCACAGAAGGGATCAATTACAGCGGTATCCGGATCGGGAATGAATACCATGTCGCTCTTTTCTACAACAGCATAGCCGTAGTTGGAAGCGTCAAAGCCGATACCGTTCTTCATAGTCTTTTCCGAGAAGTTCTTTGCAGGGATGGTAACATGGCGGAACTGACCGTTGATATCCACCATCTTGAAGTCTACCATCTTGATGTCGTTTTCCTTGATAATGGCAAGGATGTCGTTTACTGTTTTCATGGTTTATCTCCTTTATTTTAAAATGTTTTCTTTTTCAGGCTCCCTTGTGTAAAGGGAGCTGTCACCGCAGGTGACTGAGGGATTGCCCCTTCAGCACTAAAATATAATACAGGTTGATCATATCTCACGATGAATTCTTTTTTTCACAACCTCATCAATATACTCACATACATCAAAAAAATTATTATTGATTTCCGAATTTAATATCCGTATTACTTCCAATCCGTATTTATTAAGAAATTCGGTTCTTCGCTTATCATAAGCAATCGCATCATCCTCATAATGCTGTTCACCATCAATCTCAATCACCAATCCGGCTTTTGCACAATAGAAATCAGCTATATATCTTCCAAGAATTTTTTGCTTTTGAAACCTTTCGGGATGACCTTTGAGATAATCATACCAAAGATGTTTCTCCTCTTTGGTCATATTCTTTCGCAATCGTTTGGCGTGTTCGGTAAGCGCAGGGTTGTGTTTATATATCATACCTTATCTCATTTCTTGCGAATCTTAGCTTATGTTGATCTGTTTTTGAAGTAACATCACCCTCGAAGATTTGTTTGTATATAAACATCCTGCTCCTTGCGGCAATCCCTCCACCGCTAACGCGGTCCCCCTCCCTTTACACAAGGGAGGCTTCATAGTGACCGTCATACATTATCCGCAATTCTTTTGCTCATACCTTTATAAATAACACCTGCAAGTATCATTGCAAAGACACCGCCGACAAGCTTTCCTATCATAAGCGGGACAGCATATTTACTGTCATAGGATAATGTAAAAGCGAGATGATCGCCCAGGGCAAAACCTGCACTTACGGCAAATGCCATATTCATTATCCTCCCCTTTTTATCCATTTTCTTCATCATCGAGAACATAGGGATGGAATTGGCAAGTGTGGTTATAAATCCGAGTACAGATGTGTCGTTTATTCCCAGAAGCTTTCCAAATCTTTTGAAAGGTCTGTCAAGAAGCTTTGAAAGTATCGAGAGGAGCGGAAATACGCCCGCAAGAATTATTGCGATATTTCCCACAATAATGAATGATTCATCTATCGGGGCAAGTCCCGGAATGACAGTTATTCCGCACAGCTTTTCAACTATGCCTATTCCGAGTCCTATCGTCATAACGGTAAAAAGTATGCTTCCGACAAAGCCGAGTATTTTTCGTATAAGCTCCGGAGCTTTTGCAAGTCCGAGACATATAAATACGGAAAGAATGATTATCGGCAAGGTATTAAGGAGCATATCTTTTACAGCAACACCCATGATTATACCGGATGTAAAGCATCCGAAAGGAATTGTAGCAAGTCCGCACAAAAGACCTGTCAGGACATCCTCGTGATATTTCTTATCCACTATCTTCAATGCTATGGGGATTACCGGACATAAAGTTGCCCCGAACATTGAAGCAAGCACATGACCGTTGTATGCACGAAGAAGCTCGTTGTCCGACAGCTCATACGCCATTGCCGCACCGCCGCAGTCATTGGCAAAAAATGCCGCCGGCGCAGAGATATCCATTCCGAACAGCTCCACCACAGGTGCAAATACAAAAGACATACCTTTTGCAAGAAGCGGAGAAAGGATTATCATTCCCGCCATTGAAATAAGAAGATCGCCTATTGTCATTATGCCTTTTTCAAATTCGTCACCGAGCTTGAAATGATTACCCGTGATCTTATCCAGCACCGCAATTGCGGCAAAAAAAGCAAATATGTATTCTATCTTCATTTATTGTTCTTATTCTTTTCCGGAACAAGGAAGATGAATATCAGGGAGCTTATAAGAAGCAGATAAGGATAATAGAGCTTGGGAATTATATCAAATGCGGAAAGGCTGCCGCCAGCCACATTTACAGCGGAAAGTGCAACAAGCATCTGAGCACCGTAAGGGATTATTCCCTGGAATACACAGGAGAATGTATCAAGCAATGATGCCGCTTTTCTGGACGATATACCATGTTCGCCGGCTATCTCCTTGGCGATGGGGTTAGCCATTACAATCGCAACCGTATTATTTGCGGTGGCGATATCAAGAAGTCCGACAAGCACGCCCATACCGAGCTGACCGCCTTTTGTTCCCTTGAAGACCTTTCTGATACCGGAAAGAATCGCTTCAAATCCGCCATGTTCACGGATAAGTGCACACATTGCGGAAACGAGTATTGCGACCATTGCCGTCTCGAACATTCCGGATGCACCGTCGCCCATATTCTTGAGAAGCTCCGTTGCGGGAACAGCACCTGTCGCAAGCATTATTACAGAACCGGAAACAATGCCCGCAAGAAGTACAAGAAATACGTTTATACCTGCGATACCGCCGATAAGTACAAGTACATAAGGAATTATATTAATAAGGTTATACTCGTGCACTATCGCACCTGTAATTCCGCTGCTGAGTGAAAGAACAAGTATAAGTACAAGTGAAAGGACAGCCGCAGGCAGAGCTATAAAGAAGTTCTCCTTGAACTTATCCTTCATGTGACAGCCCTGACCGTTACAAGCAGCAATTGTGGTATCGGAAATAAATGAGAGATTGTCGCCGAACATCGCACCGCCGATAACCGATGCAACGCAAAGTGCGAGATCAAAGCCGGAGGCTGATGATACTGCCACAGCAATAGGAGTCAGAAGTGTTATCGTTCCGACAGATGTTCCCATCGCAAGGGATACAAAGCAGGCAACCACAAAAAGAACTGCCACGGCATACTGCGGAGGGATTATCGACAGCATAAAATATGCAACGCTTTCCGCACTCTGCCTTCCGACAACGCCTACAAATATACCTGCTTCAAGGAAGATGAGGATCATAGTGACGATATTCGGGTCACCTATTCCCTCTCCCATGAGCTTTATTTTTTGGTCAAAGTTCAGTTTTCTGTTCTGTATGCAGGCAACAATGATAGCCGCAAGGAATGTTACCACTATCGGTATCTTGTAGAAGCCCATAGGTATCTTGAGGATATACTCGAAGGTGATACCTAAACCAAGATAGAGTACAAGAAATACGCCTATCGGGAGAAGTGCGAGAGGATTTGATTTTTTCATGTCGTTTCTTCCTTAAATTATATTTTTTGTCATTCACATATGACATTTCATTATATCATATAGTTTTACATTTTGCAATCGGATTTTATATTTGTTTACATTTCAAATCCGAGACATCCTACTGTTACAAGACATTCCTCCATATCGGGATATACCTTCATAACAGTCATCATCTCACCGATATCGGAAATATCAAACTCGTATCTGTGCATTTTGTCGTAAACTATATCTGTGCGGTATTCGTGTATGCCCGACTTTGAGCTTAGTGTAAGAACAAGCTCTTTATCCTTTTCCGCACTTTCGACGGACATCTCAATAAAGAACTTTTTGTGTTCACCTTTTATATGCAGTCCCGTACCGATGACAGACGCTCCCGTTCCCGGTGCTGAGCTGAAGGACACATGATCCCCATTCTGACGCACATTGAAGCCATTGAAGCGTGCACGGAATTCGGGAGTCGTCTTGACACTGAACTTTGGAATCTTTTCCATAGTGATATACTCTTTGTAGGAATAGTCCTCCGAAAATTCACCGGGAGCGACATTGTTTATAAATGTATCCTTCATCGCATCAAAGAAATTCTGTGCTATAAGCTCATGACCTTTATCGTTGGGATGAGTTCTGAATTCAACTGCACCTGCCGCAGCTTCAATATCGTATTCGGGATAATCCTTAAAAGCGTAGTATGGATTTTCCGGACCTTTTATACTGTGCAGCTCCGTACAGTCAACGGCAATAAAACCGTATTTTGCGGCAACCTTCTTACAATACTCAAAAGCACCGGGGAATGTGGTACATACGACAACCGCATCCTCTCTCTTTGCTTTTTTTATCAGTCCGTAAAGAACATCAAGGAAAAGAGTCGTTGACTTTTCATCCTTTGCTACGGTATTTCCTCCGCCCATAAATACGGAAATAACATTCGGCTTGAACTTTTCCAATACTTCTGCTATATGTGCATAATGCTTTGTCGCCATATGGCTTTCCCTTGTTGCTTCCACCGTACAGCATCTTTCAAATTCCGCATGATTTTCAGCAAGAGCCTCTACCTTTGCACCGAATCCATCCTTCATCTTTTGCTGAAAAACGTGAAAATAATCCTTTGACGGTTCACTTGCCGCCATTCCCCAGAAGCCATCTGTCTGCCAGCCCTCGAACGGTCCGTGAAGAAGGTATGAGTGACCGAGTGCGTAGTATCTTATGTTATACATGATGTTTCTCCTTTTGATAATAAATCTGTTTTTACCTCAGAGTACAAGATAAAAAAACGATATTACGGACATCTTTGTCCCACGACTTATTCATTTGCGATATTAATTGTCTCGCCCGACTTTATCATATACTGTTTTCCGTCAACATCAAACCAGATATCCAACAAGGTCGGATTGTGCACTATGCTTTCGTCGGCACTGAATACAAGGGATTCATATGCCTTGGTATATTCGTATATCTCCATGTTTGTGGCATACCAGATATCCTCCTTGCCGGAAATGCGCTTGCATATCTCTTCAAGGTGATCCCAGTTGTTCTGTCTTTCAAACTCGAAGGAATGTCCCCAGATAAACAAGAGCTTTGGACGTCTTGCGGCGATATAAAGTTTTGAAACGTCAAGTTCGACAAACTTGTCTATATATTCAAAGACTTTCGGATTGTTGTGGTGAGCCGTGGGATTCCAGTTGTGCCAGTCATCGGGAAGCTCCATGGTGTCATTGTCCGGACCTGCGTTACGGGTATATGCTATATCAAGGTCC
>SVQR01000105.1 GCA_015065225.1 Oscillospiraceae bacterium | reverse complement strand
GGGTCTGTGTAAAGCATAGCGTTGTCAAGAATGTTGTCATCCTTGTCAAGAAGCACGCAGGTCTCACCGAAGGAGGTAATTCCGAGAGCTTCGGGGATATTTTCCGTCTCACCGATGACCTGCTTTATAGCCTTGACTATCTCGCCCGCATCTATCTCATGCAGACCGTCGGCATGAACGGAATCATATTCCTTGTAATGATTCTCAATATAATTACCCTTATCATCGTAGACCGTGATCTTACAACCGCTTGTACCAATATCAAGTCCGCCGATAAACATAATAATTCTCCAATCTGAAAATACATCTTGACTCCACCGCCCGAAAAAGACGATGGAGTGTTTTTTGATAAATAATCTTAATTAAAGGTATGTACGACAGATCAAAGCTCGATCATGTCATAACCGAGGTAGTAGTTGAATGCTTCGCGAAGAACGAGAGCCATGTGACCTACACCGATAGCTGTGTGATGTCTGAAGCCTGTTCTGCCGAGAGTGAGAAGCTTCTTCTGAAGACCGTCGATCTTTGCAACACCGCCGCATCCGAAGAATTCCGGCTCGATCTCCTCACCTGTGAATTCGCCTTCGTCAACGTACATGATGAGCTTGCCGCCCTCTGTGATACAGTTGGAGAAGGTCATGGGGAATGCCTTGATACGTCCTTCGTTTGAACCCCATCCGCATCCGGGATCGCCCTTTGCGAACATCTTGTGGTCTGTTACAAGACCCTTTTCCGTCATAAGAGACTGAGCGATAGGTCCGCAGTGGAAAAGGATAACCTTATCGGGATCATCGCCGTAGTTGTTGTTCCAGTCAACGCAAGCTGTAGGCTGCTCGGAAGCAAGCTGCATAGCGTACATATTGATAGCGGAGCAAAGGTCGATCTCGCAGGAAGCTACGATGCCTCTGTCATTGAGCTCGGAGAGAAGTACGCAGGGAGCGACTCTGAGGATCTCGTGCATTTCATCCCAGCATCTGAGAGTGATACAGTCGAGCTTGTATTCTTCGATGTACCAGTCAAGTACACATGAAACCTTTGCAAGAGTTGTGAAGTTGTTTGCGGGACACTGTGAGAAGTTGGTATAGTTTGCAAGTCTTTCCTTCTTTGCAACTACCTTGGGATCGTTGTCATCCATCTTCTGAACCTTATAGATAAGCTCGGAAAGGTCGAATGTCTCAACGGTGATGCCGTACTTCTGAAGTGTGATCTCATCGTATCTTACAGTTTTGAACTTGGATGTTCTCGCACCGATAGCACCGATGGAGAATCTCTTCATACCGTTAACAACACGGCAGATGGCTGCGAAGTCCTTGATGTTCTGTGCGAACTCCGGAGTTGAAGGATGAACAACGTGGGGTTCAAGAACTGTATAGGGAATACCGTACTGATGGAAGCAGTCCTCGATGCTGAACTTACCGCAGTAAGAGTCACGTCTGTGAGCGAAGTCCATCTTGCCTATCTCATCGGGATAAGCCTGGATAAGGATCGGAACGCCGGCATCCTGAAGAGCCGCAACAGCACCGTTCTCATCACCGAAGTTGGGGAGAGAGAGGATAACACCGTCAAACTCGCCTCTGTGTTCTTCAAGCCAAGCAGCATATGCTCTGCCCTCTGCTCTTGTTTCTACCGCGCCGTATCTTGTCATATCAGCGTCGGGAATGATGTAGTCGTGACCTGCAGCTTTAACCGCCGCCGCAACTTCCTGTCTTGCTCCCGCAATAAGTGTTTCCGGGAAGAATCCTCTGTTACCGAAGTACAATGCAAATGTCATAATGTAAAACTCCTTTCAATATGTATCCGCCTCTGACGGAAAATTTTGTTTACAATAAATATTATATCAAAGGATATTACGGATTGTATAGATAATTTTGTTTTTAAAATCTGTAATTTTGTCCCGAAGGGGGATTGGAAGCCTTATTTATACTTACTGGGAAGAATCCCCGTTTCTCTTTTGAATATCTTGGAAAAATAATTGTAATCGGAGAAGCCTGCTTTTTCTGCGGCATCCGCTACGGAATATCCCATGGAAAGATATTTGCCTGCAAGATTAACCTTCTTTTTACGGATATAATTTGCGATACCCATACCGTATATGCTGTTGGATACCGCATACAGCTTGTTCCTTGAGATGCCGAACTTTCTGCAAAGCTCACCGGCTGAAAGCTCCTGCGAGATATTGTTATTGATATAGTTGTCAAGATGGAATATCAATTCACCCTCATCCACCTTTACAAGCTCAGATACGCAAAGATAGCAGGCACAGCTTTCCATTATCTTCGCAGCCGCACTTATCTGGGTGTCGCTTTTGGAGACAAGTGAGGAAAAAAGCCTTTCCGCCTCGGCAGTATCGCCGTCTGTGTAATCGGAAAGATATTCTGTAATTTTGTCCTTGTAATTCCGCTTGTCGTTTTTCTCCACGATCTGTCCGAACATGATGTATCCGATGACGATATCATTCATTTTAAGAGGTGATACCGCCTCGATAAGTCCCGCATGGCACTTGTAGATATCAAAGGAATTCTGTGCCTTGTGGCATCGCTCGAAGGCTTCCTTATCGCTCCTTGCACACAAAAGACGCCCTTTTTCGCTTTCCTTTATTCTATTGCAGAACTCACACTCATTTTCCGGGTATGCCGCTACTCTGTTGAAGTCACTGTCAAAGACCACAAGACGTATCTTGGTAAGGGTATAAAAATCCCGCATCAGCTCAACAAGCTTTTCCTTTTCAAAAACAAACTTCATGATATGTGTCCGAAAATAATTCATTCATATCATGATTTTATCACATCCTTCACCAAAAGTCAATAATATCCGCCATATCTGCAAAACAAACGGAAGAAATGATAAATCCGTGTGGATGTACATAAGGAATAAAGCAAAGTTTATGTTGAGAATGATTAAAGCTACCGTCGTAAAATGTTCAAAGTATTTACAGTTATGTTACACTATGTCGATACCTGTCGAGAATGCATATGTTAAAATATTCATGATCATATGATCGTACCGGTATTTGTAAATTGAAAATACGTTATCGGTCGGATCGTATAATGTTCTCAAGGTATGAGATATATCTTTTCGGGAGGTGAAAATCCATGGCAATAGCAAGTCTTGTTTGCGGTATCGTATCCGTAGTCTTCTCAACAATGCTTCACTGGATAGTGTACGGTGTAAGTTATAACAGTGTGTGCGTGTATCTTGGTCTTATTACCGGTATCGCCGCAATTGTTCTTTCCATTCTCGCATCCAGACAGAACGCAATGTTCGCAGGCGGACGCCCCGCTCTCGGCGGACAGAATACGATGATCCTGGTCGGCCTTATTCTCGGTATTGTTGGTTTCTTATTCGGCTTTATAGGTCTTATGACTTGTGAAGTATGCTTCTGTCTCTGTGCAAGCCCTGAAGAGAAGTTTGCGCGTGAGTTTTACAGATATTTCGGTTAATATCCATGATAAAGCATTGGTGAAAGAAGTATCCAATGCTTTCTTGATTTTGTGTGAAAGGGGAAGATATCCGTTGTATCCGGCCATTAATATATTGGGACTTCGTGTCGGTACGTATTCATTGTGCGTACTTGCAGGATTGTTTATATGCTGTTTTCTCGGCATTTATCTTGGAAAAAAGCGCGGTGTACGTTATTATCAGGACATAGTTCTTGCACTGATCGCAGTAGGTATCGGATTGCTTATCGGAGGGCATCTTCTCTTCTTTTTCACAATCATCGGAAAGATTGTTGCCTTCATTGCCGCTACAGACGGACTTACCGCCAAGGATGCTCTTTCGCTTGTTTTTACAGCCTTTGGAGGCAATGTGTTTTACGGCGGTCTTTTGGGAGCGATAGGAGCTCTTTTACTTTTTACAAAGCTTATAAAGACCATAGATCGCTCCGATCTGTTTGATATATTTGCCGTTTGTGTGCCTTTATTCCATGCGTTCGGCAGAGTCGGCTGCTTTTTCGGCGGTTGCTGCTTCGGTATAGAGTGCAGTATTGGTTTTACCGCCCACGGAAATGAGATTGTTCCGATGCTGAATGATGTAAACCGTTTTCCCGTTCAGCTTCTTGAAGCATTCCTGAATCTGTGTATCTTTGTTCTGATACTCTCGTTTTTTATGAAACAAAGATACAAGGGAGAGCTTCTTGTCGTCTATCTGTTCCTTTACAGTATAGTCCGTTTCTTTGATGAATTCCTGCGTGGAGATGAGATGCGCGGCAGATTCCTGTGCTTCTCAACGTCACAGTGGATAAGTATTTTTATATTTGCATTTGTGATGGTATACATAACGTATATCCGTCCGAAAAAGAAACGTACAAAAGAAACGATATCATAATAAAACATATAGTCTCCGGCTGTGACATTATAGTTGCGGTCGGAGATGATTTTATTTATAGGTTAATATGTAAATATTTAATGCACCTCTTGAAAAAACGGTTTTTATATGATATAATAATATGAATTTATATGCATATATTGAAAGGAAAGAAAAATGTCCGATAAAAAGATAAAGGTCGGCTTTGTTTCCCTCGGTTGCGAAAAGAACAGGGTAGATACCGAGGTAATGCTCAAAAAGCTGATAGATGCAGGCATGGAGATAGTTCCAGAGGATATAGATGCGGATGTAATTGTTATCAACACCTGTGCTTTTATAGAAAATGCAAAGAAGGAAGCAATAGAAAATATACTCGATGTCGCATGGCTTCGCGAAAACAGAACGCTCAAGGGCATAGTCGTAACAGGCTGTATGGCGCAGAGATACGGAGAAGAGCTTTTCACCGAGCTTCCGGAGATAGATGCTCTTATCGGTGTGGGTGATCTCGGAAGCATCGTTGAAGCTGTAAAGACCGCATACGAAAAGGGCGGAGCAGGTGAGGACAGAGAAAGCAAATACTGCTGTATCACAAAGGCGGAGAATCAGATCCTCGGTGAGGACAGAGTTATCACAACTCCCGAGTATTCGACCTACATAAAGATATCCGAAGGCTGTGACAACCGCTGTACATATTGTGCTATCCCGATGATAAGAGGCAGATTCAGATCCCGTACCATAGAGGATGTTGTAAGGGAAGCAAAAGAGCTTGCGGAAATGGGCACAACAGAGCTTATCATAATCTCCCAGGATACAACAAGATACGGTCTTGATCTTTACGGAGAGCTGAAGCTTCCGGAGCTTTTAAGAGAACTGTGCAAGATAGAAAAGCTCCGCTGGATAAGGATCATGTACTGCTATCCGGAAGAAACGACGGATGAGCTTATTGAAGTCATAGCTTCCGAGGAAAAGATAGTAAAATACATAGATATGCCCATCCAGCACATCTCCGACAAGATACTCAAGCTCATGAACAGACGCGGAGACAGCGCACTTATCAAGGACAGGATAAAGGCACTCCGTGAACGCATACCCGGAGTTATAATAAGATCCACGGTAATAGTCGGATTCCCCGGTGAAAAGGGCGAGGATTTTGCGACTCTCGCAGAATTCCTAAAGGAAACAAAGTTTGACAGGCTCGGCGTATTCACCTATTCCGAGGAGGAAGGAACGGCTGCGGCAAATCTTCCGGATAAGGTTTCGGAAAAGCAGATGCAAAGACGATGCGACAGTCTTATGCAGAATCAGCTTGATATCCACGAAAAGCTCAACGAAAAGATGATAGGACAAACACTTGAAGTGCTTTGCGAAGGCTTCGATCCCGTATCCGAGACATACTACGGCAGAAGCAAGTATGACGCTCCGGATATTGACGGAAAGGTATACTTTGAAAAAACAAGAAATGTCCTTGAAGGCGAATATGTAAATGTAAAGATCCGTGAAGTCGTTGAATATGACCTTATCGGTGACCTTATATAAGAAAGGAGAACATTATGAATCTTCCGAATAAGCTTACCATACTTCGTGTAATACTTGTTCCTTTTTTCCTCGCGGCAATGATGATACCGGACAGCATAGTTCCGGAATATATTACAAGAATAATTGCGGCTGTAATTTTTGCGGTAACCGCACTTACCGACTTTGTTGACGGCAAGATCGCAAGAAAGTATAACCTTGTTACAAACTTCGGTAAATTTATGGACCCGCTTGCAGATAAATTCATGGTTATTGCCGCATTGCTCGGTGCGACTGCAAGATACGAATATCTCACGAATATTTTTGTATGGATAACACTTATAGTCGTATTCCGTGAGCTTGCAATAACATCCCTTCGTCTTATCGCATCAAGCACTGCGGGCAAGGTCATCGCGGCAGCATGGGCAGGCAAGATAAAGACATTCTCACAGTGTATCTGTATTCTTGCAATTTTCCTTGAACCGCTTATACCTCATTTCATCTTCAATGAATATCACGTTATAACATGGATATCCGCCGCTGTGATGACATTCTTCACCATCTATTCGGGTATACAGTACTTCATCGCATACAAAGAGTTCCTTTCCCAGGACTGAACAATAAAAGATCATAAATATCAGGAGAACTACCATGAAGCTTTTTAATTCACTTTCAAGACAAAAAGAAGAATTCACAACAATAGAACCCGGCAAGGTAAAGATGTATGCCTGCGGACCGACAGTATATAACTTTTTCCATATCGGAAACGCAAGATGCTTTATCATCTTTGATTTCCTTCGCCGTTATCTCGAATACAGAGGCTATGACGTAACCTTCGTTCAGAACTTCACCGATATTGACGACAAGATGATCAAGAAGGCTAATGAGGAAGGCGTGACAGTCAAGGATATTGCAGAAAGATATATCGCTGAGTACTATACGGATGCAAAGGGACTTGGCATAAGACCCGCATCCGTTCATCCCAAGGCTACCGAAAACATCGACAGAATAATTGATATCGTTGCAACACTCGAAAAGGGCGGCTATGCATATGCGGTAAAACCCAACGATGAAGCCGAAGGTATGGATGTATACTATTCCACCCGTGCATTCAAGGGCTACGGTCAGCTTTCTCATCAGTCCGTTGACGATCTTATGCAGGGCGCAAGCGAAAGAACATATATTGACGATATAAAGAAAGACCCCCTTGACTTCGCACTCTGGAAGGCGGCAAAGCCCGGCGAGCCTTCATGGGATTCTCCATGGGGTAAGGGAAGACCCGGCTGGCATATCGAATGCTCTGCAATGGTAAAGAACTTCCTCGGCGATAACATCGACATCCACTGCGGCGGTCAGGACCTTACATTCCCTCATCATGAAAACGAGATTGCACAGTCGGAAGCATACGATGAATGTTGCGGCTGCAAGGATACACAGTTTGCAAAGTTCTGGCTTCACAATGCATATATCAATGTTGACGGTGAAAAGATGGCGAAGTCCGCAGGCAACTTCTTCACGGTAAGAGATGCCGCAAAGATCTACGGCTACGATTCCATCAGATACTTTATTATTTCCGCACACTACAGAAGTCCTGTAAACTTCTCCGAGGATACACTCAAGCAGGCAAAGGCGGCTCTTGAAAGACTGAATACCTGCGAAGAAAACCTCAAGTTCCGTCTTGGTGCGGCACAGGACAGCGCAATGACAGAGGAAGAAAAGGCACTTCTCGAAAAGCTCAATTCTCATAAGGCAGATATGATAGAAGCACTTGACGACGACTTCAACACGGCAAACGGCGTTGCGGCTATCTTCGAGCTTTGCTCGGATATCAACCTTGCACTTCGTGACAACAATCTCTCAAAGGAATTCCTTTCTGCGGCGAACGACCTTTACACAGAGCTGCTTACACTCTTCGGATTTGAAAAGAAGGAAGAGAAGGCAGGCGACGAAGAAGAGATCGAGGCTATGATCGCCGAAAGAACAGCCGCAAAGAAGGCAAAGAACTATGCCGAGGCTGACAGAATCAGAGACGAGCTCAAGGCGAAGGGCATCATTCTTGAGGATACACCTCAGGGCGTAAAGTGGAAGAGAGCATAAATTGCCGAAAGCAATTAAGTGAAGAGTGAAGAGTTGATGTTGAAAACCTGCGGTTTTCTTCAATGAACTAATATTGGATTCAGCATGTTTACCACATACTTCGCACAATGTAATTTTCAATAAATGAAAATTTACGAAGTAAATTCACCAAAACTATTCACTATTCATTATTAATTATTCACTAAAAAAGGAACTTATTTCTATGTCTCCAACACTTATCCCAACCCTTGCCCTCGCATACCTCGGCGACTCGGTAATAGAGCTTCTTGTCCGAGATATGCTTGTAACAAAGGGAATATGTCACCCGAAGGATCTCAATAAAGCCTCCCGTGACTTTGTAACTCTCGAATCACAGAGCAACGCCGTTGAGAATATACTTCCCATCCTTACCGAGGACGAGATGGCAATGTTCAAGCGCGGCAGAAACTCAAAGCCGCACACTGTACCCAAGCACGGCGACAGGATACAGTACCTTCGTGCGACAGGTCTCGAAGTGCTGTTCGGCTACCTATACAAATCCGGCAAGACCGAACGTATGAACGAGCTTTTCCAAATCGCCTTCCCAACAGAAACCGAAACAAACTGAAGTCCCCGGAGCAGGAGCGAACGCGAGTGCGGAGTATATAAAGTTTTTGCCCCGCTTTTTTCAAAAAGCGGGCCGCCGGAGGCCTCCCGTAAAAAAAGAAAAGGAATACTTATTTTGGCAAATATATTCGATTTATTTAAACAGATAGAAAAAAAGGACGAGTCAGCCGGCTCTACCATATCCCATCTCATAGTAGGTCTCGGAAATCCGGGGAAGGACTATGCTTTTACAAGACATAATGCAGGTTTTCTGACACTTGATTATCTTTCCGATATCCTCAAGGTGAACATCAATCGTTCAAAGTTCAAAGCACTTGTGACGGAAGCGACGATAGGCGACAAGCGTGTGCTTCTTATGCAGCCGCAGACATTTATGAATAACTCCGGTGAAGCAGTTATCGAGGCTGTCAACTTTTATAAGATAAAGCCGGAGAATATTATCGTTATCTTTGACGATATCAGCCTTCCCGTTGGCAAGATGCGTATACGCAAGAACGGCTCCGCAGGCGGTCATAACGGCATAAAGTCCATTATCGCACATCTCGGAACACAGGACTTTCCGAGAGTGAAGATTGGTGTCGGTGAGAAGCCTCATAAGGAGATGGATCTTGCCGATTGGGTACTGTCAAAGTTCCCGCAGGATGAGCAGAAGGTGCTTTTTGAAAAGTTCGGCGATGCGACTGAAGCTGTTAAGCTGATGGTTGCGGGAAAGACGGATGAGGCGATGAATAAGTATAACTGAGGTTAAGATGCACCCCTAAATGAGTAAAAACATACCTCTTGATAAACAAAGAAAAACGTGCTATCATTGTATCAAACAGCGATAGCACGTTATTTTTGGTAAAAAGGAGTAATAGATATGTCAAAGAAATACGATATAGCGGCATACATCTGGCCGTCATATACGGGCGATGAGCCGAGAACAAGAATATTCTGGCCGGAGGGAATGGGCGAATGGCAGTCTGTCAGAAGCGCAAACTCGAAATATGAGGGCGACTCATGGCCTCGTAAGCCTCTCTGGGGATATGTAAACGAAGCAAATCCGGATGTTATGGAGATGGAGATAAACTGTGCAACACGTTACGGGGTAAATGTATTTATCTACGACTGGTACTGGTTTGATGACAGACCTTTCCTTGAAAACTGCCTCAATGACGGCTTCCTCAAGGCTCCCAACTGCAACGATATGAAGTTCTACATCATGTGGGCAAACCACGATGCTAATCAGGTTTGGGCGAAGGATCTTTCCGATACTCAGGCAAGTACCGTCATATGGAAGGGCGGAGTTACCTTTGATGTGTTCAAGCACGTTGTGGCAAGAATGATAGAAAAGTATTTCTGCAAAGAAAACTACTATAAGATAGACGGTTGTCCCGTATTTATGATATATGAGATAAACACTCTCATCGGCGGTCTCGGCGGTATAGAGGAGACAAAAGCAGCACTTCGCTATCTTCGGGATGAAGTAAAGAAAGCAGGCTATCCCGACGTTCATCTTCAGATGACAACAAGAAACAGACACGCACTCAACGTCAGCGGTGTTGACGGTGAACCTTTAAGATATGAGAATACAGAGATCATGGAGCTTCTCGATATAGACAGTTCAACTCACTATCAATATGCTCATGTTGCAAATATGGACAGAGATTACCTTGATATATTGAAGGACGTTGAAGAAGTCTACGAAAGATTGGGCAAAGAACCGAAAGCTTATTTTCCGCACGTTTCCATAGGCTGGGACAACAATCCGAGGTACCACCGACTCGGCGGAGCGATAACGAAGAACAATACTCCCGAAAACTTCGAGAAGGCACTTCGTATGGCAAAGAAGTATGTAGACGAGCATTCGGATCAAGTACCGCTTGTTACTATCAACAGCTGGAACGAATGGACAGAGACGAGCTATCTTGAGCCGGATGACCTTTATGGATACGGTTACCTTGAGGCGGTTAAGAAAGTTTTTGTTGACGAAGAGTAAAATTTCGGAGATTATTAAATAATATTTTTGCCTCGGCGGGTACATTATGTCCGCCGGGGCTTTTTTGAATATTGTATTGACATAGAAAGTGATTTGTGCTATAATAGTCACGTAACCGGGGAAGATACCCATAACAAAAAACGAAGTTACAAAAAGTCTTGCAAAGGGGAAGACACCCATGGAAAAAAACGTAATTGTAGTTGACGAAAATGGAAAAGATATTGGAGCGACCTACCC
>SVQR01000104.1 GCA_015065225.1 Oscillospiraceae bacterium | reverse complement strand
GCGATTATCCTTGAGATGGTGTTGTCAAGTCCTGTTGCCATATTGGTAAGCTCTACCTTCAGTCTGTAAGGATAATCTTCCTTCCACCATTTTTCAGGAGTTCCCGTGTGTGATACTTCATATTTCAGACGTTCCGCGATATTTGAAGCGTATTCCTCTGTTTTTGCAATAAATCTGTCATAGCAGGCGTTGCGGCATTCCAGCATATTGAGCCTGAGGTTTTCCCAGACCTCCGCAGCCTTCGCAAGTCCCGCCTTCTTTTCCCGTATCGTCTCAAGCCTTTTTTCTTCATCCATAGAAAGAAGCTCAAGCTCCTGGGATACGGCGTTTATCTCGCGTTCGAGAACATCTTTTGCCTGACAGGCTACCCATTGCTCGGTAACGCTTACTCTCTCCGGATCAAATATCCAGTCGGTCACTCTTTCGCGTATCCTGTCAAGACCCATGATGTCGCTGTAGTCGCCCTTTGTTACAGGCACATTCTGCGTTATCATAACGGGGATGTCCATACCTTCCGATGCGAGCTTGTTCTTGACGAACTCTATGACCGCACTTCTTTCGCTTTCCTTTATAAGATCCAGTTTTGTAAGCGCTATCATAAGGAAAGGTGTCTTTCTGGAAAGAAGCCTCTGCCTTATAAACAGCATCTCGCTCTGACTCAGAGCGCTTGTGGCATCGACGGCGATTATCGCACCGTCACTTCCGAGAAGAGCGTCACCTATGACTCTCGCGCGCTTTTCTTCAAGATCTCCCGCTCCGGGCGTATCCATGAGCTCTATGCTGTAGTCGCGCAGCCACGGTGAGTTTATTCCTATAACGACAGTACCCTCCGGATCACATTTTCCGAATATATCTGCTGTAAGTCCCTCCCATGATTCCTGCGCCACGGGCATGGAAGCAAGTTTTGTATTTTTTGTATCGAAGTGTACCATCTTTTCGGAGGTACTGTGTCTTATCCTTGTGAGAAGTGCTGTTGTGGGAAGATCACCGACCGGGAGCACGTCACGTTCAAGAAGGCTGTTTACGAGAGAACTCTTGCCTCTGCTGAATTCTCCTACAACAGCTACGGAAAATCTGCTTCTTGTACCCTTTGAATATATCGTCTTTATAGCCTCCGATGCCTCATCTCTTCCGAGGGCGATAAGCTCGTCCGATGCATTCTTTATGGCGTACAGCATCTTTGCACCTATCTTAAGCGTTTTTGCTTTTCTTACAGACTTATCTTTTGTCTTGACGGATGCCTCTGTCTTTGCGGCGATATCCTTTTTGACATCTGCCGCTTCTTTTGATTCTTCATCCTTTTTATCGTACACAAGTCTCGGTGCATCTTCAAGCTCGTCAAAAGCCGGTGCTCTCATTGCGAAGGAGCGGGAAGATAGCGTATCTGCCGCCGTTTTCGTTTTGACTGCCGTTTCGGTCTTTGCTGTATCTTCCGATATATTGTCTGCGGATGGCTTTTTTGCTTTTACCTCGTCTGCGGGATCTGTATTCTTTTTGGTTTTCGCTCTGCCTGCAGTACCCTTCAGAAGAGAGGGATTAACCACTTTACCCATTACTTACCTCAATTATGCAAGAAATTTGTTGTAAAAGTCCTTGTCAAGTACCTTGTATGCCCCCATGAGGCAAGGCTCGAGAAGCATACCGAGAAGTTCCTTCATGCTCTTTTCGTCATCTGCGGAAAAATCTCCTTCTCCGAGAACCGCGGAGATGAGCTTGTCATACATTGCATAAAGCTCGTTACGTTTCTCCTCATACTGTTTCTTTGTAAGCTCCTTTATCGCATCGTGACGGAAATATCCCACGTGCTTATCGAAATTTACCTTTGTATGACCTTTTGCAAAGGCGAGATCCTCGAAACGTACGATGATATTCTCGGGTATCTCCACGGTTACCGTGTAACGTATGGGATATACCTGTGTCTTGTCCTTTTCACCTGTTATCTTGTATTTAAGATAAGGCACCGTCATACAAAGGGAGCCGTTTCTGTTCTGTAATATCGGATAACCCGCAGTATACCCCATGGGCATCTTTGCGGCAAGTACCAGGTCATTTGTCTTGAGCGATTTCAGTATTTCAGCTGTATTTGCGATCTTTTTCATAATAATCTCCATATCCTCATTCCGCAAAAGCGGAGTATAAATCATATAGTCGGTCGTTTATGCGCATTGTCCCGCATCATCTTACGCGGGAATACACTCTATCAGCTGGCAGTTGCCGTCCTCCCATGCATCGAGGAACTGATCCAGAGGATAAAGCGCACCTTGTCCGTCGGGATGTCCGGAGTCGTTTACTATTACCATGGGATTGTCGGGATCGCTGTTGTCTATACCTATGACTTCTATTGCATGATTTACGCTGTCGTTGGGGGAGTAGAGGTCATCATCCTCACCGAACCATACCTCGTCCGCATCAATGGAAACTATGACCTTGGAGCCGTTTTCGAGACATCTTACAAGATCCTCGTATGAATTTCCGAAGGACATATTGTTCTCGATACCGTAGTAGTCAAGAAGCTTTGCCATGTCGATAAGGAGAGTGCCGCCGCGCTCGCTGAACCAACCGTTGTCTATCGCAACATCAACAAGCTCTTGGATATCTATCTCTCTGCCGGTGAACTCCTCGATAACAAACTTCTGTGAGTAGATAGCACATCTGTTGGTGCTTCCCTGTGATTCCCAGAGATCCAGAACATCCTGATCGGGATTGCCTATTATATTTTCGGGATCTGCCGATGCGGGATCGAAGTTATCAAAGTCATCATAAGGATCGAAGGGATCGTTGTAGCGTTCTTCCTCTTCTTCTTCCTCGGGTTCTTCATCGTTATCCGGCTCATCATCGTCCGGATCCGGATAGGGATTCTCATCATTATTCTCGTCATCTGCGGGAATTTCTTCTTCGTCGGATTCCAAATTGTATATATCTGTGGTATCAAACTCTCCGTCGCCGTCCTCGTCCACCTGAACAATAAGGGTATCTTCCTCTCCGTCACCGTCGGTATCCGCAAGCTGTTCCACGGTGGTCTTTTCAAGCACGCCGTCACCGTCTTCATCCTGCATGAGCACTTTTGTGTCAAGATCGTCGTCTGCATCGGAATCTATCTCATGATACACGGTATCTGTCTTTCCGTCAAGATCCAGATCCTGTGCTCTGTAGAAGTAATCCGTCTTTCCGTCAAGATCGTCATCCAGATCATATGTATATGTTTCGTCAATGCCGTCACCGTCAAGGTCGAGAAGTCTTTCGACAGCACCGGAATCGGCAGCACCGTCACCTGTCTTGTCAACCATGGTAACGATGGAATCAAGATCGCCGTCAAGATCAGTATCCGCTGTTTCGACCATGGTATCAAGGCTTCCGTCACCGTCCGTATCCTTGTTTACGGTCTCGATGTCTATATCACCGTCAAAGTCAAGATCCTGCGCAATGGTGAAGGATGTGGGACGTGAGCTGTCCTCACCTGTTATGCTTGTAATGACATCCGCAAGTCCATCGCCGTTTGTATCCTCACCGATCTCGGCAAAGTCAACGGTACCGTCACCATCGGAATCGCCCTCGGCGTAATATTCATCCGTAACGCCATCGTCGTTAAGATCGGTCTTACGCATATAAAGATCCTCGGCTCCGTTTTTGTCCGTATCGGTGCGAGTGATGTGATTTTCAAGTATTCCGTCACCGTCGGCGTCCACGGCCTCTGTCATTGTTTCCGCCATTCCGTCATTGTCGGCATCCTCATAGGAGAAGAATGTATCGTTCAGACCGTCGTTGTCCGTATCGACCGAGATATATTCGCTTTCGATATCTCCGTCTGCGTCAACATCCAGAGTCGTGACGGTATAATCAAAATCTCCGTCATTGTCCGTGTCCTCATATGAGCTTATCGTTCCGTTCCCTTCATCAACGAGAAACATCTCCGCGTCTCCGTCGAGATCCGAGTCTATCATAAGACCGTCTGTGATACCGTCTCCGTC
The DNA here is from genome assembly GCA_015065225.1 of Oscillospiraceae bacterium. Classification (GTDB taxonomy): domain Bacteria; phylum Bacillota; class Clostridia; order Oscillospirales; family CAG-382; genus SIG622. Next base: position 6,891 of record SVQR01000104.1, on the reverse strand, counting down.
CATATCCAGTTCTTCGGCATAGGCATCAAGATCGCCGTCCCCATCTATATCAATGTTCAGGTCTTTTTCGTCGTACATGATTTCTATTCCTTCCTTGTAATTGCAGTCGGATATGCTTGATAAGTTCATTGATCGATCTGTTTCCGACATATTAACTCATTATAACACATTGATTTACTTTTTTCAATAGATTAATGATGGTTTTTTCCTGATATTAGTATTTTTTGTCAAAGAAAATTGTAAAAAGCGGTGCGGTAAATCTTTGTTCCCGTGTCTTGCTTCTTGACTTTCATGAAAAGATGTGCTATAATAACTAAAAACACCCTGCGAGAGGAGAAAACGGGCATGATAATATTTAAGATCCTTCTGTGGATATTGCTCGCGATCCTTCTCCTTATTGTTGCTTTATGCCTTTTGAATGTGAAGGTGACCTTCGGTAACCGCAAGGGTAGATTTCAATGGAAGCTGACTGTCGCGGGGATAAAGATCGACCCGATGCGCTTTGCGAAAAAGAAAGATGGCCACAGGAAGAAGGATGCGGATAAGGCTCCTTCCGGAAAGAAAAAAAAGAAGTCATCGGCACAAGATGATGCTCAGACGGCAAAAACGGAAAAAAAGAGCGTCGGTACGGTACTGAGCATAGTTGCAAAGGTAGCCGAAACAGCGGCAAGAGTACTGCCGAAAGGCTTCAGGATACGCCTGAAATACCTGGATATAACCGTCGGAGGCTCGGATGCGGCAAAGATCGCCCTTGATTACGGAAGATACCATGCGATATTGTCCGGTATATTTGCTCTTTTTGACGGTTATAAAGGTCTTTTTTACGGTTTTCGTGCAAAGCGGGGCAAGGTTAACATACAAGCAAATTTCCTTTCTCCGAAGACAAAGGCGGAATATGAATTGGCAATATCTTTTTTTGTCTGGCAGCTTCTGTTTTCGGGAATACGGATAGGCATCTCGGCGATAGGCGCGATAATAGAAAATGCCGAATCCGATGACCGCGAAACGGAAACGGAGACGTCGGGAGAAAAAAGAGTATCCGAAGCGGAAAAGACAGTGAAAAGGGCGGCAAACTTCAAGGACACAACCTAAAGCGATACAGGCGCAAAAAACGGTACAGCGTCAAAGAATAAAGACAACGGAGGGAAAGAAAATGGCAGATACACCCATCAGCGAGATAATCAAAACAGCTCTTGCGGGCATAAAGGAAGCAGCGGACACCAACACGGTAATAGGCGAACCGATGACGGTCCTTGATCATACTGTCATAATTCCCGTATCAAAGGTATCCTGCGGTATTGCCACGGGCGGCTCGGATTTCGGTGGCAAGAAAAAGGATATAAAGAAAAACTTCGGCGGCGGAGGCGGCACAGGTATGACAATAACTCCCGTTGCATTCCTTGTTATAAATTCCGACGGAGAAGTAAAGATGCTTAACGTCGGTGAGAATTCCGGCTTTGCCACAAGCAAGGCGGCAGATGCTCTGGCAACGGTTGACGGTATAATAGACAAAGCACCGGATATGCTCTCTAAGATCGCGGCGATATTCAAAAAGAAAGATAAGAAGGAAGAACCTGTAGCGGATGTAAAGGATACTGAAGCAAGTGACGAAAAATCCGAATAATTACCGAGAATCGTGTAAAAAGACAACATACGGTAAGATAAAAACAAATAAAATGACTTCGGCGGCTGTGCTTTTTGTGCGGTCGTCGTTTTTGTTACCCGGATAACAAACTTTTGCACAATCTTAAACATTTTTTGTAAAATATAAAGAAATGCATTGAATATACTTGAAAAATCGTTCGCAGTATATTATAATGCGATTAACGGACGGTGTAAATGTGCTTGTTGTGCATTTTTTACAATCACTTGCATGATTTTTTATGGAAAACAATGTTACGGGAAGAATATTTAACATTTGCGCAGATGTTATACCCGTGCGGACGTACATTTTATGCCACCGTCACCGAAAAAAAGGAGGAAACAGTATGAAATTCAAAAAAATTGCGGCACTGGCACTTGCGACATTGATGTCTCTTTCTGCAATATCGTTTACCGTTTTAGCTCAGGATGCCGTCAGCGGTGCGATAGATGCTGAGTCAAAGGCGGAGGACTTTATCTCACTTCCCTTTGTTGATTACCATTCGGGCATAGTAAACGGTCAGGATACCGCATATCTGGAAAACGTCAACAAGGACGGCAGAGATGTGGTAATGTGTACCCCAAATCCCGCATCCACGGCTACAACGGGTACTATAAATATTGACGGTTACAAGTACAAGCCTGCCAATATTGATATGGATAAGTGCCGCTGGATAGCGGTGGAATATTACTATCAGTCTCCGGAGCCTCTGACGGATCTTCGTATGGCGGTGTGCCTTACGGGTCTCGGTAAGATCCTTAAAGACGGAATGGGTGCGGAAGCGAAGTCTCAGGAATTTCTTGTTCCGAATACATGGGCGATAGCTCTCTTTGATATGTCCATGCTTGACGAATCCCTGAATCCGGAGGCATCACACATACTTCAGCAGCTTCATGTCATGCCCTACAGCAGAAATACAAGAAACAAGCTCAAGGAAACGGATGTCATGTATGTATCAAGAGTAATGTTTTTCGGCAAGACAAAGCCGGACTTTAACACTCATGAGTCCTACATGAACGGTTATACAGACGGTACATTCAAGCCCGCAGGTACTATGACAAGAGCAGAGGCTTGTACCGTTGTTGCAAGACTTCTTGAAAAGGAAGAAAACATTGCAGGTACATCCAACTTTGCGGATGTAAAGGGACATTGGGCAGAAAAGTATATCGGTCTTTGTGAGGCAAAGGGACTTCTCGCATCCTACAGCGGAAACTTTACTCCCGACACACCCATAACAAGAGCTGAATTCTCAGAGCTTGTATACCTCACAGGCCTTGCACAGGATAAGGGTATCACAGCGACATTTACGGACGTTTCCGAATCTCATCCCAAGTACGCTTCCATCATGGCGGCGGCAAAGGCGGGACTTATAAACGGTTACAAGGAGGCTGACGGTACATTTACCTTCAAGCCGGATAATACCATCACAAGAGCAGAGGTAGTAACTGTTATAAACAGAGCAAGAGGTCTTTCAAGAAAGGCGGAAAATCTTCCGAATGATCTTTTCGTTCTCTTCCTCGATGTTGACCATACTCACTGGGCATTTGCGGATATTGCCGAGGCGACAGTTCCTCACGTTGAATATCACGATTCATGGCTGTATCCCACAAAGGATCCTGTTCTTGCAATTGAAGAAAAGATAGGTACTGCTACTCTTTATGACACAGCTTTGGGTTATGCGAAGGTTGCCGAGCTTGATGAACTTCAGGCGAAGAGGGTAGCCGAGATAAGAGCTACTCCCAATATGGATCTCTCCGGAATCACCGGAAATAAGTATTATGTTTCCAACAACGGTAACAATGACAACGACGGTCTTACTCCCGAAACGGCGGTAAAGACTGCGGCAAAGGCAAACTCCCTTGCAAAAGCGGGTGATGCGGTACTCTTCCAGAGAGGCGGTCTCTGGAGAGAACAGTTCCTTGCAAAATCCGGTGTAACATATACGGCTTACGGTGAAGGCGAAAAGCCAAAGCTCTACGGTTCGAGAGAAAACGGTGCTTCTCCCGAAAAGTGGGGACTTGTACATGAAGATCCCGAAACCGGCGCACGTATCTGGCAGTATCACTATGACGGTATGCTTGATGTCGGATGTATTGTATTCAACGAAGGCGAAGGCTACGCATACAAGGATATCCCCAACAACAAGGTCGGCGGAAATCAGTGGGTGCGCTACAAGACAACAGAGCCTTACGACTATAAAAAGGAGCTTGAGAATTTCGAATTCTTCCACAAGGCTGATTCCTTCATCGGCGGCTCTTATATAGATGCGGCTAACGCTAAAGGTCCGATATACCTCAGATGCGACAACGGTAATCCCGGTAAGATATTCGATTCTATCGAGTTTGTGGCACGCGGTGCGCTTATGTCCTGCATAGGAACAGGCGATATAAAGATAGACAACCTCTGTCTTAAATACAGTGCGTTCGGTATATCCGCAGGCACAATCAAGAATCTTTCCGTAACAAACTGCGAATTCCAATGGATAGGCGGTAATGTGCAGAACTATTCATCAAGACAGGGTGAGGCTACAAGATACGGCAACGCTGTCGAGATCTACGGCGGATGTGACGGATATACAATTGATAACTGCTATTTCAATCAGGTGTACGATGCGGCTGTGACACATCAGGTAGGCAATGCCTCCACTCCCCTCAAGATGGACAACATAAGATACACCAACAACGTAATGGATATGTGTCAGTACTCCATCGAATACTTCTTCGGCTCGAATGCTACAGGTGTAAGAACAGGTACGGACGTACTGTTTGAGAACAATCTTTGCCGCCGTGCGGGCTTCGGTTTCGGCTCGACAAGACGTGACCTTTATACCCAGAGACACATAAGAGCCGGCGGATCATGGAACGAGTTCTACAACTTCAGAATAGTAAACAACGTATTCGACAGATCGATATTCGAGCTTGTGCAGACAAACTGCGGCGATGCGGCATTCGCTCCGAAATATGACGGCAACACATTTATCCAGGGCGCGAACAACCAGCTGTTCTCACACAGCGTTGGCATGGTGGCAAAGACGGATGCTTCCGCGGCGATAAGAATAAAGGCTATGCTCGGCGACAACAACGCAAAGGTATACTTTGTCGACTACATTCCGATGTATAAGTACGAATTCACCTATGACAAGACAGCTCCCGTGACAGAGGATGACAAGCGTACATTTGAGTCAAGTCTCACAAGCGAGGACGCTGCAAAGCTGTATCCCGTTGAAGGCGAATCCACGGAAGTGACAGCACCTCTTCTTGTAAGATCACAGAAGACAAAGTCACTTTATACCGAGCTTAAGGAGTCTATGCTGCCCGCACCCAAGAAGGACAGCAACGGAATTGAATATTCACGTATTACCTTTGCAAAGTCCTCTGCCAGCATACTCATGAACTGCTACGGACTTCCCAAGTATTCCGTAAAGAGCCCCGCATTATATTATAAGATACTTATGCGTACAAACTATCAGGGTATTCCCGCGGTGACGGTATACGGCTTGCAGGATGAGAACGGACAGAGTGCAGGTACGGGTACTATGGCTTATGCGAAAGGTCCCAATGCGGCAAACGGTGAATGGGAAGAAATTATAATCCAGGTAGTGGGCATCCCCGAAGCTGCTGCAACAAGTAATCAGATACATCTCCAGCCCATAGGCAGAAACTGCAACGGTACAACGATCCTTGAGACCAACAGCCGTGCATATCTTGACGTTGCGGCATGGGCGGTATTCTCCAATCTTGCATCCGCCGAGGCTTTCGATATAAAGACAGCCGCAGGCAAGACAGAGGGCGCGCCTGATAACGTAGAGGTCGAGCTTCCCGAAGAAAGACCGACGATCGAAACACAGGGACCGACAATAGGTGAGGATGAGATAGTTGATCCTCTTATCGTAAGGACACAGAGAACAAAGGGTCTCGGCCAGGGCAGAGATTCAATGGTTATGACACCCAAGGTAGACGAAGACGGTATCCATTACCAGCACATAACATTTAACGATAATGATGCCAGAATTCTTATGGACTGTTACGGACTTCCGATGTACAAGGTAAATCCCAAGGGAGTATACTATAAGATACTTGTCCGTACAAATATCTCCGCAATTCCCATGCTGACGGTATACGGACTTAAAGACGATGCAGGAAATCCTGCGGGATCGGGTACTGTTGCGAACGGCACAGCACCTACTGCGGCAAACGGCAAGTGGGAGGAGATCATCATAAAGGCAGAGGGGATTCCCGCAGCCGCTACCACAAGTAATCAGGTGCATATCCAGCCTCTCGGAAACATAAAAGGCAGTCAGGCGGTACAAACTCCCGATGCATATCTTGACATTGCGGCATGGGCAGCATTCCCGAATCTTGCATCCGCAAAGGCATACAATATAAAGGCAGCGGCAGGAATGTCGGAAGAAGCGCAGAGCAACACACAGACAGGCGATGAATATGAAAGCAAGGGCGTGACAGCACCTCTTCTCGTAAGAAATCAGAGAATCAAGGGACTTGGCAACATAAAGCCCTCCATGAATGCGGAAGAGCAGAATCAGAACGGTATCGTATATTCACGCATCACCTTCAACAACACGATCGACAGGATACTCTTTGATGCATACGGACTTCCCAAGTTCTCCGTTGAATCTCCCGATCTCTGCTTCAAGTTCCTTATAAGAACAAACTGCAAGGATATGCCCGCACCTATGCTGATAGTATACGGTCTGCGTGACGAGAACGGTGAACCCGCGGGCAACGGAACGGTAGCCAATGCGGAAAAGCCTCTTGAGGGGGACGGCATATGGCAGGAGATAGTCATAAAGGTGAAGGGCATCCCCGCAAATGCCGCGACAAGTAATCAGATACATTTCCAGCCTTTCGGCAACACAAAGGGCGAGGCTTTATTCAAGGACGGTGTACCGCTGAATGCGGATGCATATGTTGACGTTGCAGGCTGGGCGGTGTTTGAGAATGTTGAATCCGCTATGGCGTATGATCTTACAGCGGCGTGCTCCGTGGCACAAAAGTGATAAAGATCGGCTTATCTGTGACGGATATTTTCGGAATGATATAAAATGCTCCGCGCCGAGATTGCTCGGTAGGATCTTTAAAGTGTACAAAAGGAGACGGCCGCTGTGAACCGACCCCCAAAAGTTAGACCAAAAATCTAACGATTGGGAGGTCGGTTTTTTCATGGGAAAATATAGTTATGAATTTAAATTAAAAGCAGTTCAGGCATATCTGAACGGAGAAGGCAGTTAT
>SVQR01000103.1 GCA_015065225.1 Oscillospiraceae bacterium | reverse complement strand
TCTATCTTGATGATCTTTACCTTGATCTCGTCGCCTACGTTACATACGTCTGTAACCTTGCCTACTCTCTTCTTGTCGAGCTTGGAGATGTGGCAGAGACCTTCCTTACCGGGAGCATATTCTACGAATGCACCGAAATCGAGAACTCTTGTAACTGTACCAACGAATACTGTACCGACCTCGGGATCGTGTGCGATAGCTTCAACAGTCTTGAGAGCCTTTCACAAGCTGCCTTATCAATACCGGAAATGAATACGCTGCCGTCTTCCTCGATGTCGATCTTTGCACCTGTATCAGCACAGATCTTCTGGATGACCTTACCGCCCTTACCGATAACTTCGGCGATCTTGTCAACATCTATCTTTGTGGAGAGCATCTTGGGTGCGCAATCCTTAACTTCGGGTCTGGGCTCTGCAATTGCCTTGAGCATTACTTCATCAAGGATGTAGAATCTGCCGGCTCTTGTCATTTCGAATGCCTTCTTTATGATCTCGGGTGTAAGACCGTCGATCTTAAGGTCCATCTGAATTGCTGTGATACCCTTCTTTGTACCTGCAACCTTGAAGTCCATGTCGCCGAAGAAGTCTTCGAGTCCCTGAATATCAAGCATTGTATCCCAGCCGTCGCCCTCTGTGATAAGACCGCAGGAGATACCTGCAACGGGAGCTGTGATCGGAACGCCTGCGTCCATAAGAGCAAGAGTAGATGCACAGATAGAGCCCTGAGAAGTTGAACCGTTGGAGGAAACAACCTCGGATACAAGTCTTATAGCATAGGGGAATTCTTCAACTGTGGGAAGTACGGGAACAAGAGCACGTTCAGCAAGTGCACCGTGACCGATCTCACGTCTACCGGGACCTCTGGAGGGCTTTGTTTCACCGACGGAGTAGCTCGGGAAGTTGTAGTGATGCATATATCTCTTGGATTCATCATCATCAAGACCGTCAAGAAGCTGAGCGTCGCTTACAGGGCCGAGAGTTGCTGTTGTAAGAACCTGTGTCTGACCTCTTGTAAAGAGTGCGGAACCGTGAGTTCTGGGAGTGATGTCGACTTCGGAAGCGAGAGGTCTTATCTGATCCATCTTTCTTCCGTCAACACGCTTCTTTTCGTCGAGGAGCCATCTTCTTACGACAAACTTCTGGAGCTTGTAGAGGCATTCCTCCATCATGGGCTTTCTTTCCTCGGTGTCTTCCGGGAACTGCTCAAATACTTCGTCGTATACCTTGCCGAGTCTTTCTTCACGAACCAGCTTGTCGTCTGTGTCGAGAGCGAATCTTACCTTTTCGATAGCAAAGTCTGCGATCTTGTCGTAAAGGTCGTGATCAACCTCGCAGGAAGGATAGCCGAATTTGGGCTTACCTATCTCTGCAACTATTTCATTGATGAACTTGATAACTGTCTGAGACTCGTTGTACGCAGCCATGATAGCTTCGAACATCTTGTCGTCTTCAACTTCCTTTGCACCTGCTTCGATCATTACGACCTTCTTTTCGCTGGATGCAACTGTAAGTTCAAGTGTGGAAACTTCTCTCTGTGCCTGTGTGGGGTTGATAACGATCTGACCGTCAACAAGACCTACAAATGCACCTGCGATAGGACCGTTCCACGGAATATCGGAGATGGAGAGAGCGATGGACGCACCGATCATACCGGTAATTTCGGGAGAACAATCGGGGTCTACGGAGAGAACGAGAAGATCAACAAGAACGTCGTTACGAAGATCCTTCGGGAAGAGTGGTCTTACGGGTCTGTCGATAACTCTGGATGTAAGGATAGCCTTTTCTGTGGGCTTGCCTTCACGCTTGAGGAAGCTTCCGGGGATTCTGCCTACTGCGTAAAGTCTTTCCTCATACTCAACGGAGAGAGGAAGAAAATCAATACCGTCACGGGGCTTGTCGCTTGCGGTAGCTGTTGCGAGAATAGTTGTGTCACCGTACTTAACGAGTGCGGAACCGTTTGCAAGCTGAGCGATCTTGCCTGTTTCTACAACAAGAGGTCTGCCTGCGTACTCTGTTTTGAATACTCTGTAGTTTTCAAACATTTCTTTTACCTTTCCTTTCCTGGGACAATGCCCAATTGGGAGCGTCAAGCTTTAGCACTTATATAAAAGAGGATTTAGGGGATAGGATTTAGGATTTAGGGAAGGTTAATTTCACTTCGTGAAATTTTCAAATTCATTCAACAAGGGGCTTGATCACGTTCAATAAGGGGCTTGCCCCGTCATTCAACGTGGCAAGAGGCAGCAAAGCTGCCTGTCACTCGGTGGGGGATTGGATCCCCCACCGAGTGAGGAAATGGAACCCGCCGCCTATAGAGGCGGGGGACATCTTGCTCACGTTATAATTATCATAAATAGAATAAAACAGATCGAAGGAAACCGCAGGTTTCCAACATTCCCTAAATCCTATCCCCTAAATCCTATATCCTAAACATTCCTCACTTATATAAATGCTAAATAAACACCCGACGCTCTTAATTTTACTTTTGTCGTAATTACGCATCTAAGGAGCGAAAAGCCATAAGCCCTCCGCTCCCTATTTTCGGAATTACTTTCTGATGCCGAGCTTTTCGATGATCGCTCTGTAACGTTCGATGTCCTTCTTCTGGAGGTAGCCGAGAAGGTTTCTTCTGTGACCTACCATCTTGAGAAGACCACGTCTGGAGTGATGGTCGTTCTTGTTAGCCTTGAGGTGCTCGTTGAGAGTGTTGATTCTCTTTGTGAGTACTGCGATCTGAACTTCGGGAGAACCTGTGTCGCCTTCGTGTGTCGCATACTCCTTGATGATCGAGAGCTTTTCGTCTTTCTGAAGCATGTTTTTTTCCACCTTTATAAAATATTTTTGTAATGTACGCCGCAAAGCCAAGCAGAGGTCGGTGAAAACCACTTCAATCCGTATATCGGCAAACCGGATCCGTGGAATATTTTGTCCAATGCCTCGCTATGGGTAGACATTTACCGATACAGTATAACACATATGAATTGTTTTGTAAAGAGTTTTTGCAATTTTTTATCGGCTTTATTTTTAAATTTTTTTTGAACAAACGTCCCTGCTCACGGCTATTTCCATCCGAACATCTCTTTAAAGTCGTTATAGCACTGCTCACAGACTGTATAATAGGAATCATTATCCAGATAGCAAAGGTCTCCGTCATAAAACTTTGTCCGGCAAAATTCGCAATGACTGTGATCGTTATTTCCCTTTGCGACGAACTTCCCGTATTTAAACTCTTTTCCCGAAAGATACCGGATTTGGTTGGTTAATCTCCAATCTTCCATAATATAATTCCTCATATAAACGGTCTTCTGTCAAGCACGGATCTTGTGGGGATATCCGAGACAACAATTCCCGGAAGAGCCTTCTGAAGCTCCGCAAGTGCGCACATCGTACCGAACAGAAGATGCATATCGTTCGCTCCGCCGTCGGTGTCAAAATCCACCGAGTCAAGATATTCCGCATATCCTTTCGCGAAGTTGTAAAGTGTCTCTTTGACCTCATCAAATCTGTGACTTGTCTGATAGGTAGCTCTGTTAAGACAGTATATCCAGTCCATCTCTATAAAGTGGAACTGTCTGCCGAATACGCCCCATTGGTCGTCAAGAAGATCGTTTTTATAAGCATCAAGGCAGGAATCTATCAGAGCTTCGGGATAAGGCATAGCTTCATGGAAATCGCCATAGTTGAAGAAATAGTGGAAGGCATCCCCTATCTGAAGTCGCCTTGTGAATTCCGGAACGGGCTCGGTTATAAAAAGACCTGTATTGCTGTCGCAGTTTCTGTTGAAGAAATCGAAGTATGCTCTTTTCCACTTTGCATCGACAGCTCCGGTTATAGACATTGCCGCATAAATACCTGCCCCCGCATGAGCTGCCTTGCCGAGTCTCAGCCAGTCGTATTCAGCCATGTACTTTTCAAACTCGGCGAAGTCCTTGTATTTATTCATATCGGCAAATTCATAAAGAGGAAGTGCATCAAAAAGCTCGAGAGCCGCTGTACAGTGTGCGGTTGTATGGATAATGTGATGACTTCCCTCTTTAAAATATCCTGTTGAAGGCTCCTGCATCGACTGAAGCGTACGGACAAATGCGTCACGTTCTTCATTGCCCTTGGGCATACGATTGAGAGTGTAAAGAATATTCGCCGCATCTGCACAGCCGTAGGCATTTATTCCGAAGTTTCGCTCACCGTAGCTTTCCAGCTTTATCCAACGGCAGTATTTGCCTTCGTCAAGCTTATGCGATGCGACATTTTTCAAGGTGTTTTCAAGAATATTCGTAATATCAATCTTATTCAAATTCCATTCTCCTTAAAATTCAAGTATTACAATAATTATACAACACTCCGAATGTACTGTCAATATCGAATCTTTTCTCTTTTTTGCATTATCGTAAATTTCTTTATGCGTTACAATAACAGTCAAATAAAAAAACATATTTTCATACTTGATATTTACAAACAAACATGATATAATTACAGCAAAGACTAAAGAGAGGAATCCGCACCATGCCAAAGAACAACGGTAATTTTAACAAAAAAATATTCGCAATGCTTATTGACAAAGCAAGAGGAGAACGCTCTGTAAGACGTTTCGCCGCGGATTCCGGCATCAGCTATCTTCAGCTCCGCAAGCTCCTTATGTGCGAGCAGGAGAATGCACCCGGAATGAAGCTCATAACAAAGCTTGCCGAAAACAGCGAAAACAATGTTGAGCTTGAAGAATATCTTTATGCCGCAGGAAAATTTGATACCTCGGAGCAAACGCACACTGAGCTTCATCCCAGAGAAAAACTGCTTCTGCAGAACTATTCTTCCCTATCATCAAAACAACAGAAGACTGTGGATGACTTCATTGATTTCCTATTGAGGTACAAAGGTTAGATGATACATATTCAATAAGGGGCTTGCCCCGTCATTCAACGTGGCAAGAGGCAGCAAAGCTGCCTGTCACTCGGTGGGGGATTGGATCCCCCACCGAGTGAGGAAATGGAACCCGCCGCCTATAGAGGCGGGGGACATCTTGCTCACGTTATAAAAGCGGACTTTGGTCTGCTTTTTCTTTTACGACTGCCCAATTTATATTTTCTTTCTTAATTTTAGATTATTTCACCAAGTCTTTGGATTTTTTCACCAAAAAGACTTGATTTTATTATTAGTATGTTATATAATGAAACGAATAATTTTTTAGGAGGTATTCCCATGAAAAGAATCTTCTCGACGGTATTGGCTCTTATGCTCATACTGTCCACCTTCTCTTTCACCGCAACAAGCGTATTTGCGGCAGAAGGAGAGATCGCAATTCAGGCTGCGACTCTTAATAACGTCCTTGCCTCGGGCGGTATAAAGGCTGCGGCAAAAGCAACACTTCTTCAGGGTGACGATGCTCCCGACGGTATCACAGCCGTCAAGGTAAATCCCGACCCTTGTGAGGACCGAAGCCCTAAGTATAACGTAGAGTGCAGAGTGCTTCTCGAATGTTATCCCACGGGCCTCGGCATCACGCCGGCATCCTACAAGTATGCGAGAATTACATATAAGTATGTTCCCGCAGAGGGTGACACAAACACCTACTCTCCCGAGATAGAGTTCAGGACAAAGGCTACGGGCTTTAAGACCTACACAAGTACCGACACTCTTCAGGCAAACAAGTGGGCAACCATCGACTTTGATATTACAGGTGCAGACTATGCTGCCGATGATATCATCTCACAGCTCAGAGTAAGTGCTTTCGGTAAAGCTCTCGGTACACTTGACTATGAGGGCGGCTCTTACGATCCCACAAAGGTAACTGTTGCAGATCCCGATTCCACACTTTACATTGCAAACCTCGCTTTCTTTAACGAAAAGCCCGGTGTTCCCACTGTAACAGGTATCGAGTTTGCAAATGCAACCGCTTCCGTAACACGCGGCACAAGTGAAACTCTCCCCAAGGTAATAGTTTCGGGTGTATACTCCCCCATCACTTCCTATGATCTTGTTCTTGCGGGTCACACAAGTGCAAACACAAAGCTCTCCGCAGATGCAACAACCATCTTTATAGGTGAGGATGAAGAAGCGGACACCATCACACTTACCGCTACAAGCGTTGCGGACAATTCAAAGTCGGCAGTTCTTACAATCACGGTAACAGATCCCGCTCCCAGAAGCAAGTTTGATGCCGATAATGTTGTAATGAGCTTCGGTGTTGTATCCGACGTTCATCTTTCCGGATCATGGAATCAGCCTCGTTCCAAGGCTAAGTGGTCTCACGTTATTGACGTATTCCAGAACCTCGGTGCTGATGCTATCCTTATGAACGGTGACCTCACAGACGCTATTAACTCTGCCGGTAACGTTTCCGGCGGCGGTCTTCACACAAACAAAAACGGAAACGGCACAAAGGCTGAACAGAACTTCCGTGAAGTAAGCTATGTGGCTCAGGCTATGTGGGGTGAGGCCGACGGCGGCTATGGCAACGGTACAAACAGCACCACAAAAATGTTCTATTCGCTGGGTAACCACGATGAAGGCGGTCAGGGCTACTCGGGCGGTTCAAGCTCCCGTTCCTTTAAAGAGGTATACTCCGCAGACTACTTTGCGGCTGTTATATGCGGATGGCAGTATGATCCGAATTCCGAGGCGGCTCTCGCAGCTCCCGACGGTATGGAAGACTCCTACAGAAGCTATATAGCAGACCTTCTTGACTATAACACAAATGCAGCGACAACAGTTACCGCAGCATCTTTCCAAGCGGCTCACGGCGTAACACTTGCAAGTGCAGATGCAAAGTTTGACAAGTTCTTCGGATTTGATTCCGAGTATTCACTCAAGGATGAGCACGGTCTTCGTTACGGTAACAGACATATGACAATAGATCCCGACGGTGAAAAGGATGCGGATCTCTCCGACGACATCCACTTTATCGCCATGGAGCTTTCTCAGAGTGCAAACTCCATAGCTTGGGCGGAGGAGATAATCCAAAAATCCATCTCCGAGAATCCCAACAAGCCGATATTTGTAATTACTCACTACAAGACGATGGGTACGTCTCTTATCGGTTCACAGTATTCCAACATTACAAGACTCGGAGACCTTCTCTCCAACTATCCTCAGGCATTTGTATGGGGCGGTCACAACCACACCTTCCTCCATTCCGACAGAGCTATCGACACATCCAACGGATATGTCGCAACGGACAGTGCGGTTACGGCATACGCTTCCATGTACAACCTTACAAACGGCAATTACTTCGGTGAAAACAACGGCACCGACCAGTATGCTTACAACGCAAGCACCAAGGAAAACCACGCTTACGGCAACGGTGCATTCGTAGAGCTTGACAAGGACTTCAACGTAAGAATCAACAGGGTTGACCTTTACAGATCCTACTCTGCCGATTATGCAGAAAATCCTGCACTCTTCTCAACGGATGAATTCAAGAACTTTGCAAGCAAGGCTTCCTGCGAGCCTACAGATAAGGCTGTATTCATAAGACAGCCCTGGGATTTGACGGATATCGGTCCTGAGGGAACACATCTTCAGGATTACACAAAAGGCAGATTTGAAATGTCGGATGTTCCGGAATTTGAAAGTGCGGACAGCCTTTCCGTTGAATCCGGAAAGATCGGTGTAGTTCCCGTAAAGTTTACAATGAACGCAGAAGATGCCGACGGTATGGTATATATGTACCTTCTTGAGATCTCCGCAAAGGGCGATGACAAGGTACTTCAGCGTTATTACTTCACAAACAAGTTCTATGATTATCCGGATGCAAACATCCCCGAGATAACCATAGATCACACATTTGCCGGTCTTTCACCCGCAACAACATATGTTGTAAGTCTTACTCCCGTTGATGACTATATGAACAAGGGTGTTGCACTTACGGCAGAGGCTACAACTCTTGACGGTGATACAAAGATCACACTTGAAGACGGCAAGATCGCTGTTCTTGTTGACACAACAGGCGAGACAACAACATACAAGTGGACAGACGGAAAGACATATTTCGTATACGGCTCAATGGCTGAGGCTGTTGCGTCAAATGCGGATATAATCTATGTCATTGCCGGTGATATGAAGCTCCACTTCAAGGAATCCGACGGCAGCGTTACAAACGAATTCAAGAACATGAAGGCGGGCGCAAAGGTTATAGGTCTTGACAGAGACAAGGCTATAATCAGATACAATGCAAGCTATACACTTGTCAGTGATCACTGGTTTGAAAACGTACAGATCTCAAGAGAAGGTACAAGCGACTGCGGTATCACTCTTAACGGCAAGACACTTACACTTGTTGATGTAAAGGGTGTTACAAAGGATCTTAACCTCTTCAACACAGGCTGGGGTGCAGCCGATAAGTCCGGTACATTTGTTATCAAGGGCGACACAGGCTTCGTTGAATCCATATTCCCCGGACCTAACTTTGGTGCAAGCGCCGGCTCCAAGGGTGATGTAAACATTATTCTTGAAGGCGGTACATACGGAAACGTAGGTAACGCAAAGGCTCAGCCCGGCAACAAGATTGACGGTAACGTATTCATAACGGTTACAGGCGGTACATACAACACACTTCGTGCAAGCCACACAAGCGCAAACCACAAGATCACAAAGAACGCTGTTCTCAAGATATTCGGCGGCACAATGAAGACAGTCGGCATGACAGGTACAACAAACGTTGACGGTAAGGATATCATCATTCTCACGGATGCGGTAAAGTCCTCCATCACGACATTCAATAAGGCTGACAACCAGATAGTCATTACAGTTCCCGGTGACGTAACGGATGCGATCGGCGAGGCAACTGCGGATGCAAACGGCTATTACACAGCATTTGCAATAAAGCAGATCGAGGGTAAGAAGTCATTCGTAAACGGCGAGGCGGCAACAAGCGTTGCACTCGTAGCCGGCGAAGAATATGAAATTACTTACAAGACTCCCAATGCAATAGAATTCGACCTTAACGGCGGTGAAGGTGACGTTCCTGCGGCTATCACAGGCAACGCAGGCGACGATGTTACCTCTCAGATGCCCGACGGAACGGGGGTTTCCAAAGAGAATCACACCTTTCTCGGCTGGTCGGTTGATAAAGATGCTGTGGCTCCCGACAGTTCTTTTGTTATCAGTGCTGACGGTACTGTTGTATATGCGGTATGGAAAGCGAAAGAAAAAATAACCGTAACTCTTAATGCAAACGGCGGTAATTGTACATCTGCCGAGGCTTCCGGATTTGCGGATGAGACCATCACACTTCCCACGGCAACAAAAGACGGTGCAGTATTTGCAGGCTGGGCCGAAAGTGCTGATGCAACACTTGAAGATGCCTTTATAGACATTACTCTTACCGAGGCAAAGACACTTTATGCTGTATTCTTTAATTATTACAACCGGGTAATCTACGTTGACCCCAAGGCTGAAGTAAACGGTGACGGTAAGTCCGTATACTCACCTCTTAAAGCATTCGATGCTGCAACGATAGCACTTTCCAAGGACGTTAACACGACCTATGTATTTATGAACTCCACTTGTATTGACGCATTCCAGGACAGTGCGGGAGCTCAGGCAATCTTCACTTGTGTTGACCCGGTATTCAGAACAAAGTATGATTCCTACGTCTACTATCAGGGTTCAAATATGGGCTCGCCCAGACTTTCAAGAGAATTTGCGCTTGATATTCCCTTTGCACACGCAAGAACAGACGTAAACTACATTTGTTTGAATACAAGAGGTTATCCGACAACATTCGGTGCAAATTATTTTAAGCCTGCTGACGGCTCGACAATACCCGGAACAAATATTGTTTGCAAAACGGGTATTGACCAGATCAGAGGCGGCGGTGACAGTGTAAATCCCACCAATACAGATCTTAACTTTGAAAACCTCGACACGGTCAATGCAGCTATCAAAGCAGGCTCACAGCAGGGCAATGTCAGCGGCAATGTATCCGTAACCGTATATTCAGGCTCAAAGGATGCTGAGATAGGTCTTGGTAACGACTCCAACAAGTCCAACACCATTGGCAAAAATGCAATTCTCAAGATATATGATTACAAAGAGAAGGCAACCATCACGGCAACAGCAAATATAGACTCCATTGGCGGTGCAGTATATTACATTCTCCTTAATGATGCGGCAGAGAATGTAACCATAGTTGACAATGCTTCGGCAAAAGCTGCAAAGGGTGCATATTTTGTAAAGGTTTACGGCAACGGTAATGCTGTTGTAAGCGATGACGATTTCTTCATCCACTCCAACACAGGCGAGATCTACATCAACGGCGTAAAGCAGGAGATCAGCGATGATTCCATCTACGACCTCGGCGAGGCAGGCACATACATTATCACCTTCGATAATCTTGCAAGAAATACCGTAACCTATGACCTTAACGGTGTTGAAGGCACAGCTCCCGAAAGCTATACAGCAAAGGAAAACGATGCGGTTATACTTCCCACACTCGATATTGAGCTTGAAGGTATGACATTCATCGGCTGGAATACCGACAAGGATGCAGAGGCAGTACTTGAAAGCCTTACAATGGGTAAGGATCCGGTAACACTTTACGCTATCTTCAAGAAGGCTGAATATGAGGTTACCTTCGATGCAGGTATCGGTAAGGCTGTAGGCGAGCTTGCTTCTGTCAAGAAGATCCACGGTGAAGACCTCACCCTCCCCACAGACTACATCCTCTACGGAACAGGTCTTGAATTTGTCGGCTGGTCACTCAATCCCGATGCAACAGCAGAGGAAGTTGTAACAACATACACTGCAAACGAAGCTACAACATTCTTCGCTATCTACAACGAAGTAGGCACAGCAAACGTAACTCCCGATGAGGCTGCTGACGGTACATACTATGTAATTACAGAATCCGATGCAGAAGTTGAAACACCCGAGTTTGACATTCCCGGCACAGCAACAGAGGTTTCAAAGGTTGACATCACACTTATGGATGCTGCAACAGGTACAGAAGTACAGCCTACAGCTCCCGTAACATTCACAATCCACTGTGATGAAGGAACACTTGACGGCAAGGCGGTTTATGTATACCATGTATGCGACAACCCCGAGTTTGTTG
>SVQR01000001.1 GCA_015065225.1 Oscillospiraceae bacterium | reverse complement strand
TCGGCGCGGAAAGCCTTCGTGATGTTATTGCATTCCCGAAGAATCAGGCAGCTGTTGAGCTTATGACAATGGCTCCGGCCAGCGTTGAACAGAAGGCTCTTGATGATCTTCATATCAAGATAGATATTAAGGAATGACAGATACTGCGGTGCAAAGCAAGCAACTGCAGATGACAGATCCTATCAAACAAGGAGGCAGACATGAAATTTTTAAGATATACCGCAGCACTTACAGCGGCACTCGGTCTTTCACTTCTTGTTGCCGGATGCGGTAACGGTGCAGACAAGCAGGCACAGAAGTACGAAGAGGACGTAAAGGCTCATTACGGCGATTCGGTGACGGACATAAACGTAAGCTCTGTGGTCTCCCCTCTCGACGGTGAAACCAAGATCTACACCATCACCGCAACGGCAGCGGACGGTACCGAATTCACAATAGATACCGAGAATATCGCTCTCAACTCCTATCTCAGAAGCTATTTTGAGGGTTATATGGAGGACAAGGCAACAGAGCTTCTCACGGACAATTTCAAGGGAAATGAATTTACCGTCGATGCGACAATTCAAGCCGATGATACGGAATTCATCCCCGGCGGCGAGCTTATGGGATATATGGACTATATGAAGGAATATGCCGAGCTTGTTGCGATGCGTCCGAGACTCAACATAAAGGCGGAGCTTCCCCACACGAGCTTTACAAATTCCGAATTTTACAGAGTTGCCGAAGAGCTTTCCAAGTGTGAAGATATTCTTGTGACGGTCGTGGATGTGGATTTCAACGACAATTTCACCTATATGACATATCCTTATACCCTTCCCGCGAATATATTCACATTCACTCCCGAGATAATCGAAAAGACTCAGGCTCAGGCAGAGGCTCTTGATTCCATTGCGGACTACAAAGGTTAAACAGAGCTGAAAAAAACATCCCGCAATATCTGTGGGACATATATAAAAAATCACCGCAGAGGCGTTTGTTGTTGCTTCTGCGGTCTTTGCTTTTTCATTTGTTATTTCATGGCCTCGTTATCATTACCAGAAATGAACTTGACGGATCGGACAGACCTATACTTACGCTGTAATTCAGCCTGTAATTTGTAAATGTCAGGTGGGAATTGCCTTGGCTGTCCTTGTATGTAAAATCATATATAAATCCACAGTTTTCCAGAGCTTTTACGTAGATATCAAGATCATCCGTGCTGAAATCAATATAATAGAAATATCCGTATGCCACATCGGTGGAGGCTGTCTTTTTGAGTGTTGCGCCTGCCACGACGCCAAAGTCTGGAATACCGTAAAAACCGCTGTAGTAGGAAATATATGAACTTCTGTATGACGGTGGAACATATGACGGGTATGTATATGAAGAAAAAGCATTTGTCGTAATACTAAGTCTACCAAGAGGTGTCACGGACGAGGTGGAATAGCCTGCAAGCGCACTCATGGGTATCGCAAAGTTAAGATTCTGACCGTCGGAATATGTGGCGCTGGTAATACCTATTACCTGACCGTATTTATTGATAAGAGCACCGCCGCTGCTTCCGTGTGAAATGGGAGCCGTTATCTGGATATATGTAACACCGTCCTCTATCCTTGCGGGATTGGAGATTATTCCCTGCGAGATGGTGTTCTGGAAGCCTTCGGGGCTGCCCAAGGTGTATATCTGCGCGCCGCCTACAACAGTTGAAGGATCACCGATCTGCAGGTATGTACTTGATGAATAGGCCACCTTTATTACTGCCCAGTCATCCTTTTCGTCATAGTCGTATACGCCTGTGACATCGTACATTACGGTGCTTCCCGGAAGCTGTATCTTTGCTGTGGCCGCTTCGTCAATAACGTGAAAGTTTGTTATGGCAGTACCGTTTCCGTCAATGAAGAATCCGCTTCCCGAGCTTAATATGTAGCCTGCGGCGTTATATACTTCAAGGTAGAATACTGCGGGAGAACACTGTGCGTATATCTGCTCGGAGTTGAGAGCTGTCATGTTATCGTAATTCTGTGCCGGTGGCTGAGTCTGCGGCGGCTGTGCGTTCTGCTGAGCTTTTTGAGATTCCGTCTGAGGCTCTGTGTACCAGCCGACATTCTTATATGCCTCAACATCGCTCTGCTTTACACTTATGATCCTTCCGTCCTGCGCGTACATCGTAACGGTAGTTTCCGGGAACCAGCCTACGGCTTTGTATGCTTCCACATCCTCCTCGGAAACAAGTATGGTTCTTCCGTCCGCGGCGAACATCTTCACGGGAGGTGAGGTATACCAATAGACGGCCTTATATGCATCCACCTTATCGCCGGATACCATTATGGTCCTTCCGTCTGCGGAATACATCATTACCGGAGGTGCGGTGTACCAGTTTACAGTTTCAAATGCCTCAACGCTGCTTTCCGGGACGCTTATGGTTCTTCCGTCCGCGGCGTACATTGTGACATCGGCGAGTGCTGTAAGGGTAAGGCTTGAAGCAAGAAGTACCGATGCGAGAAGTGCTGACAGTGTTTTCTTCATTTAACTATTCCTTTCGTTGGGTATCTTTGGAGATACGACCTGTACCGCGGTGTGCGGTCTGTATTTTTATTATAGCTCTTTTTGTGTATTTGTCAATATGTATTTGCTGAATATTCGGTGAAAACCGTTTGATGTTATAGATGTACCGCCCGGCGTATGCTGTATCGTGTAACGCACAGAAGAACGTCTTCCCGATACTTTAATGTTTTCATCTTGCGTTTCCCTGATCGGCTGACAGCATCTTGTTTATACATCTTTCACAAAAATCAAGTGCACTATGCATTTTGGAAATGTCATCTTTGTTAATTATATCCAACGATTGCCATTTTGTCAATAGCTTCAAGATAAATATTTGCATCTGTCCGATATAACGTACACAAAAAAAGCGGGGCCTTTCCGACCCCGCCCTGTGATATTTAAAATATTACCGTTCCCCATTTTCCACCGTACTTTACCCATGCGGTACCAAGATAAGCTGTGTTGGCTTCTTCGAATATGCATTCGTAATAGTACTGACCGGAAAGTCCTCTGTAGCCGTACTTGCCGCTTTTTTCAACGATGTAGCAGTCGTTGCCGTCTCGGATGGAATCGTATGCGAATTCCACAAGAGTGTAAAATTCGTTGTTGACCACTCCGTAGTGCATTTTTCTGTTTTCCGCTCTGAATATCTCTTCAAGGGATTCCATTCCTATGCCCTCATACATCATAAGATCCGCATCACAATCGTAAAGCACGGCTATGTAGGAGGCATTTGTTTTAAAGAATTCCGTTTCCGTTATGTCCGCTATCTTAAATCTTCCCTCGGAATAGCCTGTGAGGTAGACCTTGTTTCTTGTGTTGTCAAAGACGTAGATGTTCTTTTCGTCCTTCGCCTTGAATCCGCAGTCGGGAGATATCACAAGATCGTCCGAGATGCTTGTCGGCTCTTTGACATCCGGGGATGACAGTCCGTGTTCGGTACAGTAAAAGAGCTTTGTATACGCACCTGTGCCGTAAGGCTTGCCGCTCATATCTATTATTCCGTAGTTGTCCCACTTTTTACAGATGGAGTATCCTGTCTTTCCGAAGGTATAAAGGATATCGTAATCCACCGTCGGGGCGATCATCCACTTCGGTGCTGTAAGTCCCTTGCCCGAGGGAACTGTTATGTTCGTCTGAGGCTGTGGATGTTCTTCCGTTTTTTCTTCCGGCTTCGGCTGTTCCGGCACGACTTCGTTTTTCTCCTCCGGCTTCTCTTCCGTGGCGTTATCGGTGTTTTCGGGGACAGTACCGTCCTTTCTTCCCGCGCTTATGACAAGCTCAAGCTTTACGCCCTTTTCGGATACCGTCTTTCCTCCTTCGGGAGTCTGGGTTATTATCTGTCCCTGCGGTATCGTATCGCTGAATTCATTCTTTACCGAGAGTATGAAGCCGTCATTCATAAGAGCCTCCTGAAGAGTGCTGTCAAAGCTCTTTCCGACAAGCTCGGGGACGGTCGTTGTTTTTTCTTCCGTTATGACGGTGATGTTCTCCTTTTCGGGAATGTCCGTATTATTTATATCGCTGTCCGAACATGATGCGATAAGAGACAGAGTCATAAGTGACAATATCAGCTTTGTTATTCTTCTCAATTTTTCGCCGTCCTTTCTTTTTTTGTCTTCTTTCAACTATATGATAACACAGGTAACACACAAAATCAATTGAGATTTTATAAACATTATCCGAGAGTACTGTGATTTTTGTAAAGAAATCCCCTTTATCATAAAACATGCCCCTTGATTTTGTGCTTTTTCTGTGATATCATAATACTTACAGAGAAACTCCCCGAAAGGAAATATGCTATGTTTGAAAATTCAAAATGGATATGCGGCGAAAAGGACTACGGCAATGCTCCGAGAGTCTATTTCCGCGATCTCAATATAATATATCCGCTGAAGCGAGCGGTGCTTCATGTGACAGCAGGCGGTATCTACAATGTTTTTGTGGGAAAGGATAAAGCGGGAGATACGGTATTTACTCCCGGATGGACAGTATACGACAAGCATCATATGTATCAGAGCTATGACATCACCGATCTTGTTGCGGAAAGTGACTTTCTTTATATCTCCGTAGCATCCGGATGGTATGCGGGAAGGATAAAGAGGAATCTTCCGCAGAAACAGTTTCCGCTGAATTTCGCCCTTATTGCACAGATAGATCTTGAATTTGCGGGCGGTCTTCGTCAGACCATTGTTTCTGACGAGAGCTGGACAGTAGGTACGGGAAATATACTTGAATCGGATATTTATGACGGTGAGGTCTATGATGCCAACATAAAGCCTGCATATGAGGATGCGGTAAAAGTGCTTGACGGTGATAAAAAGCAGCTTTCCCCTCAGATAGGTGAATATGTTGTGGAGCATGATGTATTCGAGCCGAAAGCTGTATTTACAACGCCAAAGGGAGAAACTGTTGTTGATTTCGGCGTTAATCTCACGGGATATCCCTTCTTTGAGGGACTTTATGCCAGAAGTGGTGAGAAGGTGGATCTGTCCTTTGCGGAAGTTCTTGATAAGGATGGTAATTTCTACAATGCCAACTACAGAACCGCAAAATGTCAATTTACATATATCTGCCGTGACGGACAGCAGGACTACAAGCCGCATCACACCTTCTACGGCTTCAGATATGTAAGGATTAATTCTTTCCCCGAAGGTGCAGATCCTTCAATACTTCGTGCGGTGGATGTTTATTCCGAGATTGACAGGACAGGATATTTCGACTGTGGGAATAAAGAAGTAAATCAGCTTTTTGAGAATACGATAAGAGGGCAGAAGGGCAACTTCCTGGATATTCCGACAGACTGTCCGCAGAGAGACGAAAGACTCGGCTGGACAGGCGATGCTCAGGTGTTCTGTAAAACTGCGATGTACAATTTCAATGTCAATGAGTTCTTTGGTAAATGGATATATGACATGACACTTGATCAATACGACAACGGTGGAATTCCCAACATGATACCAAATGCCTTCGGAGGTGTAAGCTCTGCGTGGGCGGATGCGATATGTATAATTCCGTGGACAATGTACGAGATGTACGGGAATACAGATATACTGCATCTTGCCGTACCTGCCATGAAAAAGTGGATAGGCTACATGAGAAATTTCGGTGACAACGAATATATGTATGTGGGCGACAACAGCTTCGGCGACTGGCTTGGTCTTGATGCCTCGGAGGGAAGCTATGACGGAGCAACGGACAAATCCTTCCTTTCGGATGCTTTCTATGCTTATTCCACAAGTATTCTTGCAAAGGCGATGGAGGTTATCGGTGAGGACAACGGTGAATATCTCACGCTTTATGATAATATTGTGAAAGAGTTCCGCAAGGTTTACGGTAGCTATACAGAAACTCAGACGGCTTGTGTGATACAGCTTCACTTCGGTCTTTGCGATGACAAAAAGGCTGTTACGGAAAAACTTGCAAAGCTGATACGCAACAACGGTACGGCACTTACCACGGGATTTGTGGGTACGCCTTATCTTCTTCATGCCCTCTCGGCAAACGGCGAGACGGAGCTTGTGTATGACCTTCTTTTAAGACGTGAATATCCGTCGTGGTTATATCCCGTAACCGTCGGAGCTACCACTATATGGGAACATTGGGACGGTATGAAGCCTGACGGCAGTATGTGGAGTACGGATATGAACTCCTTTAACCACTACGCATACGGTGCTGTGTGCGACTGGATGTACGGTGTGGTATGCGGCATAAAGCCGAGAAGCGGCAAGGATGAGGCAGGGTTCCGTGTGTTTGATATTTGTCCCGTTCCGGACAGAAGGCTGGGATATGCAAGGGCGGAATATAATTCGGCTCA
Source organism: Oscillospiraceae bacterium (assembly GCA_015065225.1). Taxonomy (GTDB): domain Bacteria; phylum Bacillota; class Clostridia; order Oscillospirales; family CAG-382; genus SIG622. Next base: position 54,406 of record SVQR01000001.1, on the reverse strand, counting down.
CGGCAAGATTGTATCCGCTTGGAAATATGAGGGAGACAAAGTCGTTTATGAATTTGTCATCCCGGAGGGTACAACGGCTCTGGTTACCGTGAACGGTAAATCGGAAATGCTTACTTCGGGTAAATATGTAAGATAATTTTTTGAGGCATCGCCACCTGCGGCGGTGCTTCTTTTTTGCAAATTTCAAATAATTTGACCTATTCAAATGTCTAAATTGACCGGTTATATTGACTTTTATGTGCGATAAATATAAAATTGTATTAACGGATAACGTATCTTCTTGTCCGAGATTATGTGATACGCGATCTTGTAATAATCCAAAGGAGGATCTTGTATGAAGATCAAAAGAATTATTGCATTAATACTTTCCGCACTTATGCTAAGTTCGATGCTTGTATTTACGGCAGATGCGGTCGCAACAGCGGGCAAGCCGAGAATATGGGCGTGTCAGGGATCGACCTCCTTCGGTGCGACAGACCCGCAGAATTCCGCATTGAAGAATCAGTATGATGCCGAAAACGATATCATATATGCCAGGGTCATCCCCAACAATCACAGTTTAGCACCTTATCTTGCATTCTGGAATGTAAAATGTGTTTTTGACGGTACGGATGCATGGTCATTGACTGTTTCCTGCCTTATGCGTCCCAATGTTGCGGGCATTACTCCGGTGCTTGTTTCGGCACAGTCGAGGAAAGACACAGCCGGTACTGTCGCATACAACGGTGATGAAAAGTACACTCCCGCAACAGACGCTGAAGGAAATCCCATAGTATTCTCGGAAGCGGATGTTGGCAAGTGGCACACCGTATATTTCAGACATGACGGACTTGAAATGAGATATTACAATCAGTACCAGGTATGCCCCTACGGCAACACGGCAAAGGCTTCGGCGTTCTACACCGCCGACAACAGCAAGACTGTCGACATCGCCGCATTGGGTGAATTTGCCACGGACGAGGAGGCTCTTGCGACAGATCTCACCTCTTATGTCAAAGCTCCGAAAATAAGGCTCTACTTTGATGCACAGAACGGTACGGTAGCTACGTCAACGGAAGTTGTAAGAGGCAATATACTCTCTGCAAAGGTGAGATTTCCCGAAAAAGTAACAGCTCCCGAAGGCAAAAGATTCCTCGGATGGGCGGCAAGTGCGGATTCTTCCGAGATACTTACCGATGTGGCTGTTCCTAATGTAAATACGACATATTATGCGATATATGAGGATATATCCTACGACATAATATTCAAAGACGGTGAAAACGAAACAAAGGTTACAACAGCTCACGGAAGCATCCCCGAAGCACCTGTGCTTACAAAGACGGGATATACTCTCGGTTGGGACAAGGAGATAGCTGTTGCAACAGAGGCTGTAACTTACAATGCGGTATGGACAGCAAATGAATATGATGTTGTATTCGATGCCGGTGAGGGAAGCTTTGCCGAAGGAAAGACAATAACGGTAAAGGTGAAGTTTGACGATGTTATCGCAGCCCCCGAAGAAGAACCTGTAAAAGAAGGAAGCACATTCAAGGGATGGTCTCCCGAAGTGGGTATTCTCAAAACAGAAGGTGCAACATTCACCGCTGTATATGAGGAAAAGGTATACAACGAAGAAGACAGCTATGTGAATGTGATCTTCGCAAGAGAAGACGGAGCCGTTCCCTACAGCAATTTTGCAAAGATGGTCATTTACAAGGACAGTACAAAATCGGAAATAGCGGCTGAGTATCAGCTTGAAAACGCACAGACTTCGGGTAACAGCGCAAAAGTAAAGATAGAGCTTGCCGACGGCACTTATTACGCACAGATAATAAAGAACGGATATCTTACATACAGCACTGAAATAACCATAAAAGACCGTGCCGTATCCGTAAAGGAAATAAAGCTCGTTCCCGGTGATATAAAGGACGATTTTGACAGGGAATGCGGCGACGGTATTGTTGACGTTGATGACTTTATAAGAGTACTCAGAGGTCTCGGCAATACTTCGTCCGAGATAACCGCGGCTGTCGATATAAACGAGGACGGCAGGATAAACGTAACGGATATCGGATTTATAAAGGCTAACTTTGGTAAGAGGGCAAGCTGAGAAGGGCAAGTCTTAATTTGTAACAACTTAATAATTCAATTGAGGCATCGCCAACTGCGGCGGTGCTTCTTTTTATTTTTCCGATGATAAAAAATTATAATCCTTTGTCAAAAAGCTATATTCACACCCGCATAACGCCTTGGTATAATATGATAAAATCAAATATTATGCGAGAGGAAACAAGATAGTGAAATCCAAAATAGTAACCTATAAGGGCAAAAAACACATCGCTGTCGACGGAAAAATCATTGACTCTCTTTCAATGAAGTCCTTCAGACCCACAAAAAACAATATCGGTGACTTTTATGCGGCGGGGGTCAGAGTTTTCCACGTCTACTGTTCGGGACTTACCTCGGCTCTGGGGCTTCCCTATTCACTGTACGGTGAAACGTGGTTTGGCGATAAGCAATACGATTTTACAAATCTCGACAGGCAGATAGAGTTTTTCAGGGAAACAGCTCCCGATGCATATATTTTTGTAAATGTGCACCTCGATTCAAGACAGTGGTGGCATGACGAAAATCCCGGAAGACCAAGCTCATTTACTCATCTGTCACAGATCGCATCGGATGAAAAATGGAGATGCGACACTGCCGAATATCTCAAGGCACTGATTCGTCATACCGAGGAAAAGTATAACGATATCGTTATCGGCTACTGGCTTCTCGGCGGCACTACCACCGAATGGTTCAGCCGCTATGACCGTGAGGCTTCCCATCCTATAAAGCTTCGTGCATACAAAAAGTATATGAATGACGAAAACGCCCACATTCCGGAAGATGATGAGCTTGTAAGACCGGAAAATCAAATATTTCTTGACGGTGCAAATGCAAAAGACCTAAATCTTATAAATTACAGAAAATTCCACAACAGGCTTATTGCCGATACTGTAGTATACTTTTGTCATGAAGCTCAAAAGGTGTTGAAGCATCAAAAGGTGCTGGGTGTATTTTACGGCTACATAATGGAGCTTCGCGGCAGGGGCATGTGGCATGACGGTCATCTTGACACGGATACGGTATACAGAAGTCCCGATATTGACCTTATCGCCACGCCATCCTCATACCAGTTCAGAAATTATGATGATGCAAGTGCAAATATGCTTATGTGCGATTCAATTGAGCTTTGTGGCATGATGTACTACTGCTCCTTTGATCACAGGACCTTTAAAGTGCCGGACATTCTTTCCGATGAAAGACGTATATGCGAGGATGCAAAATCCGAAGTCGGCATTACTATGCTGAATAGCATGAGAACCGATGTACTTCCCACAAGGAAGCATACGATAGACGCAATGCGCCGTGAGTATATGCAAAAGCTTGCAAAGCGTACCGGTATGTGGTGGTTTGATATGCTTGAAGGCTGGTTTTATGATGACGGACTTATGGAAGAAGTAAAAAAGACCGTTGATATATCGAAAAAGCTGTGTGACATTGAAATGAGATCCGCAAGTGAGATTGCTGTGTTTGTCAGTTGTGAGTCGCTTTTTTATGTCAACAAGGAATGCGGTATAAATTCGGAAGTTCTCTGCAATTGGAGAGATGCACTTGCCCGAATGGGTGCACCCTATGACGTTTATTCTCTCAATGATATTGATAGAGTAAGTATTGATAAATATAAGCTGATAATTCTCCCGGATGCCTTTTATCTTACGGACAGTCAGCGCAGCTTTATAAACAGCAGACTCAAAGGCGGCAACCGCACAATTCTCTTTGCAGGTGCGTGCGATTATGCGAATGATGACGGTCTTTCCCTTGAAAGAGTAAAGAGGCTTGTCGGCATGGAGATAGATATACTTGAAACCGACGAAAACACGATACACGCAATGGATTCCACCTTCGGCTATGAAAAAGCAAAGACTCCTACGCTGTATGTGAATGATGACTCTGCACAGATTGTCGGGCGATATGCACTCAGCCGCAAGTGTGCACTTGCGAAAAAGGGTTTTGATGGTTACACGGTTTATTACAGCGGTCTGGGGAATTTTTCCCACACGGTGCTTCGTGAAATCGCAAGAGAAGCGGGCGTGCATATCTACACGGAAAACGGAGTTGCCTGCTACGTGAACAGCCTCGTTGCGGGTGTGTACAATACAAAGAATGAGGAAACGGTCATTACTCTGCCGTCTGACGGAGAATTTACCGAAATTTTCAGCGGTATAAAGTACAAAACCGAAAACAGAAAAGTCACACTTCCCACGGGGGAAAATCCTGCGCAGATGCTTATAATCGGCTGATTCTTCGCAGCCATACCATATTACCGCAAAGGAGAAGCAATCTTGAAATCAAAAATAGTTACATACAACGGCAAAAAATATATTGAAGCAGACGGAAAAATCATTGATTCCATTGCAATGAAAAGCTTCCGTCCCACGGAAAACAATGTCGGTGATTTCCACAAGGCGGGAGTTCCCGTAATGCACGTTTACTGCTCGGGACTTACCTCTGCGCTGGGGCTTCCCTATTCGCTTTACGGCGAAACCTGGTTTGGCGATAAGCAATACGATTTTACAAATCTTGACAGACAGATAGACTTTTTCAAAGCGAATGCACCGGGAACGCTTCTTTTCGTAAATCTCCATGTAGACTCAAGACCGTGGTGGAACGAGGAAAATCCCGGGAAGCCAAGCTCGTTTACTCATCTTTCGCAGATTGCCTCCGATGAAAAATGGCGAAGTGACACGGCGGACTACATAAGAGCAGCTCTCCGTCACGTTGAAGAAAAATACAACGATGTTGTTCTCGGCTACTTTCTGCTCGGCGGTCACACCACCGAATGGTTTTCCAAGGAGGATCGTGAGGAGGGGCATCCCATAAAGCTTGCCGCATACAGAAAATATCTCGGCAACGAAAATGCACAGATTCCCGATGTAACCGAGCTTGAAAAGCCCGAATCGCAGATATTTCTTGACCCCGTAAAGGACAAAAATCTTATAAGCTACAGAAAATTCCACAATTTCCTCATTGCCGACACCCTGCTTTATTTCTGCCACGCGGCGCAGGATGTTTTAAAGCACGGAAAGGTACTGGGAGCATTCTTCGGCTATGTTATGGAGCTTCGCGGAAGAGGCATATGGAATCTCGGTCACATAGATATAGACAGAGTTTACAGAAGCCCCGACATTGACCTTGTCGCAACTCCGTCCTCCTACCACTACAGGCATTACGACAGCCACAGCGCACACTCGATTATGTTCAATACGCTCGAGCTTAACAATATGACCTTTTACAGCTCCTTTGACCATATGACCTTTGTCGTTCCCACACTCAAGGACAACAAAAGACGCCTCTGCCACGAAAAGAACACAATGGAGGCTATGGGAAGAGTAGGCAATTACAGCTACATTTTCAACGACAGAAAGCAGACAATAGATGCCATGCGCCGTGAATTTATGCTGAAGGTATCCAAAAGAACGGGAATGTGGTGGTTTGATATGCTTGAGGGCTGGTATTACGACGAGGGACTTATGCGTGAGGTGGAAAGGACAGTCCGCCTTTCCGAATCGCTCATAGAAAAGAAAGCCGTTTCAAACAGCGAAATCGCCTTTGTCATAAGCTGTGAATCCCACTATTACGTCAACAAGGCGGCAGAGCTCAACACCGAGGTGCTTGCCGCACAAAGAGGACCTCTTGCTTGTATGGGCGCGCCCTTTGACGTTTACTCTCTGAACGATATCGACAGAATGGACATAGACAAATACAAGCTGATAATATTCCCCGAGGCATATTACCTTACAAAAGAACAGAGAGAATACATAAACCGCAAGGTCAAGGGTGGCGGAAGATCGCTTCTTTTTGTGGGCGCAACGGATTACGCCTGCGATGAAAATCTTTCCCTTGAAAGAGTACGGGCAATGACGGAAATGAATTTGGAAGCACTTGAAAAGGATGAAGCAACAATCCACGGCTTCGATTCCACCTTCGGCTACAAGACGACAAAGAATCCAACGCTTTATGTTGACGATGACAGTGTAAAAATCCTCGGAAGATACGCGGAAAGCCGTAAGTGTGCACTTGCGAAAAAGAGCTTTGCCGACTACACAATATATTTCAGCGGTCTCGGCAATATTTCCCACACGGTGCTCCGTGAAATCGCAAGAGAAGCGGGCGTACATATCTACACAGAAAACGGAGTTGCCTGCTATGTCAACAGCCTTGTTGCGGGTGTATATAACACAAAGAACGAAGAAACTACAATTACTCTGCCCTTTGACGGAGAATTCACCGAAATATTCAGCGGAAAAACATACAAAACCGAGAATAAAAAGGTTACACTTCCCACGGGGGAAAATCCTGCACAGATGCTACTGCTTGAGGGAGAAATCCAATGAATACGGATACAATAAAAAAAGAAGCTCTGAAATTATCCGCAGAGTTTCTGGAAAACGAAAAAGACTACCGACTCGGATTTATAGAAGCGGAACAGTCAAATGAGAAAACGAAGGATTTCGGAGAAATCGCAATTAAAGATACGGAAGGCGGTGTCCGCTGTCTTTTGAGTGCGGATGAGAATCTTATACCGTTGTTTGACAAGACAATCTGCAGCAAAGAATTCGATGATTTTTATTCCGATGTATTGCAGTCGCTCAAATCAGGCGGAAGAATTATTCTTTCCGGTTGCGGTTCATCCGGCAGACTTGCAATAAGGCTTGAAGGCTCATGGAGAATTGCCGTTACAGAGCTGTGCCGCAAGGGGTATAATGCCGATTCTTACAGAGATAAAGTTATGTCCCTCATGACAGGCGGTGATTATACGGTAATACGTGCGGTTGAATCCTTTGAGGATTATACAAGCCTTGGTGAAAAGCAAGCCCGTGACCTTGGTCTTTGCGAAAAGGATATTCTGGTTGGAATCACAGCCACCGCTGAAACCACCTCTATTCTCGGTACGGCAAAGCAGGCTCTGTCGGACGGTGCAAAAGTATGGATGATAGTCTGTTCCGATCCTACGCCTTCTGTGGAAAGGCTTAGCCGTGCAAAGGATGTATATTGTCACAGAAACTGCTCATATATCTACATGAAATGTGGTGGAATGGCAATTACCGGTTCTACACGAATGCAATCCTCTACTATTGAGCAGGCAATTATCGGAGCTTGTCTTGAAATGTGCCTTAACTGTATTTTCGAAAATTATACAACCGACATTCAGATTCGAAAAGAGCTTCTTTGCGAAGGATTTGCAAAATGCATAGCCGCCGTGTCTTGCAAGAGCTGTGTAAAAGCAATTGCGGAGCAAGCAGACAGAGAAGCCGCTATCTATAAAAGCGGAGGACTTGTGACATACTATGCCGACGAATATCTTCAGGATGTTCTTTCGGATACCACCGAGCGTAGTCCTACCTTTTGTGTTCCTCCATTCAAACCAAAATCCAAATCCGATGTACTTCCATCGTGGGCATATGTAAAAAATCCGTTTTTTGATACAGTGTCTGCGTGGACAAGATGCTTTGAAAGGTCTCCAAGGTGTATAGACTATCCGCATAAAGTTTATGAAAACATTGGCTTTAAAGAGCAGGATATCTTAAAAATCCCCAAGATAGATTTCAATGCTCTTTGTGAATTTGATATAGGTTTTGAACGGAATACGGAACGCGAGGAAAAAAACTCACTTGCAACATGGATAGGTCTTGAAGAGGAAATTCCTACACGGTTCAATTTGCTTTCCGATTGCTATGAAAACGTATCGGTAATGGTTTTGGCACCAGGTAAGGGTAGCATAGTCGAAACAAGAATGAAAATTTTTGAGCATATTGCAATTAAGCTTATGATGAACACAATGTCTACGGTAACAATGGCAAAAATGGGCAGGATACTCGGAAACTACATGGTATATGTGAACATCTCAAACAAGAAGCTTGTCGACAGAGCTACAAGAATAATTTCGGAGCTGTGCGATATTGAATATGATAGGGCAAACTACGAGTTATATCTCTCAAAGCTGCTTATGGAAAAAAACGGTATTACAAACAGCTCCGTAGTAACGGAAACCATAAAAAGACTGCGTTTACACGAATAAATAATACACCGTCGCAGGAGAAATCCTTTGACGGTGTACTTTTCAGCCTGTAGTATTGCGGAAGTCTGTGGGCGACATACCTGTGTTCTTTTTGAAATAGTTGCTGAAGTAATATTCGTTTTCAAAGCCGCAGAAATCGGATATCTTTTTCACGGGAAGAGTCGTTTCTTTTAAGAGCTCCTTCGCCCGGCGGATACGCAGGAGTTTGAGGCATTCCGTTGGTGTTATACCAAAGTACGCTCTGAAACGCCGTATGAACTGAACATAGGAAAGTCCGCTTCTTTTACCTATTTCGCAAAGGGACATTTTGTTTTTTACACACTTTTTTATTTGCTGTGCCGCCATTTCCATAAGCTCATCATGAGTTTCGGAGCATCCGGAAACATTTCCACTTTCTATGGAATATTGATTTACAATATCCGTAAAAAGATGCTTGCGATAGGTAAAATCATCGGCGTATATTCCCTTTTCAAGGGCGTCGAGCATAGATATTGTGGACTTTATACGGGAAACATCCGAGAATGTTACATAATCCTTTTTGAAAAGCGGTACATCCGATTTATAACGAAAAAGGTACAGCGTGACAGGCTCATTTACAGTTCTGTGATACAGGGTGTCTTTTTTGAAAAGCATACCCTCATTTTCACAAATCGTAAAAACTTCATCACCGGATCTTACGCTGAAACTGCCGCTGCCGCAGAGTGCAAAAATATCGTCGCTGCCGATGAAGTCCTCGTAAAGAAATTTTTCACGGTATAATGACACGGATACAAGAAGCTGTGCTTTCATTTCCTTTTCTCCATGATAAAATATTATATCCGTATTATAGATTAACTTATTGTAAAAGTCAATACCGTGTGATAAAATAATAAAAATTAAATCCTTGGGAAAGAATTTACGGAGAGATTTATGGGATATATTTTTCTTTTTACAGCACTTCTTGCAGGCTCGGCAAAGGGCTTTGCAGGCAAGAAAATCAGCGGAGTTATCACAACTCCGCGGCAATCCGTTCTGTCGAATTTTATGCGGATGATTATATGCATTGTTATAAGCGTTGCCGTTCTTTTATTTGAGGCAAGGGGGCAGAGTCTTATGCCCGACCGAGGTGCAATTTTTGTCGGTATTCTTTCGGGAATTATGCTTTCCGCCTTTACCGTCACCTGGATGCTTGCTATCCGTCACGGGGCTTTTATGCTGATAAGCGTTGCGCAGACCTTCGGTATGATTGTAACTCTTGCGTGCAGCTTTCTTGTTTTCAGAGAGCCCGTCACGGCAAGACAATATGCGGGAATTGTGATTCTTGTGATTGCGGTGCTGATTATGGCTTCCTACAGCAATAAAATTGTGGGAGTGCTTACACCCTACGGGACTGTGATGCTTGTGCTTTGCGGTGTGTCCTGCGGGCTTTATGACTTTTCGGGGAAGCTTTTCACATCCTTTTCCGCTTCGCCTATATCTACATTTAATCTGATAACATATTTCGTTTCGGCAATTTTCCTCGGAGCGATACTTCTTCTGCCGTCAAAGGGTGAGAAAATAAACAGAGCGGAATTTATAAAAAAGACACTCCTTGCCGTATTCGTTATGTCGGTCTGCCTCTTTGTCAATTCATATTTTATGACCCTCACGACAAAGCATTTACCGCCCGCCCAGCTTTATCCTCTGTCAAGAGCGGGAGGAATGATTCTTGCTTCCGTTATGTCCTCGGTGTTTTTCAAGGAAAGAATTACGGCAAGATGCGTTGCGGGGCTTTGCCTTTCGTTCATTGCGGTTTTGTTGCTTAAATAAATTGAATTCAACGGTGTTATTCACAGCATCGCTCATTTGCTTTTTTCGGCGTGGGCGGTGCTTGCTTTTTTGTACATTGTGACATCATATTTTCATTTGGGAGAAATTTTGCATAAAAATTATTTTCGCTTTTGTTTAAATTTGCTATTGAAAATATTTTCACGGCGTGGTATAATAGTCTTATAATGTAGTATTATGCTAAAAACTACTGATTTTTACATAAATTCAAACACAGAAAGGAAAAAAGTTATGCTGAACTACAACGTAAAAGTAGGTCTTTTCGGACTCAGACGTGACGTAACTCCCAGACCCGGTATCTTCAACTGGGAAAAAGCTGAGGAAAGAGGCATCGCAATCACAAATTACATAAAGGAGCATTTCGCTTCCGACAATGTAAGCTTCTGCGATACTCTCGGTGTCAATGAAAGACAGATAGTTTATACGGAGGAGGATGCGGTTAAAGCTGCCGAGATGTTCAAAGCCGAGGGAGCGACCTGTGCTCTTATCATGGCGTGCAACTTCGGAAACGAAGAAGCAGCGGCTATCTTTGCAAGAGAATTCGGCAAGCCCGTCTGCATCTGGGCTCCTCTTGACGAGTCCTTCCTTGAAGACGGCACAAGATACACCGACAGCCAGTGCGGTATATTCGGTATTTCAAGAATACTTCAGAGAATGAACATCCCCTTTATGCACATCGAAACATCAAAGGTCGACAGCTGTGAGTTTGCCGAAGGCTTCAAGAGATTTGTTTCCGTTGCCTGCATGGTGGAAAACTTCAGAGGCATGAAGATAGCTCAGGTCGGAATGAGACCTAAGCCTTTTACATCCGTAATATTCAACGAAGGCGAGATACTTACAAAGTTCGGTATCAGATGCATCCCGATAAACATCGGTGTTATTGTTGACAAGTACAACAAGATACTTGAGGAAAGAGATGCAGAGCTTGAGGAGGGTGCAAAGCTGCTTCTCTCACGTTATGAGATGGACGATCTTACTCCTCCCCTTCTCAAGAAGGTATATGCTTTTGTTCTTCTTTATCAGTGGGTATTCGAGGAATACAAGGTTGATGCGGTAAGTGCCGAATGCTGGACAGCTATGCAGCTTGCAGTAGGTGCTATGCCCTGTACCGCTTACAGCGTGCTTGCGGATATGGGCTACATCATCAGCTGTGAATCCGACTTCCACGGTGCTATCACAATGGCTATGCTCTCATGTGCAACACTTGGCAAGAAGATCCCCTTCTTCGGTGAATTCACAAACAGACATCCCGAAGACAAGAACACAGAGCTTCTCTGGCATTGCGGACCGTTCGCTTATTCTCTTAAAGCCGAAGACAGCGTAGCAAAGAACGTAAATATGCGTCAGTGGTTCAGAGTAAAGGATGGTCACTACACCATCGCAAGATTCGATCAGGAAAACGGAAACTACAAGATGCTCTGCGGTGAATTCGATTCCGCTAAAGGTCCTTACACATTCGGTACATATATCTGGGCTAAGTTCGATAATCTCAAGAAATGGGAGGACAAGCTGATTGACGGTCCGTATATTCACCACATGGCTGAGGTTGAGGGCGAATACCTTGAAACCGTTAAGGAGTTTGCAAAGTTCGTTCCCGGACTGGAAATCGACACAGTCGACTAAATTTAGAATTCATAATTAAGGATTGATTTGGTGAACGTTATGATTGATGTTTCCTACCTTACCAAAAATTATGACAGAAAGATAGAACATATAAGATCTCTCGGTGCGGATGTAAATTTTCTCTTTATTACCGATTGTCACAGCGGACTAAACCGTCAGTCGTCGCAGAATTCAAAGTACAGATCCCCCGAAGATTTTGAGCTTGCGGAAAATGCGTTAGAGGCAATGAGGTATGTTGCCGGAAGGTGTGAGATTGATTTCGCTCTTTGCGGCGGTGATGTGGGTAATGATTATGCTCCCACTCCCAAAGGAGTACACAATGCCATCTCGGAGTTCTATGATAATCTGTACTCGCTTCCCGTACCCGTTCACTGCTGTGTGGGTAATCACGATGATGCTGTCGGATTTTCTGCCGAGATTGGAAGATGTATCAAGGATTTTGCAATATCTCCCGAAAAGATGCACGAGCTTTGTATGCGAAACAATCTGACAAAGGAGAATTATTATTTCTTCGACCACGAAAAATCGGGGCTTCGTTTTATAATTCTCAATATAGCGGATCATCCGTATACTCCTGACGAGAACGGCAACTACACTCACGGCTGGGGCGTTGATTTCAGCGAAAAACAGCTTTTATGGCTTGACAATGTGGCGTTATCCACCGATAAAACTTGCGTTATACTTTGTCATATGCCGATATCCTGCAAGGGTATTTTCGGATGCTGCGGTTACCCGTACGGCTTTCGGGAAAAGAATGATTTCCCCCGCGGTGACGAAATTATGAGCTGTATAAAAAAGCACGGCAATGTTTGTATGTGGCTTGCAGGTCACGTCCACGCAGACAATCTGCGTTACGGTGACGGCGACCTTCACGGTGTTGTGACGGTAACGACCGACAGCTCGTTCCTTGACCCGCAGATGCAGCCGTTTCCTGTGCGAAGATTCGGCGAGGAGACGGAAACTGTGTTTGATGTGTTTTCCATTAAGGATAATTATCTTTACATAACACGCTTCGGTGCCGGGCTTGACAGGCAGGCGTGGCTTCATAATACAAAAAAGGTGTTGCCTAAGAGCGCAGAGTGGCTGTGGCAGGAGGAAATTCGACATTCGAAATCGAAGTAAAAATTTTCTTTTGAAATAATTTTATTTGATAGTATCACACTGTGTCAAGGAGCAACTTCCCTGCGACGCGACCATGGGTCGGGAGCGTTGCACGGAATACAGCAACAGATTTGCAGTTTCCGAAAGAGTCACATCAATAGCAAGCAAGTCTAAAGTAACAAAATCCCCCCTGCGCAAGGAGCGTAGCCAAAGTTCGCAGAGCGAACTTTAAAGAATCCGAAGGATTCTTCTGAGTGGAGCAAAATACAAAGTTCTTTGCGTCTCTTTCTTTCAAGAAAGAGACCGAGGGGTGTCGGGGGCGAGTAAGTTCAGCAAGCTGAACTTTGACGAATTTTGCAAATTCGTCCGCAGCCCCTGACAAAAAACAGCAAATAATTTAAGAAAGGATACAAAAAATGCAATTTAATGAATTTATGACAGACATGATCCTCACAGAGCTTGAGGATGCGGTTGGCAGAGAGAACTGTTCGATGAAAGAGATCGACAAGATGACACACGGAGTTGACTACTTCTGGCTTTCCAGAATGTGGAGTGACAGAGGACTTCGTATGCCTGAGGCGGACTATGTTGTATCTCCCAAAGATGCAAAGGAAACTTCCGCTGTGCTTAAGATTGCGAACTACTACAAGATTCCCGTAACCACCTGGGGTGGCGGCGGCGGAACGCAGGGCGGTGCTATCCCGGTTGCGGGCGGTATCGTGCTTGACACAAAGAGAATGAACAAGATTTATGATGTAAATACGGACAGTATGTACATCGAGTGCGGAACCGGTGCTATCTACAAGCACATCGAATGGGCTGCAAACGAAAAGGGATATGCTACAATGCACTATCCGTCTTCGCTTACCTGCTCGACTGTCGGCGGCTTCCTCGCACACAGAGGTATAGGCGTTGTTTCCACAAAGTACGGTAAGATAGACGACATGGTACTCCAGATGGAAGTTGTACTTCCCAACGGTGACATAATCGAGACAGCTTCCGCACCCAAGCACGCTGCAGGTCCCGATCTTAACCAGATATTCATCGGTTCTGAGGGTACTCTCGGCGTTATGACAAAGGCACAGATGAGAATCTACGATCAGCCGGAAGAAAGAAGATTCAGAGGCTTCCTCTTTAAGGATATGACAGGTGCATTCAAGGCATCCCGTGAGCTTCTCCAGAAGTTCAAGCCTTCGGTAATGAGACTTTATGACCCCGCTGAAACAGCTTCCCTTATCAAGAAAATAGTCGGTGTTGAAAAGCCCGGTGCATTTATGAATATCGCCATTGAAGGCTGCAGCGCTCTCGTTGAAGTTGAAGAAAAGATCCTTCTCGAAACATTTGCAAAATACGGTGCAGAGGACCTCGGCTCCGAGTACGGCAAGAAGTGGTGGGAAGAAAAGATCACATTCTTCTATCCCGGTCATATGATGGACCTTCCTCAGATGTTCGGCACAATGGACACAATCGCCCCCTACGACAAGATAGAAAAGATCTACTGGGCAATGAAGAACGCCATCGAGACAAACTTTCCCATGGCAAGATTTATCGCTCACTTCTCACATTGGTACGAATGGGGTGCAATGGTATACGACAGATTTATCGTTGACAATCCTCCCGCTGATCCCCATGAAGCTCTCAGACTTCACAATGCTATCTGGACCTGCGGCGTAAGAACAGCAATCGAGAACGGCGGCGTTGTAAACGACCACCACGGCGTTGGTATCAAGCTCGGACGTCTTATGAAAGAACAGTACGGTCCTGCAATGCAGGTATTTACAGGCATCAAGAAGCAACTTGACCCCAACGGTATCATGAATCCCTTTAAGCTGGGACTTTAAGATAATTAAGAATTGGAGTTTTGTATGACGATTAAAATTCTCGACGGTGAATACTGGTGGTTCGGAAATGTTATTCTCGGACACAAAATGCCTTTTTCAAAGGATACCGAAATATGCGGTTCTATGACAAAGGGCAACGGTACGGATCAGTACACACCTACAGCAATATCTACAAAGGGCAGATATATACACGCCGATGCGGAGTTTGATTATGAGATAAAGAACGGTGAGATCACTTTCTCTGACAGAGGTGCACAAAGCATAAAGCTTTATGAAGGCTTCGGAGATCTTCGCGGTGCTTATCTTGCGGCGATGAAGGCTCATTTTCCGTTCTGCGGAAAGACTCCGGATCTGTTGTTTCTCCAAAAGCCGCAATACAATACATGGATAGAGCTAAATGTAAACCAGACTCAGGATGAGATACTCGCATACGCAAGATCAATCATTGACAGCGGTCTTCCCGCAGGCGTTCTTATGATAGACAACGGCTGGCAGGAAAACTTCGGCACATTCGAATTCAATGCCAGAAAGATACCCGATCCGAAGTATATGATGGACGAGCTTCATAAGATGGGCTTTAAGGTAATGCTTTGGGTAACTCCCATCGTGGCATCCGCCAACAAGAGATTCATGGAGCTTTGGAAGAAGGGCTACCTTATAACCGAGAAAAACGGTGATCCGTGTATAAGACACTGGTGGGACGGTTTCTCTGCAGTTCTTGACTTTTCAAATCCGGATGCGGAAAAGTGGTATTGCGATCAGCTTGACAGCCTCATTGAAAGATACGGTGTTGACGGCTTCAAGCTCGATGCGGGCGACTATTCCTTCTATAAGGATGAAGACGTTACATACGGAAACGCAACCGCAAGAGAGCAGACAAAGCTGTTCAATCTCATCGGTGAAAAGTATGCCTTCAATGAGTTCAGAGCGGCATGGAACTGCGGTGGCAGAGCAATCGTTGCAAGACTTCAGGATAAGGTACATTCCTGGGACAACTGCGGCTTGAATATGCTTATCCCCCATACCATAACACAAGGACTTGCGGGCTATGCATACTGCTGTCCCGATATGCTGGGCGGCGGTGGTGAAAGCAGCATAGGCAGAGGAAAGAATCTTGACAGCGAGCTGTTCATACGTTGGGCACAGGCAACCTCCCTTATGGGAATGATGCAGATATCCTACGGCTTCTGGAGATATTTTGACAAGGACACGGTAAAAATCATACTTGATGCCGTAAAGCTCCACGAGTCGGTGTGCGACTACTGCACAGAGCTTGCAAAGAAGGCTTCCGTTACAGGCGAGCCGATAGTCAGATGTCTCGAATATCAATTCCCCGGACAAGGATATGAGACCTGTACCGATATGTATATGCTCGGTGACAGATATCTTTCCGCTCCGATACTTGGGAAAGGTATGACGGAAAGAACAGTAAGACTTCCCGAGGGATGCAAGTGGAAAAATGATAAGGGTGAGATCTTTGAGGGCGGTACGGTTGTAAATGAGATCGTGCCGATCGAGAGACTCGTGTATTACGAAAGGATTCAGTGAATCCCACAATGCCCGAAGATTATTCAATAAAAATGAAAATTTACGAAGTAAATTAACCATAATTCCGAATTCGAAGACTGTGCGCAGCCTTTAATTCCGAATTCCGAATTTTAATCAGAAAGGAATAAAGCTATGTTAATATCAGACAAGAGCAAAAAAATAATAGACTCATGCCGTTTCTGCTGGATGTGCAGACATATCTGCCCTATCGGAAATGCGACAGGTCAGGAAAGAAACAATGCGAGAGCGAGAGCACTTTCGCTTCAGTATGTTGAGAGAGGTGCGGCAGAGCTTGCATCCTGTATCGACAACGTATATGAATGTGCACTTTGCGGTGCTTGTACAAAGGAATGTGCGACAGGATGGGATCCTATCGTATTCACAAAGGAAGTAAGACGTGAGGCGGCACTTGAGGGTATCACTCCCGATTATATCACCGCACTTATAGATAAGCTCGGTGAGACGGGCAACATCTATGGCAAGACAGACTACTGTGACTGCATAAAGGCAGAGGCAGAAGGTCTTAACAAGGACTCCGACACACTTCTTTACATTGGCTCGGATGCAAGATATATGGCTCCCTGCTTTGCAAAGAATGCAATGATCGCGCTCAAGAAGGCCGGCGTTGACTTTACAATACTTGCAGATGAGATAGACAGCGGTATTGCTCTTGATACACTTGTCGGTGCTATGGAAGAAACAAAGGAAGCAATGACAGCTTGTGCGGATGTTCTCAATAAGTACAAGACCGTTATCGTTCTTGATCCTCAGGATATGAAGGTGTTCGTTCGTGAATACAAAGAATGGGGTATCGACCTCAAATGCGAGCTTAAGACTTATACGGCTGTACTTGCAGACCTCCTTAAGAACGGCAAGATAGAGATCGCAAAGGTAGATGGCAAGGTAACATATCAGGATAATCCTCTTCTTGTCCGTGAAGTCGGTGAGACAGAGGAAGGCAGAGCTGTATGTAAGGCGGCAGGCGAATATGTTGAGATGATACTCTCCGGCAAGGACACAATGTTCGCAGGCAACTTCATCATGGCTCAGTGGATGGACGATGTTATGAAGCTTGTTGCAAAGGAAAGAATGACTAACATCATCCAGAGCGGTGCGAACGCTGTTGTATGTGCTTCTCCCGCAGACTACACATTCCTCAAGGAAGCTGCTCCCGAAAATATTGCTGTAATTGACATTTCAGAGCTTGTACTCTGATAACGGGTAAACTATATGAAAACTTACACCATGAACGATGCTCCGCTGAAGATATTCGGCGTTCCGTTCTACTATGAAACAGGCCGATGGGAAAGAGTTCCCGCAGAGCTTCGCAAAAGCATTGAGAGACTCGCATTTCTCGGCAGACGTGTTCCCGGTGCAAGAGTGGGTTTCCGTACAAACTCAAAGAAGCTTGTCGTCAAGATGACACTTGAGACTTTTTCCGTGGATGTTGGTATGTCTATCTTCGGATGTCAGGCTCTCAATGTTATGGTCGGCGAAAGGAAGAACGCAAAGTTCCTCGGACTTGTAAATCCTCCGAATTACAGCACAAAAGCAGCGGAAAAGGAATTTTTACTTTCCGGTGAGATGCAGGATGTTATGCTGTATCTTCCGAGGAATGAAGTCGTGGCGATGGTTGAAGTGTCGGTGGAAGATGATGCTGTCGTGGAAGCTCCCACGCCTTACAAGAACGGCACTGTCGTTTATTACGGCTCATCCATCACCGAGGGCGGCTGCTGTGCGAGAAATACCAACGCATATACAACAATGCTTTCAGACAGACTTGACTTTGATTTCTACAACCTCGGTTTTTCCGGTTCAGCAAGAGGTGAATTGGAAATGGCAGACTACATAAACACCTTTGATATGGATGTGTTTGTGTATGACTACGACCACAACGCTCCCGATGCCCAGCATCTGAGGGCTACACACGAGCCGTTCTTCAAAAGATTCCGTGAAAAGCATCCGACAACGCCGGTCCTCATGACATCAAAGCCTGACTTTTATCCCGACACAAGAAATATTGAGAGACGTGCTGTAGTCCGTGCAACCTATGACAATGCCGTAGCAAGCGGTGACGAGAATGTTTGGTTTATCGACGGTGAGAAATTCTTCGGCGAAAGCGAGCGTGATCTATGCACAGTTGACAGATGCCATCCGAACGATCTCGGTATGTACAGAATGGCAAATGTATATGAGCCTGTTCTTCGTGAGATACTCGCAAAGATCGGGAAAGAGATTTGAGGATGAAAAAGATGAATATAGCTTTATCCATTGCGGCTGTCGTGTCTGTGGCTATCGCGGCCTTTACCGGGATGAATCCTTCATCTTCCGACAACGTAGGGAAACGCGAAGTTGTGGACTACACCCCTGCCGTAATTACGGAAAACGAGGAAGTTAACAAGAAGATGGAATCTGTTCTTGCATATACAAGCAATGATGTAATGCCGGAATTCCAAGTAAAAGAAAAGATTGTGCTGTCAGAACTCGGTGTCGTATCGGATAACATTGCCTGTGCAAAAAAGAATGCGGATATTATAGGCAAGGCTATCGGTGATGCCGATGCGGGTACGGAGATAGTACTTCCGAAAGGAAAAGTCTTTATTGTCGAAGGCTTTAAGCTTCACGGAAAAAAGGATCTTCGCATAGTCGGAAATGATACTATACTTGTAAATATCGGATATTCTCCGCAAATGCTCGGAGTCATCTCGGGAAATGCAAGCGTTATCTTCAACATCCAAAACTGTAAGAATATATATCTTGAAGGCTTCACGGTGGATTATGCCGAGCCTTCGTCGGCGGAAGGTACAATTACGGAGATCCGTGACGGAAAGATATACTTTGAGCTTTTCGGAAAGCCAGCCGAGGAGTACAAAACAAATGTTGTCGGCGGTGAATCTGTTTTCTCGGTGCTTGTGGCAAATGAGAACGGTTTTTACAATGAGATCTGGCCGCAGGAAGGCACAAAGCTTTCAAAGGAAGACGGTGAGCTTCGCTTTTCCGTTCCTGTGAATATCGGTAAGGTCGGTGACAAAATATGCTGCAGAGTTTCCTGCGGAAGCTACGCTTCGCCTGCGATATTTGTCCAGAATACCTCGGGACTTGAGCTTCGTGATATCGGATGCTTTTCATGTCCGAGTGCATTCTTCTATGCAACCTGCGGAAGCTCAAACTTTGTTTTCTCGGGACTTGATATATCCGTTCCCGATGAAAGTCATGCTATGCTCGCATCAAACGAGGACTGCATACATATAAATCAGTTGTCCGGGAAGCTCCTTATCGAGAACAGCAATTTTGTCGGTATCGGCGATGATGCGCTTAATATCCTCACAATGCTTGGTGTTGTAGCAAATATTGACGGCAATAAAGCAACCGTAAATGCCGGCGGCACGCAGAATGCCTTTGCGCAAGGAGAGTTCCTTGCGGGCGAGACAGTGGAATTTTTCAACTCATCCTGCAACAGTATCGGTTTTGCCAAAGTAAAAAAGCACAACGGAAAGACCATTGAATTTGATGTTCTTCCCGAAGGAGTGAAGGAGGGCTGTTACATACAGAACGTCTCCGCATCTCCCGATGTACTTGTAAAGAACTGTAATATCGGTAACGGCAGAGCAAGAGGAGTTCTTCTCCAGGCGAAGAATGCCGTTGTTACGGGATGCACCTTCAAGGATCTGAGACTTTCTGCGGTACTTGCAGCTCCGGATTTCACATATTGGTACGAGGCAGGCTTTGCGGATAATCTTCTTGTAAAGGGAAATACATTCATAAATTGCACCAATACCGTTAAGGACAGAGGCTTCGGCGTTGTAAATGTTACTTCATCACATGATGAGGTGCAGAACAAGGCATGGCTTAAGGGACATAAGAATGTAACTGTCATGGAAAACACATATGAAAACTGCAGTGGCAAACCCGTCGTTATAACGTGTACGGAAAATGCTAAAATAATCAATAATTAAATGAGAGGAAAAAACAATGTTAGTAACACTTAAAGAAATACTTGCAATTGCGGAAGAAGGCAACTTTGCCATTCCCGCATTCAATGTTTACAATATGGAAACGGTAATGGGATGTATCGAGGCGGCAGAGGAAGCTAAAGCTCCCGTGATCCTTCAGTCCTATTCAAGACTTTTCACACAGGGCTCCGCATTCTATCTTGCACCCATTATTCTCAAGGCGGCTGAAAGTGCATCCGTTCCGGTGTGCTTCCACCTTGACCACGGTGCAAGTGAGCAGGAGACAACAAGAGCTATCCGCTACGGTGCTACGGGCGTTATGATAGACGCCTCCGCATTTGATTATGACAAGAACGTCGAGATCACAAAGAGAGTCGTTGAGACAGCGGCTTACATCGGTATAGATGTCGAGGGTGAGCTCGGTCATGTAGGTTCTGTAAATGATGATGCTATGGATGAGTTTACGGATGTTGCGGAAGCTGCGGACTTCGTTGAAAAGACAGGCGTTGCAGCTCTTGCGGTACTTGTAGGTACTGCTCACGGCAGATACAAGAAGCCTCCTAAGCTTGATATTCAGAGAATTTCGGATATTAAGGCTGCTGCAAAGATTCCGCTGGTGCTTCACGGCGGCTCAGGTATTCCCGATGATCAGATAATCGCATCCATCAAGGCAGGTATCAGAAAGATCAACTTCGGTACCGACATTTGCTACTCCTTCCTTGACGGTGTATTTGCCGTTGACAGAAGCACTGTTGCCATCGACCTCTTTATGAAAGAGCCGATAAATTGCGTAAAGCAGTTTGCACTTTCCAAAATTAAACTTCTCGGTGCGGAAGGAATGGCGAAATGAGCAAGGTAGTAGGTATCGGTGCGTGCGTTATGGACACGCTGATAACAGTTCCGCATTTTCCGACCGAGGACACAAAGCTCCGTGCGGAAGGAACAAAGCTCGCGGGCGGCGGTCCTGCGGCAACAGGTATAGTTGCGGTATCAAAGCTCGGTGTACCTGCCGGCTTTATAGGTGTACTTTCCAAGGACGGAACGGGAGACTTTCTGAAGGGTGACTTTGAAAAGTACGGTGTCTGCACAAAGAACATAGATTTCCTTGAAGGCTACAGAGCTTTTACATCATGTATCTGGCTTTCAAAGGAAGCAGCATCCCGTACCTGTGTATTCGATAAAGGAAATCTTCCCGCACTCACTCTTGACGATACTAAAAAAGCGGCAATTGCCGAAGCCGACATTCTCATGGTAGACGGCAACGAACTTTCTGCGGCAATAGAAGCGGCAAAGTATGCAAAAGAGCACGGAACAAAGGTGCTTTACGATGCAGGCGGACTTTACCCCGGTATCGAGGGACTTTTGCCTTATGTTGATATACTTATTCCGTCAAAGGAATATGCACTCGGACACACAAAAACGGACAATGTAGAGGATGCGGCAAAGAAGCTGTATGACACATATCATCCCGAAGTCGTTGTTATCACAATGGGCAAGGACGGCGGTATACTTTACGACGGAGAGAAGATCGTGGCATATCCGATATATCCTGCCGAGGTTGTTGACTCCAACGGTGCGGGCGATGTATTCCACGGTGCGTTTGCGGCAGGACTCTCTTACGGCTTTGATTTCCTCAAGTGCTGTCACTTTTCAAGTGCTGTTTCGGCGATGAAGTGCATGAATGTCGGTGCAAGAGAATCTGTGCCGTCGTTTGACGATGTAAAGAATTATTTAAAGGAGAACGGTTATGAACTTTAAAAAGACATATACTCCCGCAAAGGGTTATACACCTATCTGCAAGATCGGTGAATGCAGTCTGAAAAAACTTGAATTCGGTATCATAGAGCTCAGTCCCGGTGAAAAACTCACCTACAACACAGAGGACAAGGAAACTGCATTCATCATGCTTTCCGGTCACTGCAACGTTGAAGTAAACGGTGAAAAGTGGGAGAATATCGGCAACAGAATGTCGGTATTTGAAAACAGGAAGGCTGAATCCTTCTATATGCCTCGTGAACAAGAATGCGTTATAGAAGCAATAGACAACATCAAGATCGCAGTATGTGCAACACCTGTTACGGAAAAAACAGAGCCTCAGGTACTTCGTGAGGATCATGTTGTCCTCAAGCTCCTCGGCAGAGTTCCTTTCCAGAGAGAGACAAGCTTCATTATTGACGGCAACTCCAACGCGAAGGTACTCACCATCGGTGAAGCGTATACCACAGAGGGTAACTGGGCAGGATTCCCGCCTCACAAGCACGACGAGGACAATATGCCTACAGAATGTATTGCAGAAGAAATCTATTACTTCCTCTTTGATCCGGAACAGGGCTTTGCCGTTCAGTGTCTTTATACATCCGACGGCGAGATAGACGAGGCTTACAGAGTAAAGAACGATGAGCTTGTTGAGTTCCCTTACGGTTATCATTCCACTGTTTCAACTCCCGGTTATAAGACTTACTTCCTCTGGCTCATGGCAGGCGACTACCAGGGCTTCAACAGAAGCAATGACCCGGAGCATGATTGGATAAAGTAATCGACAATGTCAGGGAGCGCTGCTCCCCGACACCCCTCGGTCTCTTTCTTAAAAGAAAGAGACGCAAAGAATTAAGAATATTAAGCCCCCTCGGCTTTAAAAGCCTCCGGGGCTTGGTGTTTTTTGATCTGAAAATTGCAGTTTTGATTTTTGGATCAAAGGACATCAGTATATTTAATATGATAGGAGATTTGGTTATGAAATATTTACTCGGCATTGATTTCGGCGGCGGTGCATCAAAAGCTACGCTTCTTGGAACAGACGGAAAGATTTATGCGGACAATACAGTTGAATATCCGACTCTCAGACCGCAGAACAGCTGGTGCGAGCAGTCACCCTCCGACTGGATGAATGCACTTTATGAAAATATTGCGGCACTGCTTTCAAAAAGCGGTATTGCTCCTTCGGATATACTTACAGTTGCGATAGATTCAGCTACTCACACATTCCTTCCGACGGATGAGAACGGTATTCCGCTTAGAAATGCTATCCATTGGACGGATTCAAGGAGCACCAAGGAAGCGGCATACCTTCGTGAAAATCATCTTGACATGATACTTGCAAAGACATATCACAAGCCTGATACTATCTGGACTCTGCCTATGCTTCTCTGGATGCGTGACAATGAGCCGGAAATCTTTGCTAAGACAAAGCGTATTTATTTTGAGAAGGACTACATCCGCTTTATGCTCACAGGTGTATGGTGTACAGACTACATCGAAGCCGAGGGCAGTATGCTTTACGATCTTGACAAGAGTGAATGGTCGAAGGAGCTTTGCGATCTCTGCGGACTTGATATCGCTTGTCTTCCCCCGCTTGTGAAGCCTACGGATGTTATCGGTAACATCACAAAGGAAGCGGCAGAAAAGTGCGGTCTTTGCGAAGGAACGCCCGTTATCTGCGGAACTACCGACACCGTTATGGAAGTATTTGCATCGGGAGCCGTATCCGAGGGTGACATGACGGTAAAGCTTGCAACTGCCGGCAGAATTTGTGTTATCACGAGCAAGGCTTATCCTCATACACATCTTATAAACTATTCACATATAGCCGACGGACTCTGGTATCCCGGAACAGCCACAAAGGCGTGTGCGCAGAGTTACCGCTGGTACAGAGATACATTCGGCGGTGATTACAAGGAGCTTGACAGCGGTGCTGCGGCTCTTCCGATAGGCTCTGAGGGTGTGATGTTCCATCCGTACATAAACGGAGAACTGACACCTTATGCCGATCCTACACTTTGCGGAAGCTTTATAGGTGTTCGTGCCAACCACACGAAGGCGCATTTCACAAGAGCCGTTCTTGAAGGAGTATGCTTCTCGCTTCTGGACTGCATGGATACTCTTACCGAGATAGGTATTCCGCATAAAGAAACAGCCGTCATCATCGGAGGCGGAGCGAAGTCTCCCCTTTGGCGACAGATGACAGCCGATATGCTTGGTATTACTCTTTATACTACGGAAAGCAGTGATTCTTCCCTGGGCTCTGCTATGCTTGCAGGTATTGCGGCAGGTGTTTTTGCATCGCCCGAGGATGCTGTTAAAAAGTGTATCGTTAAGGCTAATATCACAGAGCCGATTGCGGAAAATACGGCTAAATACCGTGAGGTCTTTAAGAAGTACAAGGCAGTACAGAGGGCACTTGCGCCGATTTATCATGGAGAGTTTTGAACGGGAGGCCTCCGGCGGCTCTCTTTCTTGAAAGAAAGAGAGGCAAAGAACTTTAAATTTGCTGCATTCGCTATGCTCATTTCGCAGGGGGTAGTGTTTGGAGTTTTTTGATCAGCTCGTCTATTCTTTCGATATACTTCTTGTACCGTTCCTCATCCCGTATCGGGTTGAACCATTCCCAGCCTTTGGGCTCGGCGAGTATCCTTCGGCAGAGTGACAAATGAGTATATGCACCGATATATATACCGTTTTCTTCCCCCTGACAGACACATTGCATGGCACAGGTTCCGTGGTTTACTTCTTCAAAATATTCTATTTTCAGTTTGAATACATCAAGATACGGAACATCTGCCGTAAGCTCCGTTCCGTTCTCAAGGGAGAAGCCTTTTTCAAGGAGTGACACGGTATCCTCAAGAACGATATATGCGGTCTCCTTTTCACCGAGCGTTGCGTGATAGCACGCCTTGCGGAAGCCCATGATTATACGGATGGAAAAGAATACATCTACATTTCCGTCACCGCTTACGGGATATTTCGGATCATTTCCGTTTCTGCAAACCGAATTGAGAAGTGCAAAGCCTATGTCGTTGCCCCATTTTGAGAGGTTAACGTCGTTTGGCTTTCCGCATTGTCTCCACCAGCCGCCTGTGCATATCTCGTCTATTGTTTCATACAATATGCACTGCTTTACAAATTCCGCTTTTTCGTGTTCATCTCTTGCTCTGTATCTGTGCAGTAGGAGATGAGAACGGCGCAGATCCATATTTTCTGTGGTGTATCTGTCTATAAACGGAGTGATGAGCTCGTCTGTTTCATAGCTGCTCATATACCACACAACTTCATCCTTTACCCATTTTGGTGTTTTCGGGTTTCCGAGAAGATTCTCTGCGATAAGTCGAAGCTCATAAAGAATATCAGGATCTTTCCAGAGTTTGTTGGAGAAAACATATATAAAAAGATGTGTAAGTCTGTTATGGTCGGGAAAATCCACACGGAGATTGTGTATCAGCTCATATGCTTTTTTCTTGTCGGGAGATTCGGTATCAAGATATTCCAAGGCTTTGTCAAACTCCTCATTCGCACGAGTCTCACGTTGCTTGCCCTCATTACCGAATAGATAGTCCATAGTAACATCAAACAACTGTGACAGCTGAGGCAATATCTCAATATCGGGGTAAGAGTTTCCGTTTTCCCAGCGGCTGACCGTCTGAAAAGACACACAAAGCTTCTCGGCAAGCTCCTCCTGTGTAAGATTTATATTTTTACGGCAATCACGTATTCTATCACCTATAGATAATTTCATTGATCACTGTTCCTTTCGTGTATTCTGTAATACAATTATACATCATCAAGCTTCCCTTTACAATAACATATTATGAGAAAAATATTCCAACCATACTAATCCTTAATTATCCGGAGGTCTTATGCTAAAGATCCTGACTCTTATAAAACAGCTTCCCGACGGCGATATTAACCCCTTTGATGCCTGCGCTCTTGAGGAAGCTCTCAGAATTCCCGATGCCGAAGTGACAGTTCTTTCCATGGGCAGACCCGGCTGTGCGGAGCTTCTGACAAGGCTTTCAAGGCTCGGTACGAAAAGAAATATACTTCTGACCGATCCCGCTCTTGCGGGCTCTGATACTCTTTGTACAGCCTATGCCCTCTCCGAGTGCGTAAAAAAAATACAACCTGATCTTGTTATCTGCGGTCGTCAGAGCATTGACGGTGATACGGCACAAGTTGGAAGCGAGGTTGCTGTTCTTTGCGGACTTTCGCTTGTTACCAATGTGCTGAAGCTGAATGTCACCGATACCGGTGTAGAATGTGACACACGCTTCGGCAAGGAAAATGCATCCTTCCCTGCTCTTGTGACAGTGGAGAGGATAAACAATCTGCGTTTTCCGAGGCTTACCTCCAAAAAAGGAACTGTCGAGGTATGGTCATGTGAAGATGCAGGGATCGACAAGACCAAGGTCGGACTTCGCAATTCGCCGACAAAAGTGCTGAAAACCTTTGAAAGTAATGTCGGCAAAAGACATTGTAAGTTTGTTGATAAGTCTGAGTTCTTAAAGCTGATTGAAGAAAACAAGGGCAAAGCAAGGCTTGCGGTCGAAGTCGAGGAAAGTGAGGTAAAGCTTCCCGAAGTATGGTGTATCGGTGAAAAACCGCTTGAAAAAGCCAAACAGATCGCCGAGAATGTTCGCATCATAGATGCAACCGATGTTACAGAGATTGCGGAAATGGCAAAAAAAGAAAAGCCTGCCGTCATACTCTGGGACAGCGGACTTTGGGGAAGGCGATATGCACCTCAGGTTGCGGCACTTCTTGAAACCGGACTTTGTGCCGACTGCACCGCCCTTGAAACAGACGGAAAGAAGCTGTATATGTATCGCCCTGCCTTTGCCGGAAGCATCATGGCGAAAATAGAGTGCAGAACACTTCCTCAGATGGCAACTGTCAGAACAAGCGAGGAGTCCTGCGACAGCGTAATTATCGGTGCAGGTCTCGGCTGTGCGGATATTCTTGACAAGGTGCGAAACTTTGCAAAGGATAATGGTTACGGCTTTGCGGCAACGAGAATGGTTGTTGACAAGTCTATGGCAGAATACTCCGATCAGGTCGGACTTACCGGCAAGGTGGTATCGCCCAATGTATATGTCGCTCTCGGCATTTCCGGGGCTGTTCAGCATACATGTGCTATTGAGCAAAGTGGAGTTATTATTGCCGTAGATTCCGATAAGAGTGCTAAGATATTCGATTATGCGGATTACGGTATCGTTTGTGATGTAAATGAGCTTTTTTAACTGAATAAAGATTTAATGGAGAGCCTCATTTCCGAAGCTCTCCTGTTTTTATTGCTTATTCAATCTCTGCTGTCTACCCTTGCGACAATACCGTCTGCTGTTCTGTAAATTATAGTATTTCCGTTAACATACACATTTGTTATTGTATCAGAGGTGCAGAAGTAAGAATGACCGTTTGCCCACGGACCTACCACCATTCTTACATTGTCATTTGATGATTCTCCTACGGTATATACCACAAGTTTGTCATCCGAGACCTTCCATGTTGTTCCTGTGGTTGTTTCAAATACCGTGTCGTTAAAAGAGTGCATTGCGTGGTTCGCAAGTCTTTGCACTACTGTTTTGTTACCGCCGAGGGACTTCCAGACAGTGAAAACATTCTCCGTACCGTACGCCTTTTCAAGTATCAGGCCTCCGGTTGCTGCCGATGTGTCTATCTCGGAAATTGTTCCGTCACTTGTCTTATAGCGCATGGTCTTTCCGTCTTTGCCGAATATTATTATGTCGGTTGCCGCATATTCGGGGGCGTGGTAAACGTGGAAGCCGCCTTCTATGTCGGATATCAGCTTTCGGAAGTTGCCTGTGGTTACATCAATTTCATAAAGGTGGTTGTTATCGCCTTTTTCGTTGAAATCGTATGCGGAAATGTATATCTTGTCACCAAGTATCTGCACACGGCTGAGCGCGCCTATTCTTTCGTTCCTCTTGCCGTCAACCATACAGTAAGTTATGGAAAGAGAGTCCGGATATCCCGTGATGACCTGCTCCTTGCCGTTGGCGGTTACCTTTATGCTGTTTATTATATTTTCAACGCCGTATGCCGTTATATTTACGGTAACACCTTCATTGGACTTTGACAGCTCATATGAGCCGTGCTTTCCGTAGGCATAGTCACTTTCATTTCTTCCGTCTGTAACCGTTCCGTTGGGAAGTATCTTCTTAAAGGCAGTGGTGCCGGTTGTGGGAACAGAGCCTTGAGGATGGCTGAAATATATTCCGTCACTGCCCATTGAGAAGGTTACCGAACGCGTCATGGGAGATTCGGGAAGCTCATATATCGCTTGTGCCTTTGAGGTATCGTCAACAGAGGCTCTGTAAACGTAAAGCTTTCCGTCCTTTTCGGCGTTGTAATAGTAATACTCATCATCAAGCGCAACATCTCCCTGCGTGATGTACGGAAGATCCAAAACCGTCGTCTTATCGTTATTGGAATCTATGATAAGTCCGTGTACCGCATTGAAGGAGTAATTCCAGCCGAATTCGTCAACGGCAAAACGCCATGTAAGAGGGAAATATGTGACATCACGGAATGTCAGAAGCGGATATTCCTCGGCTTCATTGTTTATCTTTCTGCCGTTTACGATTATATTGAAATCACATACTGTCGGGGAGAACTTTGTTTCGTTTGCATTTTCCTGTTTATAATCTCTGTATGCACAGGCGATATTTTCCTTGTCTATGGAAAGTGTCCTTGTTTCGTTGTCCCATTTTGTTGTAAGTCCGAGGAAACGGCAATCAAAGTATGTCATGGGGAAATAGGTTATATCCTTATATACGATAAGAGGGTACTGTCTGTGACTGCTGTCAACCTTTGTGCCGTTGAGGGTTACTTTAAATGTCGGAAGAAGTGCTTCGGGAGTTGTTTCCGTCTGATTCTCGGTCTTTATATTTATACCTGTACCGCGATCATAAGAATAACCGAGACCGAGCTTCTGTGTAAGTGTCACCCAATAAAGTGGAAGATATACTACATCTTTGTAATACAGCATGGGAACAGGAGCGTCGTCATTGGTATAGCTTACGCCGTCAACTATTATCGCACCGCCGTATTTCTGCATTACAGCCTTGCCGTCAGCGGGCATTACGGACTGTCCGATGCCATCTGTACAAGGATCCTGCTTTTCACGCCAAAGCTTTATTCCTTCAAGATGATTTCCGCTGATACCTATACCCAGCATCTTGCAGTTTTCGTATGTCAGCGGCAGGAACGGACCGCCCGTATAGCTGTATACGCTGACGATCGGGTATTTCAGAGAATAGTTATCCACAAGGGTATCTCCGAATCTTACATTACCTGCGTTTGTTATAGTCTCATATTCATTTTTATCATGACGGAACACGGGAGCTTCAAGAAGAGTACCGTCTGTGGAGTAGTAGCCTATTTTTGTGCTGTGATTGGTGATCGGGTATGTCTGCTCATAAAGCTGAACCTCTATCTTACCGTCCTTGGCATCTTCTATATGATGATACTCAATTGGAACGACATTTCTTCCGAACTTATCCACACAGCCGTAACGTGTTGTCATGGCGATAGGGCTGGGAGCACCGATGTTTGCGCCGACCACTGCAACACCTTCCGAGAAGTTGCGTGCACTGTCATATTTCATTTTTTCCATGACATTCCAGTTTTCGTCGAAGTAGCCGTAATAGCCGTTGCCGGAGCTGCCCATGTGATAGAGTGCTCTGCCGTCATGTTGCTCATTTATCTTATTGTATATCGGCTGAACGATGTATTCGCCGTTTTTGTCCGTAACGCCATAATTGTAATACTGCCATGACGATCCGCCTCTCGGATGCACGATCGCGTAGCGCATTGTTGCAACGATGGTGTAATCTTCGCCCTCATAGATGGTAAACAATCCCGTTTCCTGTGCCGAGGCACAAAATATAAGGGATGACAGGATAAGAATTGATGCAAGTATTGCCGATAATGTTTTTTTCATTGGTTGATCTCCTTTCGCTTTTTTGCTTTCACTTATGAGAACGATCCTTGCGGGAAAATATCACTCGTCGTTGTGACAAATATTGATATTGATTTTTGTGCAGAATAAACAGTCCGGTTATTTAAAGATCTCAGCCGAAGGTCGAAGCACTACATATACTCCGTCCCATGCAAGAAGTCTCTCAAAGGTAAGGTCTGTCGGATGCTCCGCAAGGTTTTCCGAAAGGTCAAGAAGTGCTCTGCCGTTATAAACAAAGACTTTTATCACATCCTTGCCGATGGTAAGAAGGATATCGCCGACAACAAGATCTGCGGAGCTTGCAAGTCTTGTTCGTCTGTAGTCGAATTTTGTTTTTGTATAGTAGCGTCTGCCGCCGAAAAGTGACGGTACGACCATTTTTGAAAGAGTACTGCTGCCATTTTCTTTGAGTGAATAATACATTCCGTCCGGATCGGAAGCAAGGTGTGTTATGTCGAACAGTTCGGATATTATGTCGGTATATATCGGATCACTGCCGATACCGAAAATATTATCTTTAACGAAGGCTTCTTTATATATATATGAAGCAAGTGCAATACCTTTGTAGCAGTTGTCGGGAATGTCACAGAGAATACGAAGGAGCTTTCCTTGCTCGTTATCCGTAAGTGTCCTCTTTATACGAACACCGTGGCAGTTGTGGATAACTCCACCGACAGTCGCTCCGTCACCTTTTATTACAGTATCATCTGCGACATTATCATTTACACACACTGTATATGAAACCGTGATTTTTTCAAGCGGCTGTACCATCACCTTCTTTGAAAGGGTAATTCCGTCAACATCAAGCTCGGATGATTCAAGTGTCGTATTTTCGTGGATTCTGTCTGAGATATCCACAGTTATGACGTCGTTATTCGTATTATATACGGAAAAGGTATATGTTATCTTATCTCCCGCATTTACCGAAGAACCGAATGTGCATGAGCAGAGCTTCTGTGCCACAACTCCGTACATATTTTTTGCACGTGCAAGGGAGTTTTTCGGAGCTTCACCACAAAATGAATCAAGCGGACGAAGTATGCCTATCGCCCTTACCTTGCCGCCGAAAAGGGATGTTGTTCCGTCATTTATCGTGGTTATATATTCAAGCGGCATATATCTTACGGTAGGCTCATAGGTCTCTTTGGCTTCGGCAAGGTTGTATACGCTTCCGGTTGAATGTATGATCGTATTACCTCCACAGTAAAGCATGGCGTGACCGCTGTTGTTTTTGTATCTCTTTATGACTATTATATCGCCCGGCTCAAGTGCAGCTTCAAACATCTTTGCTATCTTTGCTTTTTCTTCATCAGTTTCCTTCCCTGTAAGCTCATACCGGAAGGGCTGTCCTTCGGCAGCTATCATCGTATCTGTACACCAATGAACGATATCGTAACCGAGACCGAATCTGTAGGTATCGTGACAGAAGGCCGCACAATTGGAGTAGTGCCATGTGTTCTCTGTACAGTCTTCGGGAGAGTTTACCCCGTACTGCCAGCGGAACTCCGCACCGTCACCGTCACGATAGCTTCCGAAGCGGGTATCCTCATACTGGAGCATTTCACCTCTGCGAAGATAGCTTTCCGCAGTTGCGATAACGGCAAGCTGTTTGTCGGAAAGCTCACCCATGAACGGCTTTGTCGGATATACATCATCAAGCACGATGGAAGGACGAAGCACGATAAATCTGTCATTTTCGCAAAGCTTTGCAATAACGTCATCGGTATCTGCAATCTCAAGTCCGAAATCCGCGAATCTCCAGAGTAATCCTTCACCGAAGATGTACATTTGTGCGCTGTCACTGTCGGATATATCCTTATGTAAAAGTACCATATCGCCGTCAAAAAGCTCTGACAGTTCAACCTTTTCCGTCCTTTTTTCTCCAAACATCTCATCCTTTGATGTCGGCACTGCCTTGCCGCCGAAAAGAGTCGGAACGGTCATCTTTATAAGGTCGGCAGTAATATCCTTTGCTTCTTCGCCTGCACCTATGACGCTTTCCTCTGTTCCACCGTCACCGTGGAGAAATACATTTTCAAGTATATCCCTATATGTGCCGGAAAAAGTAAAGGTGCGTGAAAACGCCACCTGATATATCCACTTTGCAAGTGTTGTGCCGGAAAAACCGGAATATCGAAGCACCTTTATTGCGGTACATAGTTTTTTTCTGTCATATTCTCCGAATATACGATTTGCGTTCATGATACTACCTCTTCTGTTGTTGGAGATGTTTATATGATAGCATATATGTCGTGTAAAATCAAGAGGACTTTCCGATTTATGTTTGTATGAGTGTTTGAAATTTGCAGTGACTTCTCGCCCCTCAAAAGAATTAGAAGAATTACGAACATAAAGTTCAAAAACATCATTTCCCGGTATTGACATTTCCACAATAATAATATATAATTTAAACATGATTTTGGACAATTTTCCACCAAAAACAAAAACTCTTGAAAGGAAATTTGGAAAATGAAAAGATTACTTACGGCAATTCTGACAGCTTTGCTTGCGTTCTCCGCCTTTACATTCTGCACAGGCGCACAGGAAGCAAAGTATCAGCCCGAACTCGGAGACGGGTATCTCTCTTTTGACTATTCGCAAGTTTCATGCGGTACGGTCAATAATGTCCCCAGTGCGACTCTCACAAAGAATGTGGAGTTTCAGGGAAGAAATGCTCTCAAAATTGTTCCCAACCCCACAGAGGGCGGAACAAATAAGATCAATCTTGACGGCTACACCATCGCAAATTATGCACATAAGGTGGAAGTACCAAAGTACAAGTATGTTGTAATCTCATATTACTACGACACGGATAAGCCTTCCTACGAAGGAAAGATGCTGTTCAGAACTCTCCCCGGCTCAAGTAAGGCTCTCAAGGATATGTCCTTCCTCTCAAAGGATAACATTGTTACAAAGCAGTGGGCAGAAGCTGTATTTGTAATAGGTGCGCAGGAACCTCAGAATGCGGAAAAGCCTTACCTTGCACAGATGCACATCCGTCCTTTCCACGATACTCAGGCAAACAACCTTTCCGACAAGGATGTTCTGTATATTGAAAAAATAACCTTCTATGAGAATAATCCCGATCCCAATGCTCTGACAACAATCAGCTTTGACAAGAACTCTCCCGGTGCTACCGGCGAGATGGCTGACATAAAGAAGAGAGCGGGCGAAAAGATAGTCCTCCCCGAATGTGAATTTGAGAATCCCAACGGTGTGTTCGAGGGCTGGAGAATGCGCTCCACAAATGATATTTACAAAGCGGGACAGGAGATAGAAGTCCCGGCAAACGACGCAATGTTCTTTGCCGAATGGGACGAGACAGGCTCTGCTCCGGATTTTATCTCTATCGACTTTACAAAGTACGCTCAGGGCGTTGTAAACAGTACCGGCTCTGCCGAGGTGGACAACAGTGCTTCAAAGGACGGCAAGCCTGCGGTCAAGATAACTCCCAATCCTGCCTGCGACAAATCCAAGAGGATAACCATTGACGGCTGGAGCTACGGAAGTGCGGGCGTTGACCTTGCGGTATACAAGTATTTCGCTGTTGAATACTTCTTTGAAACAGACAAGACCATTGACACAAGAATGAATCTTGCCATCATGAATCAGGGCAAGGTGCTCGCAGGCTCTGCGGAAGCAAATGCCATGGAGCCTATCAAGGCAAATGAGTGGACAGTTGCTTACTTTGATTTCTCAAACATAAAGCTCAACCCCGATCTTTCGGCACATCCCTTAAAGCAGATGCACGTCAGGATCCTCGGTGAATATCCGCTGGTACAGCTTGCAGAAACAGACGTTATGTACATCAGCCGTGTAATGTTCTTCAAGGAGCTTCCCGAGACTACCGAGCATACCTCTTATATGAACGGTTATGAAGACGGTACATTCAGACCTGCGGGCACTATGACAAGAGCCGAGGCTTGTACGGTTATTGCAAGACTTCTCGAAAAGGAAGATGCTATTTCCGGCACAGCTTCCTTTGCTGACGTTCCCGCGGATCAGTGGTTTGCAAAGTATATCGGCTTCTGTGAAGGCAAGGGACTTCTCAAGTCCTACAGCGGCAATTTTGAGCCGAATAAGGCTATAACAAGAGCCGAATTTGCGGAGCTTGTATATCTCACAAACCTTGCCGAGGATAAAGGCATAAACGCTTCCTTTACCGACGTTGCACAGGATCATCCCAAGTACGCTTCCATCATGGCGGCGGCAAAGGCAGGTCTTATCAACGGATATGACAACGGTAACGGCACATTCAGCTTTAAACCCGACAACACAATAACAAGAGCCGAAGTTGTAACCGTTATCAACAGAGCTCGCGGCAGAGAAAAGACTATTGACGACATCAACAGCGACATCATCCTTCTGTTCCTTGATACGGACAGGACTCACTGGGCATTCGCAAACATTGCGGAAGCGACGGTTCCTCATGTTGAGCTTGACGGCAAGTGGCTCTATCCCACAAAGGATCCCCTTGTGCTTCTGGGCGAAAAGTTTGATATAACCGAATATTACAATATCCCCGCGGGCAACGCAAAGGTAGCGGAGCTTGATGCTCTTGAAGCCAAGCGCATTGAAGAGATAAGAAATACTCCCAACATGGATCTCTCCGCAATCAAGGGTAAAAAAGTATATGTATCACAAAGCACAGGCAACAATGACAATGACGGACTTACGGAAGCTACGCCTGTCAAAACTCTCGCAAAGGCAAATACAATCGCACTCAGCGGTGATGTTGTGCTTCTCAAGCGAGGCGATCTCTGGCGTGAGCCCATGACAGCCAAGGGAGGCATCACCTACACCGCTTACGGTGAGGGCAAGAAGCCTACCATCTACGGCTCACCCGAAAACGGTGCGGATCCCGAAAAGTGGCTTCTCGTTTATGAGGACGAAAGCGGCAAGAAGGTATGGCAGTACAAAAAGACCGACATGAAGGATGTAGGTACAATGATCATCCGTGACGGTGACAGAGAATACTACACCTCAAAGGTAATGGCATACTCTGTAGGCAAAAGATACGTTTACAAGGACGATAAGAACAAGGATTTCGACTACATTGCAGAGCTGAAGAACGATCTTGAATTCTTCCATTATGCAAACAATGCCGTGTCCGGTCCTGTTATAAACGCAAGTGCGGCAACAGGTCCCGTATATCTCAGATGCGACAACGGTAACCCCGGTAAGGTATTTGATTCCATTGAGTTCAACGTAAAAGTAAGCGGCATAGGTATCGGTGGAAGCGATGTTACGATCGACAATATCTGCGTAATGCACGCAGGCGTTCACGGTATATCCTCCGGTACTACAAAGAATCTTACGGTTACAAACTGTGAATTCGGATGGATAGGCGGTTCAATTCAGTCCTACAACGCAAACGGCAATAACGACGGCTCTCCCACCCGCCTTGGCAACGGTGTCGAAATATACGGTGGCTGTGACGGTTATCTTATAGACAACTGCTATCTCTGGCAGTGCTACGATGCTGGTGTTACACATCAGTATTCCTCCAGAAGCGGCGGAAACTGCGTAATGAAGAATGTCACATATTCAAACAATCTCATTACAGACTGTATCTACTCCATCGAGTACTTCCTCGGAATTGCTGACGGACTTGAAAGATATGGCGATAATATACTTTACGAAAACAATCTTTGCAGACGTGCCGGCTTCGGCTTCGGCGGATGGCTCAACCGTGCTCACAGAAGTGCAGCGGAGCATATCCGTTCCGGCGGTGCATCTACGACGAACCCCTTTACAAACTACAGAATTATAAACAACATTTTTGACAGATCCACCTACGAGCTTTGTCAGACAACTACCCCCTGGGACAACTGCCGTCCCGATTATGACGGCAACACATTTATCCAGGGACTGAATAACAACTTCTACACCTACGGTGCCGAGGCAGGCAAGGCAGATATTTCGGCACGTACTGCTATGGTAACGGTTCTCGGTGATGAGCACGGACAGTTCTATTATGTAGATCCGATGCCCAAGAACAAGTTTGATTTCGTTCCCTCAAAGAAATTCCCGACAGAGGAAGCGGACAAGACAAGATTTTCATCCTACTTCGATTTTGACAACAGACTTGAAGAGGAAGCAGCAGAAGAAGAAGTGCTTCCCGCACTTGTAGTTCGTACAATGAAGGACAAGAAGCTTTATGCGGACACAAGAAAGTCATACACGGTTACTTCCGAAGTAGACTCCGCAACAGGCATGACATATGCTCACATAAATCTTGTAAATGAGAGTGCACTTCTCAACCTTGACTGCTACGGTCTTCCCAAATTTGACGTATCAAGCGGAAAAATTGTGGTAAAGATCCTTATGAGAACAACGGAAAAGGTAAAGCCGGTTATCTACAGCTACAACGTATTGGCGGCTGACGGCACAAAGATAGGAAACGGCGGCGAAGGAACGGCTGTCAACGCAACGGTCGGCAACAACGAATGGGAAGAAGTATATGTAGAAGTAAGAGGCTTTAAGGAAGGCTCTGCTACCTGCTCACAGATCCACGTTGTATTCGGCGGTGCATCCAAGAGGGGCGATGCTTACTTCAAGGACGGCGTACTTCAGGGTAATCCCAACTTTGACGTTGCGGCATGGGGCATATTCCCGAATCTTGCATCCGCTAAAGCTTATGACCTCAAGACAGCGGCTGTAAACGGTGTGGAATAATAATTAAGAATCGCAGGTAAAAATCAAGCGGTGTATCACCTTTTTGGCGGTACATCGCTTTTTTATGATGGGCGGAATAAAAAAATCTTTGCCAAATCTGAGCCTTGACTTTACTTTTGTTTCGTTATATAATAGAAGAAAAACCACAAGGCAGGTCACTGTGATGCACAATATATTTCCGACACCATGTCAATACATAAAAAAAGAAGGGACATTCACCTTCTGCGATAAGCTGTTTATGACTGTCCCCGAAAACTTTTCCAACAGGGATTTCAGAATGCTCGCTCCCGAACTGTGGAAAAACTTCACTGCAGGCAAGTGTGAGCTTGAGATAATAAAAAGTCCGAGCCTTCATACGACAGCCTACATTTCAAAAACAAGACAGGCTATCATCCAAAACAGCAAGACGGACTTTGAATACGAGATAAACTGCTCGGAGCATGGTATAACTCTCACCTTTGACGGTGAAAATGGACTTGTACACGCCTTCTCGACACTTTTGCAGGCGTTGCCTCCGTACAGTATCAAAAAGGAGTGCTTTGATCTCGGATGCTTTGCTGTAACAGACAGACCGTCGCTCTCCTTCCGTGGAATGCATCTCTGCGTTTTCCCGGAAACGTCGCTCTTGTTCTTAAAAAAGATGGTACGTCTTTTCGGTCTTATGAAGTGTTCACATATAGTCCTGGAATTTTTCGGGATGCTGAAATTCGACTGTTTTCCCCATCTTGCATGGCAGATCGGCTATTCAAAGAGCGATCTTGAACCGATAATTTCCGATGGCAGAGCTCTCGGTGTTGAATTTATACCGATGTTCAACCATTTCGGTCATGCGGGCGGATCAAGATTCAGAAGTGGGAAAAACACCGTACTTGACAGAGCTCCGGAATATGAGGAATATTTTCTTCCCGGCGGATGGACATGGAATGTCGAGAACCCGGATGTTGTTGCTCTGCATGAAGAAATGCGCAGTGAGTTGTGCGAGCTTTTCGGGAAAGGAAGATATTTCCACATGGGATGCGATGAGGTCTACGCCGCAGAGCCATTTGCAGATCCTTACGACAAGACTGACAACGAGAGCTTTATGAGATTTATAAACAATACCGCTGAAAAAATAAACAAAAGCGGACGTACACCCATCATGTGGGGAGATATGTTCCTTGACGATAAGGATTTCCCCTATCCGTACTGCGGTAACATCTCCCACAAATGCTGTGACGGAGAAAAAAACCTCGCAGGGCTTTCCGACAATGTCATTATTGCCGACTGGCAATACAACATAGACGGAAGTGAGCGCAGGTCTGTCGATCTGTTCCTGAAATACAAAGACAAAAGTTCCCTTATTCTTTGCCCGTGGACCGGCAATGACAACATAAAAGGCAGATGCGATATCGCAAAAGAATACGGTCTTTTGGGAGTCATGGCTACAACATGGAACGACATCTGCCGCGATCCGAAGTTCGCCGTATACACCGCCTGTCTTATGTGGGAAAATAAGGAAACAGAGACACCGGCAAACCGTTGGGAAGTCTTCAAAATGATGACGGCACAAAATATCCGTAAGCTCGTACCGTCAAATGGCATATATGAAAATGCGGGATTTTACGAGATGGAGCTTGATTTCAAGCCTGTTTGATAATATTGCCTTAAAAACACAGCTCCAATCATCGCATATCAGCAACGATGCACGCATTATACAAAAAAGGCGAAGCTTAAAAGCTTCGCCTTTTGATAATTCAAAAATTCTTTTTAGAACAATCCCGTGATCTTGCCGTTTTCGTCAACATCAATCTTTTCGGCAGCGGGAACCTTGGGAAGTCCGGGCATGGTCATGATGTCACCTGTGAGAACTACTATAAATCCTGCACCTGCGGACACCTTTACATTCTTGATGGTTACTTTGAAGCCTTCCGGTGCTCCGAGCTTTGTCTGGTCATCCGAGAAGCTGTACTGTGTCTTTGCAACGCATATAGGAAGATTTGAGAAGCCGAGCTCCGTAAGCTGTGCGATCTGCTTCTTTGCCGCGGGAAGCACACTTATTCCGTCACCACCGTAGATCTTCTTGACAATAGCTTCTATCTTGTCCTCAATAGTGCCTTCAAGCTCGTAGGAATATGTGAAGTCACTGGGCTGTTCGCAGAGTCTTATTACTTCCTCTGCCATCTCGATGCCGCCTTCGCCGCCCTTTGCCCATACGTCGGAAAGAACTACGTTTACGCCGAGCTCACGGCACTTCTTGATGATAAGCTCAACTTCTGCGTCCGTGTCTGTCGGGAACTTATTGACTGCAACAACGGAAGGAAGCTTGTACACGTTCTTGATATTGGATACATGACGAAGAAGATTCGGAATACCCTTTTCAAGTGCCTCAAGGTTTTCACTGCCAAGCTCAGTCTTGGGAACACCGCCATGCATCTTGAGTGCTCTGATAGTCGCAACGATAACTACCGCGGAAGGCTTAAGACCTGCATATCTGCACTTGATATCAAGGAACTTTTCCGCACCGAGATCCGCACCGAAGCCTGCCTCGGTAACAGCATAGTCCGCAACCTTGAGAGCAGTCTTTGTGGCAATTACGGAGTTACATCCGTGAGCAATATTTGCGAAAGGTCCACCGTGAACGAAAGCGGGTGTGCCTTCAAGTGTCTGAACAAGGTTAGGCTTTAAAGCGTCCTTCAAAAGCGCAGTCATCGCACCCTGTGCCTTGAGATCACCGCAGGTAACGGGCTTATCGTCATAGGTATAACCGACGATTATCCTTGAAAGTCTTTCCTTAAGGTCTGTGATGGAATTTGAAAGACAAAGCACCGCCATGATTTCGGAAGCGACAGTTATATCAAAGCCATCCTCTCTGGGAGTGCCGTTGGGCTTTCCGCCGAGACCGTCAACTATATTTCTGAGCTGTCTGTCGTTCATGTCAACACAGCGCTTCCATGTGATCTTGCGAACATCTATTCCGAGGGTGTTACCCTGCTGGATATGGTTGTCAAGCATAGCTGCAAGAAGGTTGTTTGCCGCACCTATTGCGTGGAAGTCACCGGTGAAGTGAAGGTTGATATCCTCCATGGGAACTACCTGGGCATATCCGCCGCCCGCAGCACCGCCCTTGATACCGAATACCGGTCCGAGGGAAGGCTCACGGAGAGCTACAGCTACATTCTTGCCAAGTCTTTTAAGACCGTCAGCAAGTCCGATGGTGGTGGTTGTCTTGCCTTCGCCTGCAGGTGTGGGGGTAATAGCCGTTACAAGAATGAGCTTTCCGTCGGCGTTCTTACATTCATTAAGATAGGAAAGATCTATCTTTGCCTTGTACTTGCCGTACTGTTCGATATATTTGTCATCAACGCCCGCACTTTTTGCGATATCCGTGATGTTCTGCATTTTTGCGCTCTGGGCGATTTCGATGTCTGAAAGATATGCCATGATATTTACTCCTTTTTGTTGGATTTTGTACTTCCGTTTATATGGTCGTGCAGATTGTTTATATTATAACACACTTACAATATGCTTGTCAAGAATTTCCTTAAATTTCTGCGGTCATGTCTTTAATATGCCCAATAATATCTTTATTTAAAGGGAAACGGCGATGCAATATGCACCGCCGGCAATTTATTCTTCAATATAACCAAGATTTAGAAATACTTGAAATGGATTCATAATATGATAATGTTTCTTTAAATATATCCCCTATCGTCAATAATGCATATTCATCATTTAAAATGTCATCATATATATTCAAGATTTTTTCGAGCAACGCAGATAGATTATTCATATCTGAATATTCTATACTAATTTCATAAGCACTATTTACTGCATCACGTGCAGTTCCAATATTCTCAAAGAACAATGTTTTATAACTTTCATCATTATATTTGATATGGTTATTTAAGTTGTTTATAGCACTAGTTTGACAATTTATACCCAATTCTATAAATTCCAAAAAGACTTTTTTGATTTCTGCAGTTGATTTTTTAGAAGTAGATTTAGAATTTTGTGCCGTATTTGTACTTTCGGTTATTTTGAGGAGAATACTGTTGTTGACTATCTTGTCGCTTACCATTACGAGTATCTCTGCATTACCGAATTCTACGAACTGAGGAAGAAGCTCGCTTGTCATGTAGCGAAGGTCAACGACCGTTATCTTGGAGTATGCTTCGATGAACAGCGGAATGATACTGCTGCCGAAGGAATCGCGGAAGATGATAAGCTCACGTGTTTCCTTTGCCGCAGGATTTGTGATCACGGTAAGAGGAGTTGCACCGGAAAGGAACACATCATAGGGAATCTTTGATGTGAGCTTTGCCTCGTCATATACTGTGGTCACCTTCTTGTTCTGGAAGTTATCCACAGTTGCTCCCTTTGTGACATCACTTACAAGATATGTAAGAGTTTCCGCCGGGATATCTGTTATTACCTTAGCATAGTCGCCTCTGTAGTTTTCAACCTTTACGGGAGTATATGCGTCCTTGTTTACCGTAAAGCCCATCTTTTCACCGAACTTTTCCATTACACCGAAGAGGTTTTCCTGCTTCCAATGGCGGTCTGTCGTATAGTAATCGTCTATTGTAAGAGAGCCTGCAACATCTATCATGGTCCAGTCGTAGAGAGCCTCGGAAAGGAATGCGGTTATGGAATCGTGGCTAAGATAGTGTGTTGTCTTGTCTCTGAGATAGTAGCCCTTTTCGGGGATGGTAGCAAAGTATACCTTGTTATCGGCAAAGTGCTTTTCGCGAAGTGATGTGAACTTTTCGGCAAATCTCTGTGCTGATGATTCGCTGTAGGGTTCTTCTGCTTCGACGTATCTGCCGTCGATAAGCATATATCCGTTTTCCGAAGGCTTTGCAAGTGTTGTGTCAAGGCTTCTGAAGTTTGCGCAGAGTCTGTCAACTATAGTGTTATCCATTGCCATAAGTATGACATTGCCCACGTTTTCAACTCTTACGTTGGCGGGATTTACGCTGACGCAGACCCACTTTCTCGGATCGACCTTTTCCTTTATCTCTTTCTTTGCCATTTCCATATCTGTGCCGTCCTTGACGCGGATGACTGCTACGGAATGGGCTC
This sequence comes from Oscillospiraceae bacterium, assembly GCA_015065225.1. GTDB lineage: Bacteria > Bacillota > Clostridia > Oscillospirales > CAG-382 > SIG622. The sequence continues at coordinate 12,940 of SVQR01000001.1, read as the reverse complement.
TGGAGCTCATCATAGGCTCACAGCATATTGCTTCGGTAACGCCTATCTTTTCCGCATCTGCGCCAATAAACGATGCAAGATAGTTTATATATTCTTCCTTTTCCGCCTCGTCGCCAAAGATATAGTACTTGCCGTCCTCTGCCTTGAACTGCATGGTCATAAGTCCTTCGGGATATATATCCGGAACACCTGCATAAGTCTTGGCAAGTATGTCCATAAGCGGAGATGATGTATCTATAACCTTGCCCTCTTTTGCTTCGACTATGGAAAGAGCGAAGGGACTTACCACCATATCGTCGCTGAGCTGCTGCTTGAGAGTCTTGTCCGTGCCTGCGATCTTAGCATCGAGTGCCGCTCTTGAGATGATCACCGCATCGCCGCGGACGAACTTGTCACGTCTTGTTTCGGCGTTGATTACACCTGCGGCAGTACCCCATGCTTCCCAGTTTTCCCATACCGTACCGCTTTCATTATCGGTATATCCCAGCGCACGAAGAACGAATGTTACATACATCTGAAGGGATGCCTCGGTATTGGGGGCAAACAATGTTTCGGATACGCCGGATGTGAGCTTGTTGTTATAGCCGTAAGCCATATAGAGCGAGCCGTCAGCCCATTCGGGAGAGTCTGTAAAGGGATGTGAGAGCTCCTCTTCGGGATAAAGTGCCTCGATCTCCTTGCCGGAGAGTCTGATGAGCATTATCAGCGCTTCAAGTCTTGTTAATGGCTTTTCCAGCTCATAACCCTTATCCGTACCGTTGAAAAGTCCGAGTGTATTGAGAGAATCTGCCGCTGTCTGTGCCTTATCTTCATTGTATGCGAATGCCGTTATCGGTATCTGCACAAGAAGAAGAGCCGTAAGAATAAATGAGATCAGTTTTTTCATAGTTTCTCCTTTGAAATTAAAATTATATTTTTCCCTTCTGTGCTTAGACGCATGGAATGCAAAAAAAGTTCCATGTTTTGCACACATTACGACAATTTATTATACTATGTCAACGCGATCAAGTTGTTACAGTATGCTTAATAAACTGCAACAATTCGGATTAATGGCATATAAAACAAAGAAAAAATCGCAAATATCCCATCGTTTTTTGTAATCGGACACGAAGCAACAGTTTTATACATCTGCGGTGTTCTTACGCATAATGTAAATATTTCTTCCGATATAAATTAATTTTACAAAAAGATGTGTACATTACACCCGCGGTGTGATATAATGAGGAAAATTTGAAGTACCGGTTCGCCGCGTACGCGAAAGACATACAAGGAGGAAATTGAAATGGCTGAATTTGACAAAGAGCTCAGAAGGCTTATAGAAGGCAGCGGAGAAACAGCAAGGCTCAAGGAAAAGATCGATTCTGTGCTCGGTTCACGTATAAAGACCAAAGAGCTTGCCTTCACCGTTTCCATGACCACCAAGTATGCAAAGAAGGATATTCCGGCTGAAATAAGTGTGCTTCGCAATACTGCCACAGGTATGGAGCACAAAGACTTCTGTGAGGCGGTGGAAAATGTATATTCCTCACTTCTCTCCGAACGTATAATGGAATACTCGGATTTTCTGCGCGAATATCACAACGGTGTTCCTTCTTCCGAAGATATGAGAGAAGCTTGTCTTCTCACGCTTGTAAAGCTATCCGTTCTTTTTAACACGAGCAGCGATTTTATGATAGATGTCATCGCCGAATCCGGTGCCGATGTGGATGCTGTCTGCAATTCCTTTGACAAGAAGATGCACGGTCTTTACCTAAGGTCAGCGGAGATTATTATGGATGTTTATAACGGGATGGTTTTTGCATCATAAAACTATATGCGACTAATATTTTTCTGACGATGTATCTGCGGATACGTCGTTTTTTTATGCCCGTTCTGCCACTCTTACGCAAAAAAATCCCGCACAGGATGAACCGTACGGGATAATAACAATACTATTTACTTTGTAAAATATTCAACCGCAGACTTAAACATCTTGATGTCATACTCACCGGGAACATTCTTGTAAAGTCCCGCACCAACTCTTTCCGAGTGTCCCATCTTACCGATGACTCTGCCGTCGGGAGATGTGATACCTTCGATAGCATAAGTGGATCCGTTGGGGTTGAAGTGGATATCGTATGTGGGATTTCCGTCCATGTCAACGTACTGTGTTGCGATCTGACCGTTTGCGGCAAGCTCTTTTACGAGCTTTTCGGATGCAAGGAACTTACCTTCACCGTGGGAGATCGGAACAGTATAAACATCGCCTACGTTTGTATTCTTAAGCCAAGGGGATTTGTTGGATGCGATTCTTGTTCTTACGAGTCTTGACTGGTGGCGTGCGATGGTGTTGAATGTAAGTGTCGGGCAGGTGTCATCGGCATCTATTATCTTGCCGAAGGGAACAAGTCCGAGCTTTACAAGTGCCTGGAAACCGTTACAGATACCGCACATAAGACCGTCTCTCTTTCCAAGGAGATTTTCGATACCTTCCTTGATGGATGCGTTTCTCATAAATGCGGTTATGAACTTACCCGAACCGTCAGGCTCGTCACCGCCGGAGAAGCCGCCGGGAACAAATACAGCCTGAGATTCGCCGAGAAGCTTTGCAAAATTCTCAACAGAACGGGCAATACCGTCCTTTGTAAGATTATTGATGACAAAGATATTTGCCTTTGCCCCTGCATATTCAACCGCCTTTGCACTGTCGTATTCGCAGTTTGTACCGGGGAATACGGGGATAAGGAACTGAGGCTGAGCACATTTTACCGCAGGTGCGGCATAAGAGGATGCCTTGTATTCGAATGCGGGGATTTCTTCCTTGCTTGTTTCTATATTGCAGGAGAATACGCTTTCGAGCTTATCCTCATATATCTCAAGAAGATTGCAGGAACATACCTTGTCCTCGCCTCTCTTTATTGCACAGCTCTTTGTTGTCTTACCGAGTCTTGTTCCTACAGCCTTATCACACTTATCGGAAAGCTCAAGAATGAATGCACCGTAGTTATATCCGAAGATATCCTCATTGGTGAGCTTTTCGTCATATTCGAAGCCGAAGCCGTTACCGAAGCACATCTTCATGACAGCCTCCGCAACACCACCGTATGTGGGTGTGTATGCTGCAACAACATCGCCGCTCTTTATGAGCTTGTTTACCTTATCAAAGAGATCGATAAGGGATGCAGCCTTGGGAAGTCCGTTTTCGTCATATTCCGGCTTGAGGATAGCAACCTCGTGGTCTGCCGTCTTGAATTCGTTGGAGATTATGCTGTCTATATGATCTGTTGTAACAGCGAAGGATACAAGTGTCGGAGGAACATCGAGCTTTTCAAACGAGCCGCTCATGGAGTCCTTACCGCCGATCGAGCCGATACCAAGCTCCATCTGAGCCTTGAATGCACCGAGAAGTGCCGCCATGGGCTTACCCCAGCGCTTTCCGTCACGGAGAGGCTTTTCAAAGTATTCCTGGAATGTAAGATATGTATCTTCAAAAGATGCACCGGTACAGATGAGCTTACATACAGATTCGACAACTGCAAGGTAAGAACCGTGGTAAGGGCTCTTTTCCGTGATGAAAGGATTGTAGCCGTATGCCATTACGGAAACCGTGGATGTATCTCTCTTTTCGCCTGATACCTTATTTACCATAGCCTGTATGGGTGTGAGCTGCTTCTTGCCTCCGAAGGGCATAAGTACAGTACCTCTGCCGATGGTGGAGTCAAATCTTTCGGAGAGACCTCTCTTTGAGCATACGTTAAGATCGGATGCAAGTGCCTTCATACCCTCAGCAAAATCTGCGGGGATATCCTTTTTATAACATTCGGGCTTGGAAAGGATAACGTCGATATGCTTTTCCGCACCGTTGGAGTTGAGGAATTCACGGGAGATATCAACTATCGCCTTACCTCTGTGCATAAGAACAAGTCTCGGATCTTCCGTTACCTCCGCAACAACTGTCGCTTCAAGGTTTTCACTGTCTGCAAGTGCGCAGAACTTATCTGCATCGGAAGATGCAACGACTACCGCCATTCTTTCCTGAGATTCACTTATCGCAAGCTCTGTTCCGTCAAGACCTTCATACTTCTTGGGTACTTTGTCGAGATTTACGAGAAGTCCGTCGGCAAGCTCACCGATTGCTACTGAAACGCCGCCTGCACCGAAGTCGTTACATCTCTTTATGAGCTTTGATGCTTCGGGATTTCTGAAAAGTCTCTGGAGCTTTCTTTCCTCGGGAGCGTTACCCTTCTGTACCTCTGCACCGCAGGATTCAAGGGATGAAAGGCTGTGGGATTTGGATGAGCCTGTAGCACCGCCGCAACCGTCACGACCTGTTCTTCCGCCGAGAAGTATGACAATATCACCGGGTTCCGGTCTTTCACGTCTTACATTTTCTGCGGGAGCTGCCGCAACAACAGCACCTATCTCCATTCTCTTTGCGGCATAACCGTCATGATATATCTCATCTACAAGACCTGTTGCAAGACCTATCTGGTTACCGTAGGAGGAATAACCTGCTGCCGCTGTTGTAACAATCTTTCTCTGAGGGAGCTTACCTTCCATTGTCTCCGAAAGAGGCTTTGTGGGATCAGCCGCGCCTGTAACTCTCATTGCGGAGTATACATATGAACGACCGGAAAGCGGGTCACGAATAGCACCGCCGATACAGGTAGCCGCACCGCCGAAGGGTTCTATCTCTGTAGGATGATTGTGTGTCTCGTTCTTGAAAAGGAGAAGCCAGTCTTCGAGCTTGCCGTCTGTTTCAACCTTTATCTTTACGGTACAAGCGTTGATCTCCTCGGATTCATCCAGCTTGGGGAGCTTACCTGCCTTCTTAAGGTGGCGTACAGCAATGGTAGCGATATCCATAAGACAAACGGGTTTTGTTCTGCCAAGAGCCTTTCTTGTTGCGATATACTCGTTGTATGCATCCTCAAGGAGCTTATCCTCAAAGGTAACATTGTCGATATTTGTAAGGAATGTGGTGTGACGGCAGTGGTCAGACCAGTATGTATCAATCATCTTGATCTCGGTGAAGGTGGGATCGCGCTTTTCCGAGATGAAGTACTGCTGACAGAACTTGAGGTCGTCAATATCCATAGCAAGACCGAGCTTGTCAAGGAAAGCCTTGAGAGCGGCTTCATCCATGTCGCAGAAACCGTCAAGCGTTTTTACATCTTCCGGATATGCGTACTTTGTTTCGAGAGTGTCATATTTGTCAAGTGTTGCGATTCTCGCTTCAACGGGGTTTACAACGTACTTTTTGATAGCTGCAACATCCGCTTCGGAAAGGCTGCCCTTGAGCATATAAACCTTTGCACTCTTGACTGTAGGTCTGTCACCCTGAGAGATAAGGCTGATACACTGTGCCGCGGAATCCGCTCTCTGATCGAATTGACCGGGAAGAAATTCAACTGCGAATACGGTGTAGCCTGCTGTGTCAAGCTCACGGTATGTGATATCCGTCTGAGGCTCGGAAAAAACAGTCTTTACTGCTGTTTCAAAGAGATCTTCCGTGATATTTTCCGCATCATATCTGTTGATAAGGCGAACCTCTTCAAGAGCCTTTATGCCGAGAAGCTCGATTATCTCGTTTTTGATGCCTCTTGCCTCGTTATCGAGACCTTTTTGTTTTTCTACGTAGATTCTGTATACCATCGTTTTTTATCCTTTCGGAATAGAATTTTCTTATTCTTTTATTATTCTGAACATCCTTGTTTCGCCTGTTTTTATATCAAATACTATCTTGTCGGAATTTTCGCAATAGCATTTGTTTTCGTAGACCTCGACAGCCTTGCATTTTGCGGGAAGCTCTATTGTCTTTGTCCCCTCGGAGGATGCATGGAATGTGATATAATTCCTGTTTGCGAAAAGCACATCACCGCTGTCCGAATAGATGTGACAGCCTGCACCTTTGGCGATATTTCTCATGGTCTGTGCTGCAATATGCTTTGCACCGTAAAAGATCGAAGTAAAGCCATCGCACTTCTTGACGCTTATCGCCGGCTTGCCGCTTGTCAGGAAACTTGCCGCTACGGTTGACTCTTTATCGTCACCGTAAAACAGCGGATAAAGGAAGGAATTCCATGTTTCGTCATCTTTGTAACCTACCGGGATGGTACGTTTTTCTGCCATATTGCCGTATACGAAACGCTTGTCAAGGTAACAGGTGAAATCCGTTTCCTCACCGTTTATGCGGAAGTTGGAGTCGTATCTGTCGTTTATCATAGAGACCTTTATGCCTGTGAGCTGTTCTATGTTCTTCAAGTCAAACTTAGGCGTTGTTTCCGGGTTTATTATACCCGAAGCATACATCCATACGGCAACCGCATTGTCCTTCTTCAGCTTTGCCTGTATCTGTGCTCTTTCCTCATTTGTAAGAGTCAGCACGTTGAAGAAGATATACATCTTATAGCTCGGCATATTCGGGTTTGCCATATCATTGTGATAATACTGATCAACGGGAGCGCCTATCCTTGCGATCTCATAGTTACGCATAAGCTCCACAAGCTCTTTTGTTGTTCTGAAGGATGTGACGTGTGTGCTTTCCTCGTCAAAGATGAATGCTATCTCGGCACTCGGTCTTCTGTCAAGGGAGTAAGCCTCCTGTGCTATCTCCGCCTGACGGGTGAAAAGTTTATATATTTCGGGATCTTTATACCTTTTGCCTCCGAGAAGCTGGTCAAACCACCATGCCTGAACATCCTCGCATATTGTACGTCCGAACTCACGCTTGAGGACATTCATGGTATCTTCCATATCGTACATACCGTACTGCGGACCGAACCATCTGTTCTCAAAGTGTGTTCTTGAGTCGTCCTCGATTATATATATCTTGTTTCGCATTGCAAAGGACTCAAAGGTCTCACGCTGACCTACAAATCCGCCGGGAGCTCTGTTCTCATAAACACCGGGAGCCGCAAGGAAATCTATAACATTACTGTCAAGCACCTTGAGAACTGCCGCACATGTGCCGTCCTTGAAGTAATTTGTACATCCGAATGAGCCGTAAAATGCCCCTGTGAGCTTGTCGGGAGTCTTGCTCTTTATGAGGTTTCCGTAATAGATTACCGACTCCGCAGTACCGTTATGCCATGCTCTGTAGAAATCGTAAACATCCTGACGCTTGTCTATATCAACGAATGTACCTATGTTGAAGCCGTTCGGAGATTCCATCTTCGGTACGGGATTGTTTGCGTACATTGTTTGCTTTGGATATATGCAGTCGTGGTCAACTTCTCTTGTATAGTAATGTGCTTCCGGCTCGGGGATGCTTGGAGCATCAAGAGAAACATCATTTCTTCCCCATGCCTTTTGCAACATCTCATCTGTTCCGTACTTTTTTGTAAGATACTTTGTGAAGTTCCTTCTGTAGCTCTCGCTTTGGTCAAGCACAGCACCGTCACCGTTGAACATCTGAATGATATAGTACCATTCGGATGTGCCGCCTGCCGCAAAGAAGCAGCCTATTATCCTGTCGGCATACGGAAGCTCCATCAGTTTATCCCATGTATCCGAAAGTGCTTTTCCGGCATCCTCTCGCCATTTTTCCGAACACAATGAATACTGCATGGGAAGGTCTGTGACATAGGATTCCGTAAAAAGCTTTGTACCCGGCTGTGTGCCGTCGCTGTACTTACAGCATTCTTCCGGATGTGCCTTTATCCACTCGTTTGTGGGATGAAGACCTATTCTTGGGATTATGTAGGCATCCGGTACGGCATCAAGGAGCATTTCCGCTTCATCGCAGAACAGCTTTATCGCACCGGGTTTCAGCCATTCGGTATCGCAGATAAGGAAAAAAATCTTGATACCCGCTTTACCGAGCTCTCTGTAGTATTCCTTATCCGTCTTGGTTTTGTCGTTATCTATTGTACGTATCGTCGCCATCATGGGCGGATAGACTTTACCGTCTACAAAGATAGCCGGGCGACCGTTGTGGTTTCTGATTTCGGGCATGATAAAACTCCTTTAACCACGAATACAGATCAATTCTTATTTTGCTTCGAGTGCTTTCTTGCCTATATCGCTTCTGAAGTAAGCATTCTCAAACTTAACTTCCTTTGCAACACCGTATGCAACCTTAATCGCTTTTTCAAGCGTTTCAGCTTTGCCGACAGCACCGAGAACTCGGCCGCCTGCGTTGCAGAGCTTACCGTCGATTATTTTCGCACCCGCAACATAGATATCTGTGTCACCGCCGACAGTGGGAAGTGTCATCTCAAAGCCTGTTTCATATTTCTGCGGATAGCCCTTGGAAGCTACGACAACGCAGCAGGCAGAGCCGTCCATGAACTTGACCTCTGTTTCCGCAAGGCTACCGTCACGGCAAGCTTTCATTATTGTAAAGAGATCGGATTCAAGAAGGGGAAGAACCACCTGTGTCTCCGGATCACCGAAGCGGCAATTGTATTCTATCACCTTGACTCCGTTCTTTGTTATCATAAGTCCGAAGTAAAGACATCCCTTGAATGTTCTGCCCTCTTTGTTCATTGCATCAATTGTCGGAAGGAATATTGTCTTCATACATTCCTCTGCAATTTCCTTTGTATAGTAAGGATTGGGAGCAACAGTACCCATGCCGCCCGTATTAAGTCCCTTGTCCCCGTCAAGTGCACGCTTGTGATCCATAGAAGATACCATAGGCTTTACTACCTTGCCGTCTGTAAATGCAAGAACGGAAACTTCCGGGCCTTCGAGAAATTCTTCAATTACAACTCTTGAGCCGCTCTCGCCGAATACCTTGTCTGCCATCATGGACTTTACGGCATCAACAGCCTCTTCTCTTGTCATAGCGATGATAACGCCCTTGCCGAGAGCAAGACCGTCAGCCTTTACAACTGTGGGGATAGGAGCTGTTTCAAGATACTTCAAAGCCGCATCCATATCCTCGAATACTTCATATGTAGCCGTGGGGATATTATACTTCTTCATGAGGTTCTTGGAGAAGACCTTACTTCCCTCAATGATAGCCGCATTTGCACGAGGACCGAAGCAGGGAACGCCAACCTCCTCAAGAGCATCAACGACACCGAGTACAAGCGGATCGTCGGGAGCTACTACAGCAAAGTCTATCTTATTGTCAAGAGCGAACTTTACGATGGCATCCTTGTCCTTCGCACCGATATCAACACACTCTGCATCTGCTGCGATACCGCCGTTGCCGGGAAGTGCATAAATTTTGGTTATTTCTTTATTCTCAAGCAGCTTCTTTATGATTGCGTGCTCTCTGCCGCCTGAACCGATTACGATCAATTTCATATTTTTGTTTCCTTTCGGGACTGTAGGGGCGTGGTTCTACTCCGCCCGTATTTGGTTGATCATTGTTGTTCCGTCTATGTTTATCCGAATAATGCTGTTCCGCAGGAACGGGGTTCCGTTTTGCCGGTGTTTTTGCGACCGCTGTTGTTCGGGAGGATCAGAACCCCTCCCCTACAGGATATGATCCTATATTTTAGTGGTGGAAAAGTCTCATTCCTGTAAACGCCATTGCAATGCCATACTTATCGCAGACCTCAATAACAAGGTCGTCACGAATAGATCCGCCGGGCTCTGCGATGTAGGATACACCGGACTTCTTTGCTCTTTCGATATTGTCACCGAAGGGGAAGAATGCATCGGAGCCGAGGGAGATGCCTGTGATACCGTCAAGATACTCTCTGATCTCTGCATCGGTAAGAGGCTCGGGCTGACGTGTGAAATATCTCTGCCATACACCGTCTGCACATACATCTTCTTCGTTCTTGTTGATGTAGCCGTCAATAACATTGTCACGGTCTGCTCTGCCGAGTGTATCGAGGAAAGGAAGTGCAAGTACCTTGTCATGCTGTCTGAGCATCCATGTGTCTGCCTTTGTGCCTGCAAGTCTTGTGCAGTGGATTCTGGACTGCTGACCTGCACCTACGCCTATTGCCTGTCCGTCGTAAGCATAGCATACGGAATTGGACTGTGTATATTTAAGTGTGATAAGCGAGATTATAAGGTCACGGATTGCAGATTCCGGCATTTCCTTGTTTGCGGTTACGATATTGGAGAGAAGCTCCTTGTTGATAACGAAATTGTTTCTGCCCTGCTCGAAGGTGATGCCGTATACCTGCTTTGTTTCCTGAGGAGCGGGAACATAGTCGGGGTCGATCTTAACAATGTTATATGCACCCTTCTTCTTTGTCTTGAGTATTTCAAGAGCTTCATCGGTATATCCGGGAGCGATAACACCGTCGGATACCTCACGCTTGAGAAGGAGTGCCGTTGTCTTGTCGCACACATCGGAAAGTGCTACCCAGTCACCGAAGGAACACATTCTGTCAGTACCTCTTGCTCTTGCATATGCGCAAGCGAGGGGAGATTCATCAAGACCTTCTATATCATCTGCGAACACTGCCTTTTTGAGCTTATCGGAAAGAGGAAGACCTATTGCCGCACCAGCGGGAGAAACGTGCTTGAAAGAAGCTGCCGCGGGAATACCGAATGCCTTTTTCAGCTCAACAACAAGCTGATATGAGTTGAATGCATCAAGGAAGTTGATATAACCGGGTCTTCCGCAAAGTATTTCTATAGGAAGCTCGCTACCGTCTGCCATGTATATCTTTGAGGGTTTCTGATTGGGGTTACTGCCGTATTTGAGTTCGAATTCTTTCATTGTTTTACCCTTTCGTTTTATTATCAGTTGTTCTTGTTGATAAGTCTTGTCTGTGTGCTTCCGTCCTCAAGACTTGTATATCTTACATACAGCGAGATCTTGTTTGCCTCGTCAAGGTTTGTCCAGATGTCGTTTGTAAATGCATCAATGTCATCGGGAATGCTTACTCTTTCGGGCTCTCCCGTAAATGTGGGAATGGGGTTGCCGTCGTGATTGTAAGTATGGATGAAATGACCGAGTCCTGCCTTGGATACATAATTAAAGAAGTATCTTGAGCATTCGCTGCCCTCTTCATCAAGGCTCTTGAGTATGGACATCTTATACGTGAAGTTTGCATCACCGAAGTTAATCATACCACTTATTCTGGGTGTGAAGTTGGGTGCATCCGGTTCAAATTCACGGCTTTCGAGTGCTTCCTCAAAGGTCTTGCCGTTTTTGAGGTATTCGTAGATGGTATCTGTCTGGTCACCGTTTGTGACGATGAGCTTTGATGTGGTATCGCGTACCGCCGCATAGATGATGAGAGACGGATCCTCCACCTTGGATGCATCAAAGGGCTCGGTAAAAAGATCGGAACCTTTTTCCACGAATATTCTGTTTCTTGAGTTTTCGCTTCTGCCCATGATAAAGTATGCAGATACGGCATTCTTGCCGTCCGCACTCTTTCCGAGAACCACGCCTCTTCCGACGTAGCTGTTGCCGGCGATGCGTTCGCCCATTGTTTTTACTTCGTAGATGCTCATAATGAATCTCCTTTTTAAAATTGCCGATTAAAAATGCTAATTGACAATTATTGTTAGTTTGCTTTACAAGCTTTCATTTATTTAAAATGTTTTTGCTGTTTGTTTTTGTTGTTTCTTCTCTTTTGCTTCTATAAGACGCACTATCTTAGGTCTGTTGAATCTCTGTACCAAGATAAACTGTGCATCAAAGAGCATTGCCGCAATTGAAGTTATAAGAAATATCGGAAACATTCCCCACAGAAGGCAGAAGAATATCGCTGTTACCGAGATGATCTCATTTATCCAATGATCGATCTCCGCCTTTGCCATTGTATCGGCAATTTCGGGAAGAGTACGTTTCGCCATCAGAAATTCATCCGGGTTGAATGTAAGTACTTTATCTCTCCATTCGCGAACCCGAAGAAATCCGTAGAGCTTTTTCTCAAACCTGCGCGGTCTGAACCACGGATGCTTATAGGATATATGCCACAGCTTTGATATCTCACCCATGAGTATGCGTATGCCGAAATGATACAGTATCATAAAGGATACGATACCTATCCACAGGATAATGCCGTTGTCGGTAAAGTTTCCGTAATACAACACGAACATTGCCGTAGAAAGCACTGTCATCAATACGATAGTGCTATACATAAATATCGCAGGTCCGCTGAGCTTTGTGTCTTTCACACTTTACGCCTTCTTTGACGCGATATCCGCGGCTACCTTTTCACAGGCAAGGGGCATTATCTCCCATTCCGCCTGCTCCATGACACGCTTCTGAAGTATCTCGGGAGTATCGCCATCTTCTATATATACAGCCTTCTGCATGATGATCCTTCCACCATCGGGTATCTCATTGACAAAGTGCACCGTTGCACCTGTAACCTTTACACCGTAACTGAGTGCAGCCTCATGAACATGCAACCCGTAGAAGCCTTCTCCGCAGAACGATGGGATAAGCGACGGATGAATATTGATTATCCTTTCGGGATATTTATCTGTGAATTCCTTGCCGAGAATACACATGAAACCTGCGAGAACGATAAGCTCTGTGCCGTTTTCCTCAAGCATTTTCAGAAGTGCATCGTCAAATGCCTTTTTGTCGGCAAATGCTTTTCTTTCGCACACTGCGGTCTTTATGCCTGCCTTTTCTGCTCTTTCAAGGGCATATACGCCCGGCTTTGAAGCAATGACAAGTGTTATCTCTCCGCTTTTGATAATGCCGTTCTTTTGCGCATCAATAAGTGCCTGCAGGTTTGTTCCGCCGCCGGAAACAAGAACGGCGATATTGGTTTTGGACATATGTCTGTTCCTTTCGGAAAATATATTTTTGATCTGACGATAAACTCAGATGAGTCTTATCTTTTCATCAGACTTCTCAATCTCACCGATGATGTATGCATCTTCGCCAGCTGCCTTGAGTGTTGCAATAGCCTTGTCTGCCTCGTCTTTGCCGACAACAACGCTCATGCCGACACCCATGTTGTAGGTGTTGAACATATCTCTTTCCGGAATGTTACCTGTCTTTGCGAGAAGATCGAAGATGGGAAGTACCCTTACCGCACTCTTTTCTATCTTTGCACCGAAGCCGTCCGGAATG
>SVQR01000102.1 GCA_015065225.1 Oscillospiraceae bacterium | reverse complement strand
CCGGCTATGTTGACCGTCACATAAATAATAATGAAGCAAGAGCACAGATAGCTGAAATATTCTCCGACAAAAAGAATGTCGGCGTAAGAGTATACGAAACACTTCATAAATTTGAGGATTGGGAGTTTCCGGAAGAGATACACCCTAAGCTCATCGCCATGCTTGAACGTGTCGGAGGAACAAGCCGTTCACAACTCCTTGTTTCACGAAATGCCGTTCCGACTGTGTACGGTGATACAGACTATCCTTATGCTATCTTTGGAGAGAATGCAAGACACGTCACGGAAGAAGAACTGTCACACGGTGCGATAATTGATATCTCTGCGGCTAAAATACTCAATGAACGCGGTATAGATACAGGCTATATCTCCTCGGAAAAGCAGAAATTTACTTACGAAAACTATGACCTTGAAAATGACTATATCGAGCGTATCGAGGGCGTAGCATACCACAATGTAAAGGTCAGCGACAAAGCGGAAGTGATAACTCATCTCATGCCCGGAGGCTGTGTCGGTACATACAAATACGAGAACGCAAAGGGACAGAGATTCCTTGTATTTCCCTTTGATGCTTACGATCCGGAATACAGAGATAATATCAGCTATATGTGCAACTATTACCGCAAAAAGCAGCTCTCCGACGGTATAGAATGGCTGTGCGGAAAAAAGCTCCCGACGGTAGTCGATCCCAAGCACCCGATGCTGTATATACAGACCTCGGAGAATGAAGCGAAGACAGCGATGGCAACATTATTCCTTAATTCTTTCGACGATTATGAGCTTGATGTTGAAGTTGAGCTTTACAAAAGCTATAAGAAAGTGCGCTTCGTAAACTGTACCGGAAGATTTGAGGGCAATAAAGTAATTATTGACAAGATAGACGCACACGGCTTTGCGGCATTTGAGGTTGTGGAATAAAGAATAAATCTTAGGAGTAACTGTATGCTCCTAAGATTTTCTTTATGTATTATATCATTTGTAGTTCTTCATGTGTGCGTATCCGCATTTTCTGCAAAGCTCCTCACAAACATTTCTGTCAATAAATGATTGCCTAAGCCTCTTTGCACGTTCGGAATTAAGTATATCCTCAAGCGGTGTATTAAAGATATTGCCGAGATCTATCGCTCCGTCTGCGTCAAGACAACAAGGAACAACCGTACCGTCGCAAAGAACGCCTATCTGATCACGAAGACCGTAACAGCCGTGATCGCTTCCGTATTCTTCGCCGTCAATATCCGGCCATTCAAAGAGATCGCCCCATTCGAGAAACAGCTTTTCATCTATCTTGTAACCGCTGTATATCTCCTGCCATTCTTTTGTTGTACCGCCGTCAAAGGCAGAGTGCATCTTTGCGATTATCTCATCGTTAAGACTTTCAAGTCCGCCGATGTTCCACAGGCGAAGTACGGATATTATCCCTTTTTTTGATGCCTTTTTGCAGAAATCAAAGCAGTCGGAAAGGTAAGAATCAAGACTTTCGCAGACTTTGTTTGCCTCATAGGAATGAAGGGAAATACTTACCTTGAAAAGAGCGGGAGAGGACAGCAGAATATCTGTCACGGATGATAACAAAGTTCCGTTGGTGGTAAGTATGACTTTAAATCCGAGGTCACCGGCAATGCCGAGAAATGTACCGATATCGGGATGAAGCAAAGGTTCGCCCATAAGATGAAAATACAGATAATCGGCAAAGGGACGTATCTCGGATGCCGCTCTTTTAAATTCTTCGACTGTCATAAAATGCGGCTCTCTCTTTGTGCCGTGGCAGAATGAACACGCAAGGTTACATACATTCGTTATTTCCAAAAATGCTTTGTTTGGCATAGCTTATCCTTTCGGTGTTGCTTTTATTATGATCTCGGATTTGAAATACTTTTCCTGAAAATGTACGGCTTCGGCTATTTGCTCTTTTGTGAAATACATTCCCTCCGGTGCGACTACCCATTTATCCTCGCAGTCATCAAATCTGTGTATTATTGCGACTACTTCGCCTTGGAATTCGGTCAAAGGTTCTTCAACACCGAGGATATATGCATCCTGTTCCTCGCCGTCACCTGCGATGATTCCGTTTATATATCCGTAATTGATGGGATATACCATGTCGGGAAATTTCGGATGATGACTTCCCAACGGTCTGTCAACCGTAACTTTTACAATCATTTTTCCCTCCGAAGATTTTTTTACATTATAGCATATCCGCCTCGGTCTGTAAAGCTGTTTCGGAATAATTTTTTATTGCGTGAGATTTTTTATTTTACTTCGTTCTCAATTATAAAGAGAAAAGGAGGAATGATTTATGTTGAAACGATTATGTAAGGCTGTGATTTCATTCTGCTTTGTTGCCTTGCTTTGCAGTGGAGCAAGTGCACTTGAAAGCGTACAGGTACAAATTGCACCATTTAAAACACAAATATCGGATATAGCCGTATATAATTACGGTGTGGAATACCCGATCATAACCTATAAGGATATCTCATATATTCCGATGACATACAATCTTTGCAAAAAGCTGGATATTCAGGCGGGCTTTGATCCCGACAAAGGCTTGTATATCGTAAAGCTCTCGGAATCCATGCCGACAGCAAGAGTGGAAAACTGCTTCGGAGAAGCTGTTGTCAATTCTGTGGACGAGGACTATACTGCGTATCTTCCGGAATATCCGATCTATCTCAACGGAATAAAGATAGACAACAAAGCCGAGGAGTACCCTGTATTGAATTTCAGAGGTATAACATATTTCCCCTTGACATATCGCTTTTGTGAAAATGATCTGAAGCTTATGACAAGCTTTTCCGAAGAGAGGGGACTTGTGGTTTCAAAATGGAGCGAACAGCTTTTTTGCGATCATTTCGGGACAGACGCGTATGTCGATTATATAATCGAGCATCCGACAGATTCGGGAGATATAGAATTCCTGCTTCAGAAAAGCGGACAAACAAAATATACCGATGAGTGGGGAAACGAGCAGACATACGGCTATTTCTGGTGGGAACGATACAATGTGACAAACGGCGAAAACGGAGATAGCGTAGAGAAAACAGGCACATATACCTCTTACGATGATTATCCGCCCGTGCAGCAGTATGCAAAAAAGCAGTTCGTTCCATCCGACAGATTTACCGAAAACAACAAGAAAATATTCTATCACAAAACACAGCTCGCAGACTTTACGAACAGTTATCCGATAGTGAGCTTTGAAGGCTCGGAGTATCTTGCGGACAATGGCATAACATTTCTGTGTCTTGATGTAAAGCTTGACGATATGCCGCAACGTGTACCCTATGATCCCATGCACGAGGAATACCTGTATATCATAGACGGAAACGGCATAAGAAGACTTGAGGCCTGGGATAAATACAGCAAGGTTGAAAATGTCGAGCCTGACGGATGCGGAGGATATTACATATATTCGCAAGGCTATTATCCGGGCGGCTATTCAAGGTGGCTCATGCCATACCGCTGTGTTTACAGATACACCCCGGATGGAGATTTTTACGAAGTGACCGTACCCGACACCAACAATGTCAGAATGATAGGCGTCAGCGGTACGAAGCTCTATGTGGAGGCAACATATCACCAAAACGTCAAAACGCTTCAGGGTGGTGATATGAGCACGGTCAACAGCGGATTTTACAGCATAGATGCCGTCAGCGGCGAAACGGTAAAGCTGTTTCCGTACTTTTTCGGAAAGACATTTCTTACCTCTAAGGGAACGCTTTACGGCATTACAAGCTATTCGGCTCATCCGAGGGTTATAAATCTTACGACGGGGCAGGAAATGCAGGTCGGGTGAAAAATGGCGATACGGATTTTGCGGACATATCGGGAATGTGTTTTCCCGCTTATGTTCGCTTATTCGGGGAATTAAAGTATACCATTCCTATACACAAAATAGGAAATATGAACAAAAAAGCCTCAACGTTATCAAATCCGACACAAAAAAGTCTTGACTTTAATGTATAAATATGGTACTATATGTACACGGCAGAGGATTTTGAGATTGGAAGTTTTTGAATATATCGGAAGGAAACGAAGTTTCCAACCACCCCTGTTCACTGTCCACTGTCCACTGTCCACTAAAAAGTCAATCAAATGTAATAATCTACAAAAGGAGTTACCACCATGACAGACAGAATCAGAAGATTTCTAAACGATTCCAACAACAAGGTACACCACAAATACAGAAAGAGCTTTGATCAGGCTCTCGTTCCTCAGTACAGAAGTCTTGCGACTCCCACAGAGAGAATGGCAAAGAGACTCCAGCTTGTTCTCGCTTCCGAAACTCCCGTAGTTGACAAGGAAGCAAAGATCGTTCTTCTCAGAACCGTTCACGATATTCCCTCCATCTTCACCGATGAAGAATTTGATGCTATCCACAAGGATCACTACTTCCACGAAAACGGATACCTCTCCAATATCTGCCCTAACTACGCTAAGGTTATAAAGCTCGGCTTCAAGGGCGTTCGTGCTATCATTGACGAAAAGTACGATTCCGCAGATGCAGACGGCAAGCTCCTTTATGATGCAATAAGAGTTGAGCTTGATGCTGTTGCAGATCTTATGGCAAGATACAAGGCAGAGGCTGAAAAGGTTGGTAATACCGTTGTAGCTGATATCCTCTCCAGAATTCCCGAAGAGCCTGCACAGACCTTCAATGAAGCTCTCCAGTTCTTCAGAATTCTCCACTACACACTTTGGGCAGAAGGCACATACCACAATACAATCGGTAGATTCGACCAGTTCATGTACCCCTATTTTGCAGCTGATCTTGCAAAGGGGGTTCCGGAAGCTGATCTCTATGAGCTTGTTTGTGAATTCTTCATTTCCTTCAACCTCGACTCCGATAAGTATGTCGGCGTACAGCAGGGTGACAACGGTCAGGCTATGATGCTCGGCGGTTGCGATAAGGACGGCAACGATGCTTACAACAGACTTTCCGAGCTTTGTCTCGAAGCTTCCGGTGAGCTTCTTGTTATCGACCCCAAGATCAACCTCAGAGTCAACAAGAACACACCTCATGAAAGATACGTTAAGGGTACACATCTGACTAAAGCAGGTCTCGGTTTCCCGCAGTACTCCAACGATGATGTTATTATCCCCGGTCTTGTAGACCTCGGCTACAGCCTTGAGGATGCAAGAGATTATACAGTTGCCGCTTGCTGGGAATTTATTATCCCCGGTGTAGGTATGGATGTCGTTAATATAGGCGCGGTATCCTTCCCCAAGCTTGTTACAAGAACAATTGATAAGTACCTTGTAGGCTGTCCCGATATGGAAACCTTCATGGGTCACTTCAAGGACGAGGTTAAGGCTGAATGCGATGCAATGGAAGCGGAACGTCAGAACCTTTATATCTTCCCGTCACCCTGGATGACTACAATTATGTACACATGCCTCGAGGACGGCAAGGACGTAACTCTCGGTGCGAAGTACAATAACTTCGGCTTCCACGGTACAGGTATCGCCTGCGCTACAGACTCCCTCGCATCCATTGACATCAATGTATTCAAGAATAAGACAGTTGATGCGGCAGAGCTTGTTAAGGCTACAAAGGCAAACTTCGAGGGCTACGAAAACCTCAAGACACAGCTCAGATACGGCACACCCAAGATGGGTAACGACAATGACGATGTAGATAAGTACTCCGTAATGCTTCTTGATATATTTGCTGACTCTCTCAAGGGCAGAAAGAACGGAAGAGGCGGTATCTACAGAGGCGGTACAGGCTCCGCAATGTTCTATCTCTGGCACGCAGCCGAGATCGACGCTACTCCCGACGGACGTGGCAAGAACGAACCTTTCGGTACTAACTACTCTCCCAACCTGTTCTCCAAGGTTGACGGTCCTATGTCTGTTATCAAGTCCTTCACAAAGCAGCATCTTAGCAGAACCTGTAACGGTGGTCCTCTCACAATGGAATTCCATCAGGGACTCTTTGCTACAGACGACGGTATCGAAAAGACAGCAAGCCTTGTTGAAGCATTCATTCAGCTCGGCGGTCACCAGATGCAGCTCAATGCTGTTAACCGTGACGTAATGCTCGATGCTCAGAAGCACCCCGAAAACTACAAGAACCTCATCGTTCGTATCTGGGGCTGGTCCGCATACTTCTGCGAGCTTGATAAGGAATATCAGGATCACGTTATCGCAAGACATGAATATGCTCTTGACTCACAGATGTAATTGAACTAATAATTATTAAACAGACTGCATCCCGGTGCAGTCTGTTTTTTGAAGAAATACAGCCCGCATTTCAGGAGGTTCCAGAAAATGGACAGTGTTATAAAAATGTACAAAGCGGTACCGTCTGTTGTCAGGGCAGATGAGGAAACGGAAATATCCATTACGGCATATGACGGTAATTTTCTGCTTTTTGACGATGTGGAATATACGGTTACTGTAACACCGCGTGATGTCAGTGACGTTCCGAATACTCCGGAAAATAAACTCGGAGATTATAATAAGTCAAGAAAAATGATGCACATAAAACCTCAGAACGGAGTACTTAAGTTGAAGTATTTCTTCTCGGGTGAGCAGATGTGGCGTATTCATATTTCCTCCACCGATTACAGAAAGCATCAGCCTGAAATATACAGTCACTATCCCAATAACTGGGGCTGGGTTATAACATACCCGGAAAAGGGAAGGGATATTTATGTATATTCACTGTATCCCGATCTGTACGGCAGAACCGTCCGAAAGGGCGACCTTCACATACATACCAACTTTTCCGACGGAAGTGAAAGTCCCGATTATGTCTGCGCAAGCTACAGAAAATCGGGCAGGGATTTCGTTGCGATAACCGACCACAATATCTTTAACGCTTCCGAAAAAACAGCAGAAAAGCTCTCTTTTGCGGAGAACTTCAAAATAATTTGCGGCGAAGAGGTTCACAACGGCTATCTCGGAAACTTCCATATGGTAAATATCGGAGGAAATTACAGCGTCAACGATATTTATATAAATAATCCGGAAAAAGCTGAAAAGGAAGCGAAGCTCCTTGAGGGCACGGTGGAAATCCCCGGAAATGTTGATAAAAAGGATTATCTTGAAAGAGTATGGCTGTACCGTGAAATCAAAAAAAGCGGAGGCTTTGCGATATTCCCGCATCCCTTCTGGAATATCGGATACAATAATACATCTTCAAAAATGACGGCGGAGATAATCAAAAACGGACTCTGTGATGCCTTTGAGGTTATAGGCGGATGCAAGCCCTTCGAGAATAATCTGCAGGTCAATCTCTGGAACGATTTGAGAGCCGAAGGTCACAACATTCCCGTTGTTGGTTCAACGGATGCCCATACAGTGTTCCTCGGAAGCCATCTGACCAGATATACGATAGTTTTCGGTGATGACATAACAGACAGTATATCCGATTTTTACAGCGTTGCTGTGGAATCGCTCAGCGGTGAAAATCAAAGAGTATACGGTACATACAGACTTTCGTCATATGCGCACTTCCTCATGGAATATTATTTCCCCGTTCACGATGAGCTGTGTGCCGTATCGGGCATATTTATGGAGCAGTATCTTATATATAACCGCCCCTGTAAAGCGGAAATAGTGTCTGCTGAGGAAGCGATTTCACAGCACAGAAAAGAATTCTTCGGATATTGAGAATACACTTCAAAAGGATAAGGAGATATAAAATGAAAAAAGTACTTTTGCTTGGCGACTCAATAAGAATGGGTTACGATAAATATGTCAAGGAAGCACTCGAAAGTACCGCAGAGGTAGTATACCCTCACGAAAACTGCCAGTTCGCACAGTATGTCCTTCGCCATCTTGAGCCGTGGAAAAGACAGCTTGAACTTGATGAAAATGTCGATGTAGTTCATTGGAACGCAGGTCTTTGGGACACACTTCGCAACTTCGACGAGGATGTATTGACACCGCCCGAAGTGTACAGAGAATTTATAAACAGATGCTGTAAAAAGATAAAGCTCCTATTCCCGAATGCAAAGGTGATATTTGCAACATCCACACCTGTGCTTGAGCATAAATTCTCAAAGGAAAGCTACAGACTGAATAAAGACGTAAGAGAATTCAACCGCATTGCAGTTGAAGAATGTCTGAAGTACGGTTTTGCGATAGATGACCTTTATGCCGTTGCCGAAAAGTTCCCGGAAGAATACTATTCCGATTGTACACATCTTCGTACCGAGCAGGGGACAAGATATATGACGGAGGCTGTTGTTAAGAGTATACTCAAGGCTCTCGGAATTGACGAAAATAACTTCGACATAAGATTCACCTTTAACGGTACGCAGACGGTTATCGGGCATTAATGAAAGGGATATTTTTAATTATTCGATAATGGCAAAAAAAGTATGGGGATGCCAAAAGGGGGCGAAGCTATCGTCCCCTTTCTTTATGCAATCTGTAATTGAAAATTACACCGATTATAATTTGATAAAAAGCAAAGCCACAACTTATGCGTCAAACATGCATTACTTGTATTTCTCGCAAAACTCATTTACAACACTTTTCAATGAAACATCTAATCTGGAATAACAGAATTTACGTATATTATCCGGTATCTCGCCATAAAATGCTTCTGCAATACCGCCTGCGATACAAGCCTCCGTATCCGCATCACCGCCAAGTGAAACGGCATTTCTTACTGCACTTTCGTAGTCATCCGACCAAAGGAAGGCGATTATTGCCGCAGGAACGCTGTACGATGCACGGCAGTCAAAAACGTGTCTTTGACGAAGCTCGGATAACGATGCCGAAAGATCTGTTTTGAATCTCTTTTCAAGCTGTTTGCGGATACTTTCCTTGCTTTCCCCGTTCCTTGCAAGAAAGACTGCCATCGAAACGCATTGGGCAAATCTTATTGCATCCTTATCTCCATGGCTCGGAAGACAGCTCGCTTTGGTCTGCAGCATCACCTGTTCCAAGGAATTGTAAGCCCAGCCGATGGGCACTACTCTCATGGCACCGCCGTTGGCATAGCTTTTGTAAAATCTCGCTGTATGATCCTTTGCCCATTTTGAAAACATCTGCCCGAAACCGGCATTGGGAAACCATGAATAAAACTGACGGTATTTCGCGGCATAGTCGCAGGCTCTTCGTCTTACACTCCAAAATGATATATCCGACGGATCATCAAGAATCGTCTTGCAGACAGCCGCGGTCATCACACTGTCATCTGTAAAGGTACTTTCCTTCTGAAGTGGAAAATTGTAGTCTTTGGTACAATGAACCTCATAATATGAGCCTATAATATCTCCGAATATCGCACCGAACATATCTGATCCTCCATTCTTTTTTATATTATATCATTTTATCTTATATCTGTCAACAAAAAACACCCACGGAACACCAAAATTCCGTGGGTAATCTGTTTTTATTCTTAGTTATGAATTACTTTATAACTCTGACCTTAGTAACACCCTCGATAGCATTGAGCTTTGCAACAGCCGCATCGGAGATGTCATCCGCGATTTCAACGAGAGTATAAGCATTATCCTTCTTGGAGGCATTAGCCATGTTAACGATGTTGATATTCTCGGAAGCAATAACGTCTGTGATCTGCTGAAGCATGGAAGGAACGTTCTTGTTGAGAATAGCAAGTCTTACATGACCTGTTGCGGGAAGTGTAACATTGGGATAGTTTACGGAGTTCTTGATGTTACCGAGCTCAATGAAGTCACGAAGCTCGATAGCTGCCATAACCGCACAGTTGTCCTCTGATTCGGGTGTGGAAGCACCGAGGTGAGGAATTGTAACGATACCGGGAACACCGAGTACATCCT
This sequence comes from Oscillospiraceae bacterium, assembly GCA_015065225.1. Lineage (GTDB taxonomy): Bacteria > Bacillota > Clostridia > Oscillospirales > CAG-382 > SIG622. The sequence continues at coordinate 1,513 of SVQR01000102.1, read as the reverse complement.
CTGTGGGGAAGTCAACAACGTAGGATGCTACCTTGCCTGTTTCAAGTGCTGCCTTGAGGTCTGTTGTGTTGACAAGGTCTGCTCTTGCAAGGTTGAGTATTCTTACGCCGTCCTTCATTGTAGCAATTGTCTCAGCATTGATCATGCCCTTTGTTGTGGGAGTTGAAGGAACGTGGATGGAGATGTAGTCACACTTTTCGAAGATCTCTTCGTTTGTAGCTCTCTTTACGCCCTTGGAAAGAGACCATGCAGCTTCAACGGTGAGGTAGGGGTCACAGCCGTAAACTTCCATACCGAGATCGAGTGCTGTGTTTGCAAGCATTGCGCCGATAGCACCAAGACCTATAACACCGAGCTTCTTGCCCATGATTTCCGGACCTACGAATGCGCTCTTGCCTTTTTCAACAGCCTTTGCAACATCGTCGCCGCTGTCCTTGAGTCCCTGAGCCCAGTTGATACCGTCAACGATCTTACGTGATGCAAGGAACAGTGCACAAACGGCAAGCTCCTTAACAGCATTGGCATTAGCACCGGGAGTGTTGAAAACAACGATGCCCTGATCCGAGCACTTGTCAATCGGAATATTGTTGACACCTGCACCTGCACGTGCTATTGCGAGAAGATTGTCTGCAAACTCCATATCGTGCATAGCTGCAGATCTTACCATAATGGCATCGGGCTTTTCAACTTCGAGAGCGACATTGTATTTTTCCTTATCGAGAAGATCTGTACCGCAAGCGGCGATCTTGTTAAGCATCTGAATATTATACATTGTAAATAAATCCTTTCAAGTAATGTGGGTTTTAGGATTTAGGGCTTAGGATTTAGGGAAGGACAATTTGCTTTGCAAATTTACAATTGATTTGAAGAAAGCGTAGCTTTCAACATTCCATAGATCCTATATCCTATCCCCTGGATCCTGTTTTACGCATTCTCAATCTCAAACTTCTTCATGAATTCAACCAGCTTTTCAACGCCTTCTGTAGGCATAGCGTTGTAGATGGAAGCTCTCATGCCGCCGACGGATCTGTGACCCTTGACGTTAACGAAGCCTGCCTCTGCTGCTTCCTTGCAGAACTTCTTGTCGAGGTCTGCATCGCCTGTAACGAAGGTTACGTTCATCATGGAACGGTATTCCTTTTCCGCTACTGCCTTGAAGAGCTTGGAGGAATCAAGGAAGTCGTAAAGGATAGCTGCCTTCTTTTCGTTGATCTCCTTCATCTTTTCAAGACCGCCCAGTTCAAGCACCCACTTGTATACAAGACCTGCCATGTAGATAGCGTAGCAGGGAGGAGTATTGTACATGGAATCGTTGTCTGCCATTTCCTTCCAGTTGAGCATAACGGGTGTGTCTTCTCTCTGGTTGCCGAGAAGATCCTCACGGACAATAACAACTGTAAGTCCTGCGGGAGCCATGTTCTTCTGTGCACCTGCATAGATAACGCCGAACTTTGTAACGTCAACGGGCTCGGAGATGATGCAGGAGGACATATCCGCAACAAGAATTACATCG
>SVQR01000101.1 GCA_015065225.1 Oscillospiraceae bacterium | reverse complement strand
AAATACGGTATCCCGATGATGATAGACAAGCCGATAACCTGCTCGGAGGAGGATGCTGTCGCCTTTATGAGGGAGCTTAAAGCCAATAATATCCCGGTCTGCGGAGGCTCGATAGTTCCGCTTGCGCCGCAGGTCTCCGAGCTTTGCAAAGTAGTCCTTGAAAAGCTGTACGGAAGGATACTCGGCGGTAATATCTCCTGCCCTGTGAATCTTAACAATAACTACGGAAACTTTTATTTCTACAGCCAGCATCTTGCAGAATCCATGCTCAGGATATTCGGTATGGATGTAAAGACCGTATATGCACAAAAGCGTGATAATGCGGTATCCGTCATCGCGAGCTACCCGGATTTTGACGTTACGGCAAACTTCCTTGAAGGCGGTTACAAGTGCTACGGCGCATCTGTATATACGAATGATGAAGGAGTGATACACCGCAAGCTTGATTATTCCGGTGAGAGCTTCGCGAAAGAGTTTGCCGATCTTATCAAGGGCAAGGAAAAAGGTGCGGATCTTGAAGAATTCATAAAGCCTGTGTTCCTTATCAATGCGATAATGAGATCCTTCGGATCGGGAAAAACGGAAATGATAAATGATTACGACATATAAACGGAGAATATTATGTTACTAAAAAATATTAGCAAAGACAAGCTTCGCGGATACATATATGACACAAGATCCGAAATGGGCAAGGCAGCCGCAAAAAAAGCTGCGGAAGTCATAAATGAGATCACGAAGACCAAGGAATATGTAAACGTAGTCTTTGCCGCCGCACCGTCACAGAATGAGATGCTCGAAGCATTGCTTTGCGAAAATGTGGATTTTTCAAGGATCAACGCATTTCACATGGATGAATATGTAGGCTTTGACATAGATGTCCCCCAATCCTTTGCTGTGTACCTTACGGAGCATATCTTTGCAAAGACAGCTTTTCACAAGGTAAGCTATATCGGCATAAAGGGCTTGAATACAGAGGAAACTTTAGAACGGTATACGAAGCTTCTTGAAGAAAACCCGATAGATATAGTACTTCTCGGAATCGGTGAGAACGGGCATATCGCATTTAACGATCCTCCCGTGGCTGACTTCAAGGACAAGCTACTCATCAAAAAAGTCGCTCTTGACGAAAAGTGCCGCAATCAGCAGGTGCATGACGGATGCTTCCCGACAATTTCGGATGTTCCGACTCACGCACTTACGCTCACCGTTCCCGCACTTCTTTCCGCGAAATACATGATTTGTACCGTTCCCGCGGTCACGAAGGCGCAGGCGGTATGTGACATGATAAACGGTGATATAGGCGAGCATTGTCCCGCGACAGCTATGAGAAACCATGACGGTGCATTTCTTTTTCTTGACAGGGACAGTGCATCCATGATATTATGATACACTAATAATTATTAAGAAGGAGCGTTATGAACATACTCTTTTACGGTTTTCGCCACGGGCATATCGACACCCTTTACAAAATGGCGAAGTCATGTGCGGATATAGATAAAATATACTGCATTGAGGAAGATGAAAACGCAAGAAAAGCTGCATCCGAAAGACTTGGCATCACTTTTGAAGATGTGAGCCTTGAAAAAGCACTGGCGGAATACGACATAGATGCGGTTGCCGTCGGAGCAAGATACGGTGACAGAGGAAGTGCGGCAATAAAGGCTATGACATACGGCAAGCACATCATCGCGGACAAGCCTCTTTGTACATCACTTTCCGAGCTTTCGGAAATAGAGTGCCTGTCAAGGGAAAAGGATCTGAAGATAGCCTGTATGCTGGATCTTCGCTATATGCCATCTGCAATCACTGCCAAAAAGCTTTACGACAGCGGAAAATACGGTAAGCTCGTCAACATATCCTTTGACGGACAGCATTGTATAGATTATGTCCACAGACCGTCGTGGTACTTTGAAAAAGGGATGCATGGCGGCACAATAAACGATCTGGGTATTCACGGGGTAGATCTTGTAAGTCACATTTTCGGTGAAGAATTTGTGAAGATAGATTACGCCGAAACGCGCAACAAGTATGCATACGACCACGACTTTTTCCGTGACTGTGCAATGTTCGTATGTACTCTCACGAGCGGTGCAAAGGTCATGGCGGATGTGTCGTACAGTGCACCGGCAAACCAGTCGGCGCTTCCCACATATTGGCAGTTCAGGTGCTGGCTGGAAAGGGCGATGATGATCTTCTCGGTGAACAGCGGAAATGTAACCGTTTACGATAACGAAGGCAAATGCGAGACCTTTGACGGCATAGTTCCCGAAAGCACCTATCTCGAAGATTTCCTGAAGGAGATAAGTTCCGGTACAAGAGAATTCACCGACAGCGTAATAAAGTCGACAAGATCCTGCCTTGAGATACAGAAAGCGGCGGAACAGAATATCCCGACATCCTGCGATGCCGGGAGTGACAACTAATATTTATTAGCAAAAGAACGGAAGCATATCGCAACCGTTCTTTTATTATACATCTCAATCAGAATACTTTTGCAATGATATCTTCAAGGAACTGCTTTGCCTCTATTATCTCGCGGTTTCTGTCTGCTGTACCGGACATTTCATGCTCGATAACGATATCGCCTTCGTAGCCGTTTTCCTTGAGCTGCTCCATAAGGCGGGGGAAGTTTACCTTACCTGTGCCTATGAGCACCTGATGACCGCTCTTTTCACCGAACTTTGCGGGAACGGCGTCTTTGGCGTGCATACCGAAGATTCGGCAGCCGAGCATATCCATGGCATCGTTTGCGTTGCCTCTGCCGCTGGAGGTAAGGTTTGCGGGATCGAAGTTTACGCCTACGTTGTCAAGACCGATCTCGTTGATGAGAATGTTGAGTGTCAGCGGGATCTCTTCGCCTGTCTCGAATGCAAATCTCTGTCCTCTTGCCTGAAGCTTCTTGCAAAGTCCCCTAAGACAATGAACTATAGCTATTCTTGCGGGGTCGTAAGGATTGTCGGGGGTGTAACCGATATGTGTTACGACAGTATCTATGCCGAGAGCATAGGCGAAATCGGCACCCTTTTCAAGATCTTCCATTCTCTTCTGTCTCATGTACTCCGGAACAAGTCCCAGGCTTCTGTACATATCCGGATATCCCCAGATAACGGGACCTGTCCAGCCGCACCAAAGGGAGATAACTTCAAACTTTTCCTCTTCGAGGAATGCTTTTAGCTCCTTTGCGTACTCGTCTGTGTAAAAGCCCATGTCCCAGATAACGAGCTGTCCGAAGTCAAAGCCCAGGGATTTTGCATGACGGATGTTTTCCTTGTAATTCTCTCTGGTTATGTCTACAAGAAGTCCTACTCTCATTTTTCTTTTTTCCTTTCAAATAAAAGTGTTTTCAATCAAAGAACAACCGGTGCACCCATATTATCGGCAGACTTCTCCTGAGCACGCATGATGGTAATAACCTTTGCGGACTCTTCGGGAGGGCACTTTTCGGGATAAGTATCGTTCTTTATGCAGTCATTGAAGTATTCTATCTCCTTAGCCATATCGCTGTAGCCGGGAGTTACCTTGTCCTTAAGGTCGGTAACATTTCCGTCTTTGTCGACCGTTGCGAAATAAGGTGTGAAGGAATGGTTGTAGTAGATGTAGCCGTTTTCAAAGTTGATACGTCTTACTCTGCCGTTGTGTATGCTCTTCTGAGACCAGTCACAATAGGAGTAGATAACAAAATCTTCATAGATATGGTTTGCGGATACGTTTGCGTAGCCTGTTGCACCTTCTCTTTCAAAAGCAACGGTGGATATTGCCTTGGGCATACCAAGCATCCAGTTCATAAGGTCGATGTTGTGTGCCTGAACATCAAGCATAACACCGCCTGACTTTTTGCCGTCCATGAACCAATTCTCAAAGCCCCATGAAGGGAACTTGCCGCCGCAAGCCGCGAATTCGCCGCCGATTACCTTGCCGAATGAGCCTTCCTCAACAAATTTTTTCATGTACTCAAGCTCGTCCATAAAGCGACAGCACTGTGCGATCATGAGTTTCTTGCCTGTTTCCTTTGATGTGTCAAGCATGAGCTTTGTTTCCTCGCTTGTCAGAGCCATGGGTTTTTCGCACAGAACATGATATCCCGCTTTCATAGCCTTTACGGTATATTCCGCATGGAGATATGTGGGAAGGCAGATGTCAACATAGTCAAAATTGCCCTTTTCGGCAGCCAGCATCTCATCAAAATCCGCATATGCCTTTGCACCGTTTGTTTCCGCACGCTTTTCCTCACGGATATCGCATACAGCAACAAGCTGAATGTCCTTGCCTTCTTTTGCAAGTCTTTCGTATGCACCTCTGTGTGCCTTTCCTATGAAACCGTTCCCTACCAGCACTGCTCTCATGGTAAGTACCTCCTTGTAATGAATATAATCTTGACTTTTTTGATTTTTTGCATTATAATGTTCATAACGATGTGTCATGTATGCTGATTCGGATACAATACTGCATCATTACATCTTTATTGTATAGTGCATCGGCTTATAAAACAACAATTATATTGATTTAAATTTTCACTATATTGACTATTTTATCAAAAGAGGCGAAAACATGAAAAGTAAGTATGCGGAAAACATGACGATAAAAAACACGGTGACGGATACCGTGAACAGATTTGAACATCATCTTGACATAAAAAGAACGCCGCTTGTTCCGTTCAAGGCAAGGAACACGAAAAATACGAAAACCATATACTGCAACTGGCACGACAATCTTGAGATGCTCTACTTCACGGAAGGCTCGGCTGTTCTCCATTACGGGATCCGTGACATAGAAGTGTCGGCGGGGGAGCTTGTGATAGTCAATGCACAGACTATGCACAGCATGACGTCGGAAACAGGCGTATCCTTCCACATGATAATAATAGACAATATTTTTTTTGAAGAAAACGGCATAGATATAACAAAATACACCTTCGTACCGACAACACGAGATGAGAGAATAATAAAACTTTACGAGACAGCCTGCAACGAGTACTTCATACGTCGTGACAACACCGAGCCTCTTGATATAGCAAGGATAAGACACGCATTTCTTGCCTTCATGATAGAGCTGTGCGACGGATATGTTGTGTCTGCGGATATATCCAATGTCACCGCAGGAGGCTCGGAAAAGTATGTAAAGCAGGCGATGGAGTATATAAACGACAACTACACCGAAAAGATAACCCTCGACGGGATAGCGAAGGTAATAGGACTCAACAAATCATACTTTGCCCGTGAGTTCAGAAAATACGCGGGGCAGACGGTCCACACCTACATAAACAACCTGCGCTGCACAAGAGCCGACAGATGTCTTTCGGAAGGCATGAGTGTAACTCAGGCGGCGATGGAGGCGGGATTTGGGACGCTTTCGTATTTTTCCAGGACTTACAGGAAGCTCAGAGGGGTTTCGCCTGCTGCGGGGAGGGGGAAGGGATGTTGAAGCAGGTATGAAATAAAGTATAATAATAAATTGCCAATATAACACAGCACCGGAAAGATAGCTACAAATCCCCGGTGCTGTTTTTACTATATTAAAACTACTTTCAACCGTTGACAAGTATATCCAGATAATATTGCAAGTTACTTGACTCGGCGTTTATTGTATCGGCATATTCCCGGCGGATCCTGTCATCATTGAATAATCCCCAGTAATGCTGAGAACCGGTAATGTTTTTAGCAAACTCACCGCCGTATATTCTGGCGCAAATCAGCAATTCAATATATCTCTTCTGATTATCCTCAATATCGTAATATCCGCTTACCTTCGCCGAAGGGATAAACAAACTTTTTGAAGCATTTACCAATTCATCAATGACGTATAGATAGTAAGAGGATTCTGCGATCTCAGTTGTAGGTGTCAGGAAATCCAATGCGCCTATCGCCAGGTTTACTGCAAGAACATATGGATTTGCACCGGAGAGAATATTAAGTGCCAACGATGCAACATTTTCGTTCGTATGATGATTAAATTCGCGTAATTGTTCATCTACAAATTTATCGTGTTCATTATTTATGGTATACAGAATTTCTTGAGCTGCACTTGCAACAAATTTCTCTTTTGCATTGTCATTGGCAACAATTTTCATCAAAATATCTTTGCTCTCTTCAAATGCTGCTTGTGTAGCGATTAATGATGAATATGAACCTATCCATCCGTGAAAATCTGCGGTCTCATCTATTATAAATGATACGCCAAATCCTGCAATATCAAGTTTTGAGATTCCTTTGAAATTAAACTTTTTCCAACCATATGTATTTTGTAATTTGCTGAATGTGGATTTTAATTTTCCGTATGAAGTAGTATTTAATCCTCTCGAGGAATTTGCAGCAGATTTTATATTCTTCAGGTACTTTATTGTATTATGCAGGTCTCCGTCTTTATCAAAGAACATTACCCCATTTCTTACTTGCTGACAGATTTCTGCAATTCCTTGATCGCATAAAAGATCGTACACTTCAATTTCAATATTTGAACTGACATCTTCGATTGATGAAAGATTATGGTATTCTTTAAAGAAAGAAGTCAGCAATCTTTTTGACTCATCCTGATGCGACCAATTGAATGTAAGCGAAGACCATATTTGACGTGAGCCTTCATTCCACCATTTGTCTTCCTGGTTAAATACATAAACATATGTAAAGTTTCCATCTTCCCAGGCATAATCCACACATTCTTCAATATAGGACGGTATAAGAGGATTTGTTCCGTTGGTATGTTCTTCGAGATCGCTGTAGATGTCATTGTCGCTGTATTGCATCATAGGGTCGGATTTCATCTTCATGGTAACCTGATCGCCGTTCTGGATTATGATCAATTCATCTCCGTTTAAGACACCGTCGCCATCGTAATCATCCGATGGATTACCTTCGAAATCAAAATTGAAATCTGTACCCATGAATTCGGATGAACCGTTATTCAGCACCAATTCACCGGTCTTTATCAACTCATTATAATAATCCGGGATCCCATCGTTGTTGGAATCGGTTGTTAAGTCTATTGTGTCTTCCTGCAATTCGAAGAAAATATCGGTCAATTCAGATGACAAAGTAGCATGATAATAAGCGCCGTTTGTTTCATCTGCTATTTTGGATAGAATCGATGTATCGACACTATCACCTACACCAATGGTGTATACAACAATATTATTTTCTATGGCGGTGTTGACAAGCGATTGATAATATGAATAATAATCAGTAGATGGCTCATCCTTGCCGTCAGACAGAATAATGATCATTTTATATCCATATTTCTCATCTGCATCGGTTAATTGGTCTAACGCATTTTCGAATCCTCTGTACATTGATGTCATTCCGTTTGTGCGCAATAATGAAATTTGATCTTTGACATCGTTCTTGTTCGTAGTGAGATCTATTAATGTTGCAGCACTGTGATTAAACATGGTCAAAGCAGCTCTGTCATTGTCAGAAAGCGCATCCAGAAATTTGTTCAAGGCTTCTTTGGCGGTAATGATTCTGTCGCCGGACATACTGCCGGATACATCTATCGCAAATGCAACATCTATTGATTTGAAGGCTGTTCCCGAATCATCTGTGATAGGCTTTTTGATCTCATCATTCCATACTTTGTCAAATGCTACTTTATTAAGAAGAATATATGTTGAAAAATGTGAAATGTTTACGGTGATCTGACCGTTGGAAACCTGTTGATTGGGCAATTCTTCAAGTGTATCAGTGCTTTCGTTATAGTAATATATTCTTGGCTGAAAATCATCTCCGATGTTACCGATTGCGGTATTATAGTTAAAAGTGAGTTCTGCTGAGGTTATTGATCCTTCTATGGAAATATCTACAGCGTTATCGATATATCCTGGAATTTTAGGGGTTATCATAGGTTTTTCAACATATGACACCGGAGTGATTTTGAGTGTTCCGACTTGTTCTCCGGACACAGTTGTTTTCACACTGACCGATGTTGAATGTGTTTCGGATGTAGTTCCGTATGTTGCTGTTTCGACAAAATTTTTATCAGCTTTCAGCGGATTGGTCCCCAAAGCTATTTCTGCACCGTCGTCTGCCCCATCGTTATCACTGTCAGCATTTGTGGGATCTGTCAGATAAACGTGATGTTCATCATGATCGGAAAGCGTGTCTGCGTCGGTGTCTTTCATGGTAAGACTTGTTTTGATCGAAAGCTCATCAACGTTTGATAATCCGTCTGCGTCGTAATCCTCGCTTCCATCTTTTGTATTATCTTCGTCGCTGTCGTCTTTTGTCGGATCATAATCCAAAATGATCTTTTCGGTATAATCATCCAGACCGTCATTGTCGGTATCTTTTTTGTTTTTATCGCTTTTTATATAGTCCTCAAGATCGTCAGCCAATCCGTCGCCGTCCGTATCTGTGGTAACATCGACCCACACGGCGTAAAGCTTGGTGTTACTGTTGATTGGCGTTGAATTAAATAAGAATACATTTGTCCAGTCCGATTCGCTTTTATCTGTAAACCATCCCGCAAACCGGTAGCCTGTCCTTGTCGGTTCGTTTGGAAGCTTTGCATACTCACCGCCATTAACGATTTGGCTGTCCGGCGCTCCTGTCGCCCCATCATAATTAAGATCAAAGGAAACAACATACTCCTCACCCGCAGAAGGCGCGATCACGGGAGCACTTCCCCCCGAAGTCACAAAAGCCCCACGTCCCTTTCCGCGACCGCCTCCGGAAAAGGCGAATATTGCAATAATTATACCGATAAGAACAAGCGCACCGACACCTGCCAGAATACCTATTATCGTCTTGTCTGACTTGCTGAGTCCGGCTTTTTTCGGCGTGGAGGAAACATGCCTGTGATCGTGACCGCATCCTCCCGCACTTGAGTGATGGTGGTGATGACCTGAGCTTGCCGCTCTTTTGGGCATCGGCGGCGGAAGCGGTGTTCCGCATATCAGACAAACTTTTACGCCGGATGGATTATCCTTTCCGCATCTCGGACATTTCATGGTATAAGACCCCCTGTTGTTTATTTTCATTATTTCCGCAATTGACGTACCGACCTGCAGCTTCGGCGTCCTTTGCATATATAAGCTGTTAGGTTAGACGGATAAAAAAGGAAAAAGTTCGCATTTTTTCGAAATTTATGAATTTTTTTGATGTAAGATATATATTTTGACTGAATGACCGCTTTTCGTATATCAAGAAATATATGCCGACAGTATAAAAGATCCGGGACAAACATCGTCTGCCCCGGGATATTCATTCTGTTACATCGCCGCCCGATATTACAGGTCAGCTCTTTCTTTCGGTATACACCGATTTTACATTGGATTTGTATTCCTTCTTGCTTATGTGGATCACAAGCTCCTCAATGGATGAAACTATACCTATAACACAGATCACGGTACAAAAAGCTGAAATGATGCTGTGATTGATAATATAAGGAACAAAGAATATCATAAGAGTTGCCGCTTTGTTGAGATAGGTGTGCAGTGACGCGAATCTCCTGAATTTCACCGCGGAGATGATGTAAGCGGCGATCCTCATTATGACTACCGACAACACCATGTACCATATCCAGAAGGGAAGCTTCTCCCAGAGAACAGGGAATATACGCAGTATCATAACGATATAAAAGCTCAGATCCGCAACGCTGTCAAGTTTTGAGCCGAGCTCACTTACGGAATTTGTCTTTCTCGCAATGAAACCGTCTATCGCATCGGAAAGACCGGCAATGGTATAGATAATGTAAAATGCTTTTTTCAGCGGTTCGACAAACAAAAGACACAGCGAACCGACTATACGAACCATGGTTATGATGTTCGGTATCATTTTCGGACTCATCCCGATCCCTCCTCCTTTTTCGGCATATACTATCATTTTACAACTATTTTCCCAATTTGTCAATATATTTTTTGAAAATAAGTCCTTGAAACCTGCAATAAATTGCTCTATTATTAAATAAGTAAGAATTATTATCGGTCTACCATATTGTTTTTTGCTTTTTCACCGTTGTCCGTATCGACACGGAAAGGCAAAATACATATACAATACCGAAAAGGAGCTGCCGATGGAAATTACCGTTCTCGCGGAAAACACAACTGTATCCGACAGGATCGGATCGGAGCATGGACTGTCGCTTCACATAAGAGCCGGCGGAAAAAACATCCTATTTGATATGGGACAGACGGATCTGTTCGAAAAAAACGCCCAAAAGCTCAGCATAGATCTTTCGGATGTTGATATTGCCGTTCTCTCACACGGCCACTACGACCACGGAGGCGGACTTGCCTGTTTTCTCACAAACAATAAAAAAGCCCCGATATATATAAATGAGCACGCTTTTGAGCCTCATTACAACGGGACATTAAAATATATCGGACTTGACAGGTCTCTTTCGACCTGTGAGCGCATCGTCTTCACGAGTTCAAAGCATAGTATATGCCAAAATATCACGCTTTATCCCGCGGTATGCGATATCACGGGAAGATTCACAAGTGCGGGACTTACCCGATATCACAACGGAGAATACATTCCCGAGGATTTTTGTCACGAGCAGTATCTTGAGATAATTGAAAACAATAAAAAATACCTGTTCAGCGGATGCTCCCACAGAGGCATTACAAATATAGTAAAAGCCTTCACACCGGACATACTTATCGGCGGATTCCATCTGTCAAAGCATTCCCTTGATGACGACCTTACCGCATATGCGGAGTATCTTGATTCTTTCGGAACGGAATACTACACATGCCATTGTACCGGCGAAGCACAGTTTGAGTTTCTGAAAAGGAGAATGAAAAAACTGCATTATATAGGAAGCGGAGAGCGTATATAAAAGATAAAGTGCGTAATTGTTCTGATGGGACTGATCCCGCCATGACGTTCCGCACTTTTGCTTTAAAGGATGCTTTTTTTGTATTCGGTCGGAGAAAAGCCCGTAGCCTTTTTGAATGCTCTTGAAAAATTGTGTATCCCGGAATAGCCGAGAATATCGGTGATCTGGCTTACCGACAAATTATCCTCTCGAAGCAGCTTTTTTGCTTCCGCCACCTTGAGATTTGCATAAAACTGCATGGGACTTTCACCGGTTCTTTCATGGAACATCGAGGAAAGCTGTGATTTTCCTATAAAAAAGTGATTGCAGATCTCTTCAAGACTGAGATTCTCGGTTATGTGTGTCTGCATATGCTCACATATAAGATCGACGATGGAATTTTTTGCGATGGTTCGGCTTTCTGCACTTGAATGTATCCTACCGCCGAATTCCGTGCCGCTGCGTATCAGTTTTATCATAAACTCCGTAAAGTGAAACTTCATAAGCTGGGATGCTCCGAATTTTTCATGGGAAAAATCAAGGGGGTTTTTGTCACGGTATTCGCCCGGAATCTTACCCATGGCGAGCCTTGCTTCATCTGTAAAAAGGGAGAGCAGCGTTTTTGAGGTCTTGTCAAGGGTAAATGTTTTTTTGCGGAAGAAAGTGCAATATTTAGAGAAGATAATTTATTGCATATCTGATAGATTGTATA
>SVQR01000100.1 GCA_015065225.1 Oscillospiraceae bacterium | reverse complement strand
CTTACAAACTACCTTGAAGAAAATCCCGCTGCCGCAAGGGCTGTAATAGAAAAGGCTATCAACGCACAGAGAGCAAGAGAAGCCGCAAGAAAAGCGCGAGACCTTCAGAGAAGCAGAAAGTCCGCATTGGAAAATACAACTCTCCCCGGAAAGCTCGTTGACTGTCAGGAAAAGAATGTTGAGCTGACAGAGCTGTTCCTGGTCGAGGGAGACTCCGCGGGCGGTACCGCAAAGGAAGGACGTAACAGCCAGTTCCAGGCGGTGCTTCCAATGAGAGGTAAGATACTGAACGTAGAAAAGTCGAGACTTGACAGAATACTTTCGTCCACACAGATAACACCTATCATAATCGCTCTCGGATGCGGTATAGGAGAAGATTTCAGCATGGAAAAGCTCCGTTACGGCAAGATAATCATCATGAGCGATGCCGACGTTGACGGTGCACACATCAAGACACTTCTTCTGACATTCTTCTTCAGACATATGAGACCTCTTATAGAAGAAGGGCATATCTACTGTGCAAGACCGCCGCTGTACAGAGTATTCAAGGGCAAAACGGAAAAGTATGCGTTCTCCGACGAAGAAAGAGATGCGCTTCTCGCAGAAATGGGCGGTAATGCCGATGCCGAGCGATACAAAGGTCTCGGTGAGATGGACGCTCATCAGCTTGCAAACACCACAATGGATCCGGAATACAGAACACTGTCAAAAGTAACCATAGAAGATGCCATCGAAGCGGACTCCACCTTTAAGCTTCTTATGGGTGAAGAAGTCGAGCCGAGAAGAGACTTTATTCAGCAGAATGCGAAGTATGTTACGAATTTGGATATATGATTGTGTTAAGATTCGATCATGTATCCAAGAGAATTAATAAAACGGTAAAACAAAGAATTATAAAGAATTATTGAATTGGAAAAATATTCCGATATGTAATTTCTGTATCGGAGATTTTCATAGAATTATAATTTATTTCGAAAGGACATAAAAACCATGAAATGGACAGGACTCAACGACCTGAGAGAAGCATATCTCTCATTCTTTGAAAGCAAAGGACATCTTCGTCTCCCAAGCTTTCCCCTTATTCCTCATAACGATAAATCACTTCTTCTCATAAATTCCGGCATGGCTCCCATGAAGCCTTACTTCCAGGGTACGGAAGAACCCCCAAGACGCAGAGTTACCACCTGCCAGAAATGTATCCGTACACCCGACCTTGAAAACGTCGGTAAGACTGCACGTCACGGTACTTACTTTGAAATGCTCGGTAACTTTTCATTCGGTGATTATTTCAAGAACGAAGCTATTCCGTGGGCGTGGGAGTTCCTTACAAAGACTCTTGAGATACCCGCAGAGCTTCTCTGGCCGTCTGTTTACGAACAGGACGACGAGGCTTATGCTCTCTGGAGAGATGTTATAGGCGTTCCGGAAGAAAGAATAGTTAAGCTCGGTAAGGCTGACAACTTCTGGGAACACGGCTCCGGTCCCTGCGGTCCTTGCTCCGAAATATATTTTGACAGAGGCGAAAAGTATGGCTGCGGCTCTCCCGATTGTAAGCCCGGCTGTGAGTGCGACAGATACATGGAGATCTGGAACAACGTATTCTCTCAGTTTGATAACGACGGCAACGGCAACTATACAGAGCTTGCTCAGAAGAATATCGATACCGGTATGGGACTTGAAAGACTCGCTTGCGTAATGCAGGGCGTAGATAATCTCTTTGAAGTTGATACCGTAAGAAAAATACTTGATACCGTCTGCGAATATTCCGGAAAGAGCTACGGTAAGGAATATAAAGACGACGTTTCCATCCGTATCATTACAGACCACATCAGAAGTACATCCTTCATGATCTGCGACGGCGTTCTTCCCTCAAACGAAGGCAGAGGATACGTTCTCAGAAGACTTATAAGACGTGCTTGCCGTAACGGCAGACTTCTCGGTATCGGCAGAGCTTTCCTTGCAGATCTCTGTGAAATTGTTATCGGCGAAAATGAAGGTGCATATCCGGAGCTTCGCGAAAAGGCAGATTATATCAAGAAGATTCTCTCTATTGAGGAAGCAAATTTCGATAAAACTATAGACAAAGGTCTTGAGCTTCTTTCGGAAAACATAGCACAGCTTGAAAAGGAAGGCAAAAAGGAGCTTCCCGGTGCGGATCTCTTTAAACTCTACGATACTTACGGATTCCCGGCTGACCTTGTTATAGAAATTCTTGAAGAAAAGGGACTTACCGCTAATACAGATGAATTCAAGGCTTGCATGGACGAGCAGAAAAAACTTGCCCGTGAAAGAATGCGCGACAACGGCGGCTGGAAGAAGGAAAACCTTGAGATACTTAATGATATCGCAAAGACAGAATTCGACTACGGCAAGAACGCAATTGCCGCAAAGGTTATTGCAATTGTTGTTGACGGTGAGCTTGTTGATGCTGTTTCCGAGGGAGAATTTACTGCGATCCTTGACAAGACAGTATTCTACGGTGAAGGCGGCGGTCAGGTAGGTGACAGAGGTGTTATCGATTTTGACGGCGGCAAGGCTGTTGTTACCGATACAAAGAAGGTAGACGGAAGATATATGCACATATGCTCTCTTGAAAACGGCATGATAAAAGTCGGTGACAGTGTTTGTGCAAAGATAGATGTTGAAAGACGTGAAGCTATAAGAAGAAATCACTCAAGCGTGCATCTTCTTCAGGCGGCACTCCGTACTGTTCTCGGCTCTCATGTTGAACAGGCAGGCTCTTACGTTGATGAAAAGATCGCAAGATTCGACTTCAACCACTTTGAAGCAATGACAGCAGAGCAGGTAGCAAAGGTAGAGGCACTTGTAAACAGCTTTATCCTTGCAGGTGCTGAGATAGAGACCGTTGAAACAGACATCGAAACCGCAAAGAAGATGGGAGCTATGGCTCTGTTCGGCGAAAAGTACGGCGACACGGTAAGAGTAGTAAAGATGGGCGAGTTCTCCACAGAGCTTTGCGGCGGTACACATATGACAAATACCGCAAAGGCAGGTCTCTTTAAGATAGTATCCGAATCTTCCGTTGCGGCAGGTGTAAGACGAATAGAAGCTGTAACAGGTGAAAACTTCGTATCCTACGTAAAGGCTGAGAAGGAGCTTATAGAAAATACCGCAAAGGCTCTCAAGATACAGAATGCAAACGAGATAGCTCAGAAAGCAGAGGCTGCAATGGTAGAGATCAAGGAGCTCAAGAGCAAGATTGAAGCAATGAACAGCGAGATAGCTTCCATGAAGACAGGCAGCCTTGAAAGTGCGGCAAAGACTATCGGTGAATTCAAAGTAGTCCTTGCAAGACTTGACGGTATGGGACAGAATGAGCTGAGAGCTGCGGGAGATATCCTTCGTGACAAGTTCCCGAATATCGTTGCGGTACTTGCGTCTGCGGTTGACGGAAAGGTAGCACTTGTTGCTGTCTGCGGTAAGGATGCGGTTAAGAACGGTGCAAATGCGGGCAAGCTCATAAAGATCGCGGCAACGACCTGCGGCGGTGGCGGTGGCGGACGTCCCGATTCCGCAATGGCAGGCGGCAAGGATGCTTCCAAGATAGAAGAGGCATTTGCGGCTGTTGAAAAGGAATTGAATCAGTAATTAAGAATCAAGAGATAAGGATCGGTTGACAATTACAGTACAGAAAAGGGACAGGGTGTCTTTCGTATATATGACAGACATCTTCCCTGTACTTGTCTGCGACCATATTATAATTTTTCCGGGGGTGTTAAAATGGAAAAAGCAAAAAAGATCCTTATAGTTGAGGACGAAAAAGACATCTCTGAAATAATAGCATACAACATACGTCGTCAGGGATATGATGTTGATACCGCCTATGACGGTGAGACAGGACTTAACAAGGCTCTCTCCGGTGAGTTTGACCTTGTGCTTCTGGACGTCATGCTCCCTAAGATGGACGGCTTTGAAATATGTAAAAGGATACGCGAGAAGCTACAGACTCCAATCATCATCCTTACGGCACGTGAGGAGGAAAATGACAAGATAATGGGTCTGGATCTGGGTGCGGATGACTATATGACAAAGCCATTCAGTATAGGTGAGCTTTCCTCAAGGATCAAGGCTAACATCAGAAGGTATTCCGGTGAACTGAAAAAGCTCGGTGAAAATGATGGTGACGGCACTACCATAAAGATAGGAGATATCATCATTGATACGGAGAATGTATCCGTAAGAAAGAACGGCAAGGAGATATCACTTTCAAAGAAGGAATACGATCTTTTGTGCTTCCTTGCGAAAAACAGAGGCTCAAAGTTCCCGCAGGATAAGCTTCTTGAATCGGTATGGGGTTTTGGCGGCTACTACGATCTTCGTACGGTCGACGTTACCGTCAGAAGGATAAGACAGAAGATAGAGGACGATTCTTCAAATCCTAAGTATATCCTCAACATGAGGTCTGTGGGGTATTATATTCCCGAAGACTAAGAAAAATCATTTGTGCAAAACAGCACACAAAAAGGACATTTCGCACAACATCAAAGTCCTGTGATCACATAAAAGCACAGGACTTTTGTAAACAGTGCATAATGAATTTTCTTACTTTGTGTAATTTCAACAGATTGCCGTAAAAGCGGGATATCGTGGAAAATTTCTGTGGCGTTCCCTTTTACGGTGTCTGTGACGTACGTTTTTTATGAGCTTCCGACGGTGAATGACTGTCTTTTCGGTGGTTCATAAAAGGCGTGCATCCTGAAGTTTAAATTTTTTTCGGAGTGTCGGTATGAACAGAAATCTGAATTCAAAGCTTGTCCAGATATTCATTATATTTATAATAAGTGTTATGATCGTTGTCGGAGTTATACTTCTGAACAGCGTTTTTGACTTTTACAGAAATGATTTCGTCGAAAAGATGGACAACGGATTCTCTCAGGACAACATCCGCATGGAGCTCAGTTCCAATCTTTCAAGTACAAATCACGCAAAGCAGAACAAAGAGCTTCTTCTTACCTATTCCGGTATTTTCGGATTCGGAAGCGACAGATGCTTCTATATTCTTGATATGAACGGAAATATTCTGGCAACAAACTCCGGCAAGACGGACGAGAGGCTCGAAAAAACAGTCAACATGCTGTCGGCGATGAACGGCGATATCGGAAAAAAACAATCGCTGGGATCGGATATCATGGATTATGCATATTATCTTTCTTCCGGGGATAATGAGTGTATCATTTATGTCACGGATAATCTGTCTCAGATGAAATCCCTTACATGGATGCTGTTTTCCATAATCATCCAGGCTCTCCTTATCGGACTTATCATTGCTGTGATACTGTCCTTCTTCCTTGCACAGGCGATAACCTCACCGCTTGAAAAGATCACAGCCGGTACAATGAAGATATCCGAGGGCGACTATTCTTACAGACTTGAGAATTCTTCAAAGGATGAGATAGGTGTTCTTACCCGTAACTTCAACTCTATGGCACAGGTTATAGAAAATACCCTTGAAGCGGTAAACGGTGAAAAGGAAAAACTGGCAAAGATAATCGGCTGTCTCAGCGACGGCGTTGCGGCATTTGATACGGATGGAAAGCTGATGTTCACCAATAAATCCGCAAGAAGGATGCTGAATATACGCAAGGAAGAAAAGATAGATTTTGAATCCTTCACGGAAAAGCTTGATATACCGATAACACCACATTTTCTCAAGCTTTCAAAAAGTATCAACATAAAAGAGCACAAAATAAGAGTCTTTGACAATAAAGAGACCATAATAGATATAGATTTTGCCACATTCACCTACGATAAGAGCGAGACGGGCTTCCTTGCGGTGGTGCAGGATGTAACGGAAAAGGCTCTTCTTGAAAAATCAAGACGCGAATTTATAGCCAACGTATCTCATGAGCTGAGAACTCCCCTTACAAGTATCAAGGGTGCGACAGAGACCGTCATGATGGACGAAGAGATGCCGGAGGCTATGAGACAGAGATTCCTCGGTATCGTCATGAACGAATCTGACAGAATGACAAGAATAGTAAAGGACCTTCTCGTACTCTCAAGATTTGACAACCGCAAGATGACCTGGCAGTCCCAGAGCTTCCCGGCCGGTGTGATGATAAATGAGATATGTACGGCTCTTAAAACAAGTGCCGAGCATAAAAATCATGTCCTTGAATGCAAAGCGGACGAAAAGGATCTGGGAACGCTCAAGGCGGATAAGGAAAGGATAGAGCAGGTACTTACCAACATAATAGGAAACGCGATAAAGTATACACCGGACGGTGGAAAGATAAGAGTTACGGCAGAAAATTTCATGGGCAAGAAGAAGGAACATCTGCGCCCGGAAAAATTCATACGTATAACTGTCAGCGATAACGGAATAGGTATCCCGAAGGAAGACCTGCCGAGACTCTTTGAAAGATTCTACCGTGTTGACAAAGCAAGAACATCCGATATGGGCGGTACGGGACTTGGACTTTCCATCGCCAAGGAGATAGTGGAAGCACACAACGGCAACATTTTTGTAGAATCGGAGGAAAACAAAGGAACAAATGTGATCGTAGAGCTTCCGCTTGATACGGGAATTGAATAATAATTGGGAATTCGGAATCAAAAATGTGAGGATCATAATGAACGTACAAACAATGATATACGTCATCTTCGCCGGCATATGCTGTGCGTTGATATACAGCTATTACACAAAGAAGTTTCTCGGAAGCCTTATCAGAAAGCTCCATGAAAAAAAGATAAATAAGGTCGAAGAATCACAGACACTCCGGGAACTCGGATACGGAAGTATCAGCGCATTTCTTTTGCTTGTATCATTGGGCGAGAATTCTTCGCTTATGAAATATGTCAAGGGACGTTATACCGCGGATGAGCTTACCGTATTGAAGGAAAAAGGTGTAAGACAGCAGTATTATCTCCCGGAGGATACAGAGGAGATAGCACTCAAAAGATATGACGACAGCAATATGAAGCTGTGGAAGCTGCTGTGCGGTATACTTGCCTGCGTTGTGGCGGCGGTGATATGCATAAATGTATTTCCGTATCTTATCTCAATGACAGAAGGAAGACTTGGCGGCAGCGATGATAAAAATGAAGTTATCGGAACAACTGTGGAGGAAACGGTCAGAACGGAAGTGACCGAATGACAAATAAATCTGCCGTTTTTCGGAAAGCGTGATATAACGGTCTTTTACTTAAAAGCAAGACAAATGTAAAAATAACGTGAGCAAGCTCAATATTGAACGAAAGGAGCACCGATATGTTGAAGGACTATCTGAAACGGAATATAATAACCATATCCATAACGGTGCTTTTTTTGCTTTGTATAAGCGTATGGATAGTTACCGCGTCGGGATACAGATATATAAAGCTCGGAGATGAAGGGATAAAGTTTTTCGGAAAAACCGACGATACAGGATATCCCATCAGCGGAAGCATATATTATTCCGACGGGCGAAGCGGTAAGATAGATACTGTTAAAGGTACTGTCCAATACGAAGACGGCGCAAAATACAAGGGAGAGTTGTCGGGACTTATGCGCCACGGTAAAGGAGAGATGACATTCTCCGACGGAAGTGTATATGTCGGCGAATTCGCAAACGACAACATGAACGGTATCGGAACTCTTACCGGTATAAACGGAGACAAATATTCCGGAACATTTCTTGACGGAAAGATGCACGGACAGGGCTCATACCTTTACAGCGACGGAAGTATGTATACCGGAAGCTTTGAAAATGGTAAAAGAAACGGCAAAGGAACCATGAAATATTCAGACGGTACACTTTACGAGGGATATTTTACGGATAATCTCAAGCATGGAAGCGGAACTGTCATATATTCAGACGGTGACAGCTATATCGGAGACTTCAGCCGCGACATGAAGGAAGGCTACGGCACATACAACTGGGCTGTGGGAACAAGATACGCAGGTGACTTCCGGGAAGACAAGATGCACGGCAACGGAAGGCTCTATTTCCCGGATGGTACTGTCTATGAAGGGAAGTTTGCCGACGGAAAAAAGGTTGAAGACGATCCGATATCCGGAATGGATACCGTAAAGGATTCCGATGCAAAGAAAGCGTGACCGTACCGCAAGATATCTCCGACGAAAGGTTTTCCACATTATATTATAAAGCCGTGGAAAAGTCCGCATTTGTGTGGAAAACTCCGATTTTCGGATGGTTTTCGGTTTTTGGACGCCGATTTTTCAAGAATACACAAAAAATTTACATTTTCTGCCCCCACCTTTTTATATTGTGGGGGATTTTTTTGTCTGTTAAAGGATAATTTTGAAGATGACACTACATCTTGTAGCTTATTTTTGATACCATACCCCTATTTAGTTTAAAGCGTGGCATTTTTACATTGAATTTTAGGCGGTTTTTGCAAAATATCCGAACGGAATTGTATAATGTCCACAAAAACCAACAGTGGAATTCTACGAATAAATTTTAAATTATCGGCTTTTTCTCTTGATTTTTTATTTTAATTGTTGTATAATCTATCTGTATGTACTTTGGAGTGGTATCTCCATTGCACACAAATCTATTTATATTATAGGAGGATTCTATGAAATTCAAGAGAATTCTTGCGGTAGTGCTTTCCGCTTTGATGCTTACATCAATGGCAAGCTTTACCGTGTCGGCAAAAGAAGATGCCGAGCTTATGGCAGAGCCTCTTTTGGAATTGTTGGTTTCATCCGACGATGCAAAGGCGGCAGGTCTCCTCAAGCAGTGCGAAAGAGGTACTGCTACATCAGCTTACGATGCTGAAAATGACATCGTATACAATCACTATGTTCCCAACTTTGCGGGTACAAACGGGGATAACTCCCTATATTTCAATATGTACGGACTTGATCCCGCTATTGTACCTTCAACAAGAACACTGTATGTAGTTACATATATGCGTTCAAATGTAGCGGCAACTACAACCGCAGGCTTCTATCAGGTTAAGAATTCCGAGGGTGGCGGTGCTGCACAGCCCACATCCGAAGGTGTTGCATACGCCGGTGATGAAAAGTGGACAAAGATGGTCTACACTCTTAACCTTGGAGATGACTTCTACAGCTCAAATCACCTTTGGATAAGACCTATCGGAAACAACAAGGTTATCAACGATGACGGTTCTCACGCTATGGCGGATGATGCATACTTCGATATCTGCGGCGTTGCTCTCTTTGACGATCTTGCAAGTGCTGAGGCTTATGACCTTGCTGCACTCAACAAGGCTCCCACCATCACAATTTCCTTTGATGCAGGTGCAGGTACAGGCGAATACGAATCCTATACTACTGTTCCGGGTTATATAAATCCTTCCAACGTTGTATTCCCGACTACAGCTCCCGTAGCTCCCGAAGGAATGGAATTCAACGGTTGGGCAGCAGAAGAAACAGGTACACCTCTCACAGGTGACGTTGCAACTCCCGACATTTCCACAAAATATTATGCTCAGTATAAGTATGTAGATAACGAAGAAGTTGAATACGACGACATCTATCTCCAGAACGTATACTACAAGCTCATGAACGACAAGAACCTCACTATCGGTTACCTCGGCGGTTCCGTAACTGTTGGTTCGGGTGCTGAAAACCCCGGTGCAAACTCTAAGGTTGCATGGCGTGCACTTACAACACAGTGGTTCAAGGATAACTTCGCAGATGCTACCATTAAGGAAGTATATGCAGGTATCGGCGGCACAGGCTCCACATTCGGTTCTTACAGAATGACAAGAGACCTTGACCTTGCAAATAACAAGATCGACCTTCTCTTTGTTGACTCCTGCGTAAACGACTCCTACGAAGGCTTCAGCTATGCAGACAAGGACTATCTCTGGGAAAATGACGCGGTTATCGTTGCAAAGATCCTTGAGAACAACCCCAAGTGTGAAATTGTCTTTATCAATGTTACCGACAACGGAAAAATCAAGAGTGCAGCTGATGCTGGTGCGGTTCAGGCTCACAGAGAATTTGCACAACCCAACGGCTTTGCATTTGTTGACTTCAAGATCGCTATGGCTCGTGAACTTACGGGCGATCCCGAAGCTACACACGCAGAAGACATTTCCAAGTGGAATGATTACTATGCAGACTCCGTTCATCCCAAAGCTGCAGGCTACAAGGTATACTTTGAGTACCTCAGAGATGAGCTTCTCGCTGACCTTGTAAACGAAGAACTCAATGTTTCCAAGGCTAAGTATGAGGACACAGTTCCCACAGTACTTGATCTTGATACTGTTGATACAGACAGATACATCGGCGGTAATGCAAACTCCAATGCCGCTGAAGGTCTTGCTACAATCAAGAACTATCTTAACGGTCAGGACAACGGCTTTATGGGCGGCAACAGCATGTCTGCTGCAGCAGAAGGCTATTCCTTCACATTCAAGTTCACAGGTAAGAACGCTCTCATCTGGTCCAACAAGCACGTTGAGAATGCTCTTCTTGATGTATATGTAAACGACAACACAAATATCGGTTCTCCCGACAATACAATTGATATGTGGAGAAACCAGAAGGCTGCTAACGATGCTCAGAACTACCTCTTCCCCGTTCTCGCAGAGGATCTTGATGAAGCGGCTGAAACAACTGTTACCATCGTTCTCAGAAAGAATGTTGATACAGCTACCCGTACAGAACAGCTCGGCTACAATGCAGAAGATGTAGGCGATGCTCTCAGAAACCAGATCAGAAACATCGCTATCAAGGGCGGTACAATGGATTCCGTTGAATTCCTTAACGCTCCCGATGCTTTCAAGACAGAAGTTAAGTACGAGGACATCGTTGTTCCCAATACATTCTTCAATAAGGGAATTGACAGTGCTGTAGGACTCTCCCGTACACCCGGAACACAGTATCCCTGGATCGACGGCGAGACAATGATCGACACTCTCAAGCTCACAAGAGACGGTGATAAGGAAGGTAACTTCGCAACAGACGGTTGGGGTCTTCAAACCTACGGTATCGTTCTCGATCACTACAACTATGTTACATATTACCTCTATGTAGACGACCCCGAAGGCAAGACAGCGGACAAGAAGATATTCTGTAACGTATATCAGCTCTCCGGCGGCGGAACATCCATCGAATCCGAATACACAATCGTTCCCAACGCATGGCAGAGAATCCCGATCAGCCTTGCAAACGCACAGGCAAAGGCTCAGCCTCTCGAAGCTCTCAAGCAGTTCCACTTCAGACCTCTCGGCAACGGTACAACAGTTCAGGCTATGGACGGTGTAACGGTTTACCTCGAAAAGGCAGTATTCTCCGCTGAAAATCCCGGTTACTGGGCAGACCTCGACGCAAAGGTTACAAACATCAAGGTAGACGGCGAATCCGTTGAAGGCTTCAACATCAATACATTTGAATATAATGTAGTTCTTCCCTACGGTACAACAGAAGTTCCCACAGTTACCGCAGACAAGAACATTCCCGAAGCAGTTATTACTATCGTTCAGGCTGATTCCGTTACCGGTAAGGCTACAGTTACACTTGAAGGCGCAACAGATGCTGACGATGTTGTATACACAATCAACTTCTCCGTATTTGACGGTATCAA
>SVQR01000099.1 GCA_015065225.1 Oscillospiraceae bacterium | reverse complement strand
TTCCACGAATCCGAATACCGCTCCGCTCCTTACTTCAATGTAAATATCGACGGTATCACACTTCTCAACTCAAAGTTCTGATAAAAAAGAACAAGATACAAAATAGGCGGAGCTCTTTTGCTCCGCTTATCTTAAATATTTACGGATAACGTTTCCGAAACAAAATGTCCGTGTCGTTTGCATACGGATGTTTTCTTTTTGAAATGTTACAAATAATCTCTTTACGGAGGTGCTTCAGTGGAAAAAAAGCTGGCATTGGAAATGAAGGGCATTTCGAAATATTTCGGAACGCTTGCGGCAAACAAAAATGTGGATCTTGATGTGTACCGCGGTGAGATACTGTCCATCCTCGGCGAGAACGGCTGCGGAAAGACTACGCTTATGAATATGATCGCAGGTATCTATTATCCCGACGAAGGAAGTATCTTTGTTGACGGTGAGGAAGTGGTCATCCGCTCTCCCAAGGATGCTTTCGCAAAGGGTATCGGTATGATACATCAGCATTTTAAGCTGGTCGATGTTTTTACCGCCGCACAGAATATCATTCTCGGTATCAACGACGGCAACAGATACAATATAAGCGATGTAAATGCCAAGGTAAAACAGATTGCGGACAAGTACGGATTTATCATAGATCCTTCAAAGAAGATACATGAGATGTCCGTGTCGGAAAAACAGACCGTTGAGATACTCAAGGTGCTGTACCGCGGTGCGGATATACTTATTCTGGATGAACCCTCTGCGGTTCTTACTCCCCAGGAGACAGATAAGCTCTTTGCGGTGCTTCGCAAGATGAGGGATGACGGGAAATCCATTCTTATCATTACCCATAAGCTTCATGAGGTTATGGCTATCTCCGACCGTGTTGCGGTGCTTCGAAAGGGTGAGCATATTGCTACGGTAAGCACATCGGAAACCTCTCCGGAGGCTCTTACGGAAATGATGGTCGGTCAAAAGGTAACGCTCAATATAGACAGACCGGAGCCTGAGAATTCGGTTGACCGTCTTGAAGTGCGTAATCTCAGTCTTACAGATTCCGAGGGTGTAAAGATACTTGATAATATCTCATTCACAGCACGCTCCGGTGAGATACTTGGTATTGCAGGTATTGCGGGCAGCGGTCAGAGAGAGCTTCTCGAATCCATTGCGGGACTTTCACATCCTGTATCCGGTGAGATAGTATACAACAATCCCAAAACGGGCGAAACAGAGAATCTGCGTGATAAGAATCCTGTCCAGATAAGAGAGCTCGGCGTAAGGCTGTCCTTCGTTCCGGAAGACAGACTCGGTATGGGACTTGTCGGAAACATGGATCTTATAGATAACATGATGCTCAGAAGCTACAGCAAGGGAAGAAGTTTGTTCGTTGACAGAAAAAAGCCTAAAGACCTTGCGGAAAAGATAATCAAGGAGCTTCAGGTTGCAACTCCCGGCACTCATACCCCTGTCAGACGCCTTTCCGGAGGTAATGTACAGAAGGTGCTTGTCGGACGTGAGATAGCGGCAGCTCCTACGGTACTTATGGCGGCTTATCCCGTAAGAGGTCTGGATATCAACTCTTCATATACCATATATAATCTTCTGACAAAGCAGAAAAAAGATGGTGTTGCGGTAATATTCGTAGGTGAGGATCTTGACGTTCTCGTTGAACTCTGTGACAGGATCATGGTAGTATGTGCAGGCCGTGTGACAGGTATAGTTGACGGACGCAATACCACTAAAGAAGAGATCGGACTTCTCATGACAAAGACCGATACAAATTATAAAAACGACAAAAACGGCAAGGGAGGAAACGGCGATGAAAAATAATAATTCAACCGCAGCGGCAAAGAAAAACAATGCCGCATCCTCCGCACACGTACATGAGCCGTTATTCCATG
The DNA here is from genome assembly GCA_015065225.1 of Oscillospiraceae bacterium. Classification (GTDB taxonomy): domain Bacteria; phylum Bacillota; class Clostridia; order Oscillospirales; family CAG-382; genus SIG622. The sequence goes on along the minus strand of SVQR01000099.1, from coordinate 9,688 downwards.
TCGTAAAACGCGATACCATTCCGATATGGAAATCAATGCTTATAAGAGTTATTGCGGTAGCAGCGGCACTTTTTATATGTTCTCTGCTCTCAATGATACTCATCAAGGCAAACCCAATAGAGTTTCTTGAGACACTTGTTGATGCTACGCTTGGTTCGACAAGAAGACTTTGGAAGTTCTCAAAGGATGCGGCTGTGCTTCTGTGTATAGCTCTTGCCATAACTCCGGCATTTAAGATGAGATTCTGGAATATCGGTGCGGAGGGGCAGGTGCTGATAGGTGCGCTCGCTTCCGTTGCCTGTGCCTTTTATCTCGGAAATACCATGTCCAATGCGGCACTGCTTGTTATAATGTTCTTTGCGGCGGTACTTGCGGGTGCGATCTGGGGCGGTATTCCCGCTGTCTTCAAGGCTAAGTGGGGTACAAATGAGACTCTGTTCACTCTTATGATGAACTATGCGGCATCCGGTATCGTTGCATATTTCCTTGTGAAATGGACTCCCAGCGGCTCCAGCGTTCTGGGTGAGCTTAAGACCGGACATCTTCCGCAGATCATCCATCCTTATTTCCTTATCATTCTTGCGGTAATAGTTATTACATTCCTTGTATTCATCTACCAGAATTTTACAAAGCAGGGCTATGAGCTCTCGGTTGTCGGTGAAAGTGAGAATACGGCTCGTTACATAGGAATAAACGTAAAGAAGGTCATCATCCGTACAATGCTTATTTCCGGTGCTATCTGCGGCATTGCGGGATTCCTCATAGTTGCGGGACTTGATCATTCCATTACTGAGACCACCGTCGGCGGAAGGGGATTTACTGCGATCATGGTATCATGGCTTGCAAAGTTTAATCCGCTTGTGATGATACTTACTGCGGCATTCGTTACATTCCTTGATCAGGGTGCTTCACAGATATCCACTGCATTCAATATAGACTCGTCTTTCCCGGATATGGTTGTCGGCATTGTGCTGTTCTTCATAATCGGATGCGAGTTCTTCATAAACTACAAGCTTAAATTCCGTTCCATGACAAAAAAGGAGGTAAAGTAAATGAACGTATTTATTGATTATCTTCTTACAGCCGTTCCGCTGGGTATGACCTTCCTTTACGGATGCGTCGGCGAGATACTTACAGAAAAAGCGGGACATCTGAACCTTGGAATTCCCGGTATTATGTGTATCGGCGGTGCAAGCGGATGTCTTGCTCTGAGCTGTCTTAACGGTCTCGGACTTCCGGCGTTTCTTGTTGTTATCATCGCGCTTATTGCGGCATTTGCGGGCGGTATGGTAATGGGGGCGGTATATTGCTTCCTCACCGTTACGCTCAAGTCCAACCAGAATGTGACCGGTCTTGCAATGACCACCTTCGGTGTTGGTACAACAAAATTTATAATGTCGGGACTTGCGGAAAACGGTGGTATGGGATATCTTTATGCCCGTGACTTTTTCCGTTATCCCTTTGCTGAATCCACCACATCCCTGAAGCTTTGCGGCGTAATGGTATACCTTGCGGTCGTAATTGCCCTTGCGGCATCCTTTGTTCTTTCCCGTACTCGTGTCGGACTCCACCTTCGTGCAGTCGGTGAGAACCCGGCAACCGCCGATGCTGTAGGTATAAACGTAACAAAGTATAAGTACGTTGCGACCTGTATCGGCAGCGGAATCGCAGCGCTCGGCGGTCTGTTCTACATAATGGACTATTCCGGTTCATACGAAGCATACAAGAGTATAGAAGCTCTCGGATGGCTTTCCGTTGCACTTGTAATATTCACGCTGTGGAGACCTCATATCAGTATACTTGGCTCTGTAGCGTTCGGAATACTCTATCTTGCAGGTTCACGTCTTCCCACTCTGCTGGGCATCCAGTTCGATATGAGCATGACGCCCCTTCTTCAGCTTCTTCCGTACATTGTAACCATTATAGTTCTTATTGTGACAAGTGTACGTAATAAGCGCGAGAATCAGCCTCCCGCAAGTCTCGGACTTCCTTACTTCAGAGAAGAAAGATAATTTTGGGATTTATACATTGAATACTATTATTATGGCGTTCCTTCGGGGACGCCGTTTTTTAATTCGGAATTTGGAATCCGTGATTTATTTGTGTTGAAGCTATTAAGATAGGTTTAGACAGCGGTATGTCCGTGTTTGTAGATCATTGCTTGCGACGTATGAATATATGTTTTAGTTTCGTGATATCCGCACAGTACAAATCCGCTCATATCACAGAGATATCATTTTTACTTTAAAACGACACCCACCCTCCGGTGTGAGTCCCCGGTGTGCGAGTGTGCCCGTGGGGTGTCCCCACAAAAAAATCCGACAGAGTTGCCTCTGCCGGATTCTTTGATTATTCGGTTTTATTTAAGACTCAGACATCGTTATCTTGAAAGGAAGCCCTGATGCTTGTAGGAAGCGGGGAGCCAGTATACCTTTGCGTTCTTGTCGCCGAGATCAAGCTTGAGAGTGATGTCTGCGAGAGCGTCAAAGTTCATCTTTACGCCGCCTCTGTTGAAGCCGATAGGACCGTCAATCCACTGGATAAAGGTGTTGTTGTCGTAGAGAGGACACCAAGCATCGTATGTTGCCTGAGTCTGAACGAGAGACCACATACCTCTGTCGAAAATGTTGTTTTCGATGATGTATGAACCCTTTTCGTACTCGTTTCTGCTTGTCCATCCCTTGAGGTGAGAGGATGCATTGCCGTCGGGTCTCTGGTTGCCGAAGCCGTAGCCTGCGCGTCTGAGGATATTGCCGACGATCTTATAGTTCTTACCGTCACGGATAGCCTGACCGCCTACTGCGTCACCGTTGAAGTACTCGATGGAGTAGATACAATCCTCGATGAGGTTGTTGGAGTAGGTGATGTTGTACATGGAGTTGTTATTTGTGCCGTTGCCGTACTGATGTGTAACACCTGCATCGTAGCACTGATATACATAACAGTTGTCGATGACGTAGCCGTCACATCCACCGTAGATCTCAACGCCGTTACCGAATCTTGTAACAGTACCGTTGTCGTTGTAGTGCTGGATAGCGCCGCCGATCCAACCGAATGTACAGTTCTGAACAGTAAGATTCTTTGTTGTACCGGAGCCGATACCGTGAGAACCGCCGTACATTACGCAGATGTTATCAAAGGTGATATCTTCGCCGCCTACGCCTATGACGTTGTTCTTGGTATTGAACTCGATGTCCTTGTAGATTGTGCCGGGATTGCCCTTGTCGCATCTGAAGTAGATCTTGCCCTTATCTGTGCCCATGTTCTTGGACTTTATAGCACAGTAGAATTCAAGGTCTTCGTTGAGCTCTGTCTTGATGTCGAATACAACATCCTTCTTCTTTCTTACATAATGTTCGCCGCCGATAAGGTCGGGGATCTCCTTGAGAGCTGCTTCCTTACCGTCAAGAATGATAGCACCTACGTCAACCATCTCTGTAGCGTATATCCAGATGTTTGTTGTGCCTTCCATAAGTGTCCACTTGGAAGCATCTGCACCGTTTTCGGGTGAGCCGTAGAATCTCGGCTTTTCGCCTTCACCGTATGCGGAGTATGTAACGCCACCCTTGGTCTGCATTCTTGTTCTGTAGATGTCGCCTCTCTTGAAGAATACACCGTCGCCCCTCTTGAGAGTTGCCTTGTTTACTCTGTCAACAGTCTTCCATGCTGTTTCCGGTGTTTTACCATCATTGTCGTCGTTACCGTTTGTTGCGTCTACATAGTAGCTTGTACCTGTAACTGTTACTTCTGTCTTGGAGTTAAGGATAGACTGCTTCTTTTCTTCAGCGAGCTTGTCAACTTCCTTGAGGTATGCTTCACCTGCGGCAAAGTCAATATTTCTGTTTCCTGCAAGAAGTGATGCGGGAGGTGTGATCGCATATGCCCAGCCGTCGCCTGTCTTAACGTGGTCAAGTGTAGCTTCGCAGATGTCTGCGTATGCCCAGAAGTCATCCGGTACGTCAAAGAAGCTGTAACGAACGTCTCTTGAGAGCTGCTCATATGTGATGCTTCTGCCGTATGCGTTGTTTACAACCTTTACGACTTCTGCTCTTGTGATTGTGTTGTCCGGCTTGAAGCAGAATGTGCCGTCACCGTTGTCGTAACCGTTTACAAGACCTGCCTTACCTGCTGCAGCGATAACTGCTGCTCTGGGATGATCGGCTGCAACGTCTGTAAATACGCCGTTCTTGCCTGCATCCTTAAGGAGTCCCATGTTGTAAACGAGTTCAACAAATTCTGCTCTTGTTATAGCCTGATCGGGGAGGAATGCTCCGCTGTAGCTCTTCAGGTATCCGAGAGATTCAACGTAGGAAACGTACTTGTGATACCATGCTGTTGCGGGAACATCCGTAAATGCTGTTGTCTTATCTGTGGGAACAAGATCATCGCTGCCTGCCGCAAGTCTTGCAACTATTGTACAAGCTTCTGCTCTTGTCATATTGCCCTGAGGCTTGAAGAGACCGCCTTCATAGCCCTTCATGTATGCGTGATGCTCTATGATGTCGGGCTTTTCCTTGAAGAATGTGAGCTGGGAGATGTACATTACTTCGTCGCCGGTAAGGTCACCGAGAGAAAGTCCGTCGTATACGGAAATGTGCATCTGTGTAAGATTATAGTTGTCAAGGCCTTCGACAAATACGGATTCAACATTTGAAAGGTCTATAATCGCATACGCCCATCTGTCGGAAACGATTGTTTCATAGCTCTGATTGCCATATGCCTTTGTGAGTATCTTACCCTTCATGTAGTTAGCCTTAAAGGGTGCGGGCTTGGGAAGCTTGCCCTCGAAATAGTAGGAGATAACAAGATACTTGTACTTTGCAAGGTCGATACCTGCACTTCCGTAGCTCCAGCCGTCCAGAAGAATGCCGGTGCTCTGCTTCTCATAGTTCTTGTTAAGAGTAAGCTTTACTACGTCCTTGCCATCGAAGGTGGTATTCTCAACATATGCGTATTCCTTGTGGTCAACTATACCGTTTACGAAGGAGGAGAATACGAGAGACTTGGAGTCGTCGGAGAGATCCTCTGTGATAACGAACTGAGCCGTATAAATTACTGCTGTATCAACAGCCTTGATCTTTGTTCCAGCGGGATATACCTTGTTGTCATAGGAGGACTTCCAGCCTGTGAACTGTCCGCCGCGGAGTGTGAAGGGAGATTCGGGAAGTGTATATTCCTCGCCGTCCTTTACTCTCGTGGGATCGGGAGTAACGCCGTCAGCATCGGGATTTCCTCTTACAAATGATACTTCATATGTAGCATTCTTATCGGGGTTCTTGGAAAGGAACTTGATATCGGAGATGTACATTACCTCGCCTTCATGGAAGCTTCCGATGGTTGCGCCTTCGAAGGGGATAAGGTGGAACTGCTTGAATGTGCCGTCGGGATTTGCAACGAGCGGAACCTTGCTTACGTCGAAAATAGCTTCTGCCCACTGATTTGTAACAATCGGGCTGGATGCGGAAACACTACCTGTAAGAGCCTTACCGTTTGTAAGAAGGTTGATTTTCATACTTTCGCCGGACTGTACTCCTTCGGGAGCGACATATTTATATCTTACAGATACAAACTTTACCTTTGCAAGATCTGTTCCGGGATAAGCAAGAGAGTAACAGTCAAGGCTAACATTCTTATCGCCTGTTGCATCGTTATTCGGAACGACCTTGAGAGCCTTTTCGCCCTGGGATTCATCGCCCTTTGTAATTGTAGCGGTATCCTTGTGGTTAACAATACCGTTATTCTTGTCGCTGTAGTTGAAGCTGAATACTACTTCCGGGATATCCTCTGCGGGAGTGGAAGGAGTTGAAGGTGTTGTGGGAGCTGTTGCCACACCGTCACCGGGATTGCTTACAGCAGGCTTTGTTGCATGGAAAGCAACCTCGGAGATGTAGAAAATCTCATCCTTTGAAAGGCTTGCGAGCTGTGCGCCGCCGAAAGGATTGATGTGAAGCTGTGAGAACTTCTTGCCCTCTTCCTTGACGATCTTATCCTTGAGGGATGTGATATCAAAGAGAGCGTATGCCCAGTTGTTCTGAACTGTCTCGTTTATTGCTGTAAAGCCTGTGTACTTTGACACTGCACCGCCCGTTGCGGCGATACCGATAGTCATATTCTGTGCGTTCTTTACACCTGCGGGAGCTGTATACTTGTAACGAACAGTCACATAATTTGCCTTTTCCAGCTGCTCGGGAGTGTATGAGAGAGAATAGCACTCAAGAGGAAGAACCTTTGTGGAAGTTGACTCGGGATTCGGAACTACCTTGAGAGCCTTTTCGCCCTGGGACTCATCGCCCTTTGTGAGAACTGCGGCATCATCATGGTGGTCAACGATACCGTTGTTCTTGTCGCTGTAGTTGAAGCTGAATACAACACCGGAGGCATCCACTGCGGGAGCACCTGTGGAAGGAGCCGCGGGAGTCTGTGTTGCAGGTGCATCGGGCTTTGCTGTGGGAGCTGTCGCAGTACCGTCACCGGGGTTGTTTATTTCGGGCTTTTCCTTGAGGAATGCGATCTCGGAAATGTAGAATATCTCGTCATGTGAAAGCTGAGAGAGCTCGGTGCCGCCGTAAGGCTTTATATGCATCTGAGTCATCTTCTTGCCTTCTTCGGTGGAGATGATGTCCTTTATGGGAGCAAGATCGAAGAGAGCATATGCCCAGTTGTTCTGTACGGTCGGGAGCTGTGACTCGAAGTTTGAGAACTTCGGGAGAGCACCGCCGGATGCCGCGATGGCAATACCGAATTTGCCTGCGTTCTTTACGCCTGCGGGAGCTGTGTACTTATACCTTACGGTAACGTAATTTGCCTCGGAGAGCTGCTTTGCCGTGTAATTGAGCGACCAGCAGTCGAGGTTTACCGTCTTTGTATCGGTACAATTGATGTTGGGAACGACCTTGAGCGCTTTTTCGCCCTGAGATTCGTCGTTCTTTGTGCAGGTTGCGGAGGTCTTCTTGTCAACTATCTCACTGAACTTTTCGCCAAAGTTGAACTTGAAGACTACGTTTGAATCCTGTGCACTCACGGATGCTGTAAAGCTGAATACAGTCACAGTCATGAGTACGGCAAGGATTGCCGATAAAAATTTTTTCATGTGTTTTCCTCCTTTAATGGAAAATTTTCAGCAAATCATTTTACCATATTACCTACTATTTAATCAAGTATATAAATATGTACAAAACATTTTTGTGATTTGTCACAATTTTAGCAAGAATTATTTGGCGGTAATGACGGTTGAGTTTAGACGATAGAAAGTCACTTATGATCGGATATACACAAAAAAGTACCGGCAACCATTTAACGGTCACCGGTGACGATCATATCTGTTTATGCTTATTGTGCGTTTATCTTCGCTATCATGACGGAATAGCGGCTGTCGGTCATTGCTTCGCCGATAAGCTCAAGGTGGGGAACTGTTGCTTCAAGGATATGCTTTTCCGCCCAATGCCCCCGGACATCAACGAAGTTATATGCTTCGACGGATCGGTCATAGATCGGCGTGATGACCGCTGTATCTCTTCCGATGCTCCTGTTGAAGACCGTGACGACCTCGGCTCTTGTGATCTCTCCTTCCGGTCTGAAGGTGTTGTCCTCCTTATAACCGTTTATAAATCCTTTTCTTACCGCGATCGCAACTGCTGTATATGTGGAGCGTGAGATCTCCGGCTTTACATCGGAGAATCCCGGATCGGGAAGATCCTTGTTATCCCCGTCATTGTAGGTCATATTAACGACGAGCTTTACGAATTCCGCCCTTGTTATCGCCTGATCCGGCAGAAACTCCCCTTTGTATCCGTTAAGGTATCCGAGAGAGGCGACGTACGCGATCTCATTATGAGCCCAGTGAGCGTTTTCACCCTGCGGTCTGACATCATCGAACGGTGACACGATGGGAGTTCCGTTGCCGTCAGTTGTGGGAATGACATCAAAGCCTGCCTTGTATCTTGCAACTATCACACACGCCTGTGCTCTTGTCATTTTCTCATCCGGCTTGAATTCTCTTCCTTCATATCCTTCATATCCTTTCATGTAGCTGTTGTGCAGCTTATCCTTTGCCGAGAGCTTATCCTTGCTAAATATGAGCCTGCCGACGTAGAAGGTATTGTATGTACCGTTCTCAAGGCTGAGCTTAAGGCTGTTTATCCTGCCGTCATTGCCATCGTTGACAAGCTCAGAAAGATCGATACAGGTGAAATTCCAGCCTTTTTCGGGAGATATCTCCTGGTTTACGGTCTTGTCCGTATCTGTCGTTACCGTGAAATACGGCTTTTCTTCTGCAGCTACAGTTCCATCGATGCTGTACATGACAGTAAGATATCTGTAGACCGATATATCCATTGCATTTTCGGCTGTGTATTCGGCAACGATGGGAAGGATATTTCCGTTTTCATCCGTACTGACAGTATGTTTTACCGCATCAAATCCATCAAAGACCGTTTTTTCGCCATTGGCATCCGCAATAACGGCAAAGTCGTTGTATACCGCTGTATCCGCGATAAAGGTCATGTTACCGCTTACCGTATCGGGATATTTTCCCACGCCGTATATCTTTTCCGAGAGCGTGCCGTCCGTGAACTGCTGTTTCCAACCGTAGAATATTTCGTTCTCTGCGGTCTCATATGCGGGGAGCTCAAAGCTCTTACCGGCGATAATGGTGATGTCGGATGCTTTGCCGCCGAATGAGATAGTGTATTGTTCTTTCGGGGTCTCCTTGTACGTTGCTGTGAAGCTTACATTCTTGTTCACAGTACATTTATCCCCTGCGTTATATATTTTGCCGTCAACGCCGGAGAACCATCCGTTGAAGCTCATTCCGGGCACTGTGAATACGCACTTGGGAAGCACATATTCCGTACCTTTTTGTACCGTGACGTTATCCATGCTTCCATTCGCGTTCTCGTGTCCCTGACCAAAGGAAACGGTAACGCTCTCAACACTTTCGTTTGTTTCGATGATGTCGGTCTCGGTCGCCGTTATCACCGTATTTACCGACATGACAGTCAATATGGCGGCGATGATAAATATCGATATTCTCTTCATTCTTCATTCCTCCGAAGGAAATAAATTGTTCGCTTTTTATTATAACATATTCTCCTTTTTTTGGCAATACACTATATACCTCTTTAAGGATGTTTGTCGGATGTCACAATTTTATATCGACGGCTTTGTGCGTATTGGCTATACCGCATCCTGCTTTGTGTGAAGAGAGACGCATTTTTCGATGACTTTGTATAAAAAGTAACAATTTTTTTCATGTTTGTATTTGATATTTGATGATATTTATGATATTCTGTAAGCGTATAATTCGGATAAGTATACCGAAAAACGATGAAAGGACTGCAGGACAGATGCGGAAAAGCTTTTTTCTCTTGTTGACCACAGTATATTTAATATTGATGTCCCTTTTGGCCGCCGTGTCTGCGCAGACTCCCGACGGTTCAATAAAGATATTCGTTGACGGAAACGAGATAAGTTCCGGGCTTCTTCCCGTCATCAGCAATTCAAGGACCCTTGTGCCGGTAAGACCTGTCGCCGAATCCTGCGGCATCTCCGTCTCCTGGAACAGCGAAACGGGAGGTATCACTCTTTCAAAGGATGTTCTGAGCGTTTCAATCACGGTCGGAAGCTGCGAGATGAAGGTATACAATTCCGTTATAGACGAGATGAAGACCGTGACTCTCGAGCAAGCTCC
>SVQR01000098.1 GCA_015065225.1 Oscillospiraceae bacterium | reverse complement strand
GGTGTTGCCGTCAAAGGTAAGAAGGATATAGGCATCGTTCTTTGTGTCGGGGAATTTCTTTCCGAGATAACTTTCGGAGAAAAGAATGGTGTCTCTTGACATATATTCTATAGCTGTGGGAGTTATCTTGGAACGGAATATCTTGGGTACTGCTTCGATGGCACTCTTCATGTCCGGGAAGGGAACAAGAAGGCTCATTGATACCTTTGGCAGCGGAACGAGCTTCAGTACCGCTTCGGTTATGATGCAAAGTGTCCCCTCCGAGCCTACAACAAGGTCTTTAAGGCTGTAACCGGAGCTGTTCTTTGCGACCTTTGCACCCAGCTTCTGTATTTCGCCGTTTGGCATAACTACCGTCAGTGCTCTTACATAATCTCTTGTGACACCGTACTTCACGGCTCTCATGCCGCCCGCATTTGTGGAGATGTTTCCACCGATGGTTGCGGACTTTTCACCGGGGTCCGGGGGGTACAGGAAGTCGTTTTCTTCGGCAAAAGCCGCAAGCTCCATGAGAAGAACACCGGGCTGAACGGTGACGGTGAGAGTGTCCTTGTCAAGCTCGATTATCTTGTTCATGGCTGTTGTTTCAAGGAGTATGCCGCCTTCTATCGGTACTGCCGCACCAACAAGTCCCGTTCCGCTTCCTCTGACTGTTACCGGGATAGTGCGTTCATATGCGAGCTTCATGACTTCGGATACTTCTTCCGTTGAGTGTACTCTTACAAGTACCTCCGGCATCTTTTCTATACCGCCCAGCTCGTCATGGCTGTAGTCGGGGTTTATTGCGTCGCCGTATATTACATTATCCTCGCCCAGAATGGCAGAGAGCTTCTTTATATCATCAAGAGTGACCTTACTGTACATCTGCCTGTGCCTCCTTTATCTTTGCGATAAGCTTCGGAACTATCTCATTTACATCACCGACTATCGCATAGTGTGCAACATCAAAAATAGGTGCATTCTTATCCGAATTTACCGAAACGATACAATCGGAGGATTTCATGCCTGCCGCAAACTGTACCGCACCGGAGATACCGAGGGTTATAATGAACTTCGGCTTTACGGTTCTTCCGGAAAGACCTATCTGGTGCTTGGCATCAAATATATTGCTTTCAACAAGAGGTCTTGAGCAGGCGACTACACCGCCGAGAAGATCCGCAAGCTCTTTTGCCATCGCTCTCATGCCTTCACTCTGTGCTCCTCTGCCCACCGCAACTATTACATCCGACTCGGAGATATCTATATCCTTGGGTTTATCAACACCGGAAATAACATTTATTCCCGATATAAGTGCTTTTTCGGATATATCCATCTTTACTATCTCACCGTGAGCTTCCGTTTCCGGCTTCGGTTCTGTGAATACCTTGTATCTTACCGTACAGAACTGCGGTCTTGTGTTTGTGGAGATGATCTGTGCCATGATATTTCCGCCAAAGGCAGGTCTTATCTGCACAAGGTCGGTATTTTCCTTCATTTCAAGAACGGTACAGTCGGCAGTAAGTCCTGCTCTGCATCTTGCGGCGATACGCGGAGCCAGCTGGCGTCCGAGATTTGTTGCACCGACAAGGATGGATGAAGGCTTTATCTTTTCAATAAAGTCGTGGAATGCCGCGGTGTAAGGCTCTATTCTGAAATCCTTAAATTCCGGTCTGTCGTAAACAAACACCTTGTCAACACCGTAGTGAAGCAACTTTTCTATGCCCTCGCCGAGTCCTGCTCCGATAACAAGCGCGTATACCGGATGTCCCGTAACGGATGCAAGCTCTTTTGCCTTACCTATAAGCTCGTATGTAACTCTGTGTATCTTGTCGCCGTAATGGTCAACGTAAACGCAGATGCCCTTCCAGAGGGATTTGTCAACACCTGCGGCTTCTTCTTCAACATATTCTATCGCACCGCCGCCGCGGCGAACGCACATCTTGCACATTTTGCAGGCGGAGGAGATATCGAGTTTTCCGTTTTCATAGCTTATCGCACCGAAGGGACAAAGCTTGATGAGCTCCTGTGCCTTTTCGGCGTTTATCATGCCATGATTTATCTTAAGACTACCCATTTCTGTCCCCTCCTTATATTATTTTTCTGCTCTTTATAAGCTCGAACAGACCTTCTGCCTGCTGCTCTGAATCGCCTTCGATGGAGCTTTTTTCTGTGTTCTTTTCCGGCGGGAATATCCTCTCGACCTGTGTTGCGGAACCCGAAAGACCGTAGTGCTTCTCATCCTGATCCTCAAAGTCCGCAAAGGAGATGAATTTCACCATATCGTCAGTAACGGTCTGCTTCACTTTATAAGAAGGAAGCCTCGGTGAATTGATGTCACCGTCTACCGAAATAAGGCATGGAAGAGCCACCGACATTTTGACTATCTTTTCGTCAAGTGACGCTGTAACATATACCTTTCCGTCTTTAACATCGTCAACGGAAAGTACATTTGAAACATTGGGGATGCCGAGGTATTCCGCTACCTCCGCACCTACCTGAGCCGTATCACCGTCGGTTGTCTGCTTGCCGCAGATTATAAGATCGTATGTACCGCTCTTTTTTATGCCCTGAGAGATGGTATAAGCCGTTGCAAGTACATCCGCACCTGCGAATTTTCTGTCGGAAAGAACAGTACCGCACTTTGCGCCCATACAAATGGATTCAACTATTATGCTCTTTGCCTGAGGTGGACCCATGGTTATGGTCTCTACCTCTCCGCCGAATTTTTCGGTAAGTGCAATGGCGGTTTCAAGACCGTAAAGATCGTAGGGGTTCAGCTTGCTCTTTACACCGTCTCTTTTCAGCACGCCTGTTACCGGATCGACTTCAACATTGGATGAGCCGGGAACTTGCTTTATACAAACTAAGATGTTCATTCTTTTTGTACCTTTCTTTATTTGTGTTTGAAATCTCGGAATTATGAATTTGAAATATAAGATGAGCTTTAAGTCCGCAACTGTTAGATAATGCAGATCTGTCCGAAATCATATTATATAATATTATGACAGACTTTAAGGATATTGTCAAGGTGAATATTGTACGTTAATTGATAATTTTTTGTGTTTTATCGACAATTTGTGAAAATAATTTTCTTGATATATGTTAATTTTGACAGAAAAATAACGAACGCATCCATATTCATGCCGCAAAACAAAAAGGAGAGCCGAAGCTCTCCGAGTGTCATATATTATTTTCTTACCATCACGGCAATGCCGTCAGGGATAACAGCGATCCTTACATCATTTTTGCCAAGTATTTCTTTGGCTTTTGCAAGAGCTTCGTCAATGGAATGTGCGGGGATCATATGCATCTTTTCCACCGTATCATCGGGCATATCGGAAATATAAATGACAGTTGAGTGAAGAAGTATCCTTACAAGTATCTGCGATTGCCATTGATCGGGAACTGTTTCGCTTCTCTTTCTTGCAAGGAATGTGTCCATCGTCTTTGATATGTCGCTCTCGTCTGCAAGCTGATGGTAGAAGTGATCTCCCCCCGTACCGTCAAGACTGCTTGCAAGCATGATTATCACACCGCCCTTTTTGACCGTTGCTTCCGCTGCTGTCATGCCCTTTACAGCCTGATATACATTCTGATCGAGAGGGTAGCCGCCGTTTGTGGAAATGGCTATATCCGCTTCGACAGCATTCGCACCGCAAAGACCGAAAAGGAAATCCGTACCCTTTTTATGTGCTGCCTCAACATCACCTGCGACGGCATATATTACCTTCTTTTCTGCGTTGAGAACAACATTTACAACATAGCAAAGTCTTGCTTTTTTTGCCGCCCAAAGCATATCTTCATGTATAGGGTTTCCATCGAGTATGCCCGTTCTTGCCATTGGGTGAGCGATAAACTCGGAACAATGATTTGCAAGCACCGTCTTTCTTGCAGCGATGCCGGGAAGTACGCTCTTTCTTCCGCCGGAGAAGCCGGCAAAGAAGTGAGGCTCTATAAATCCTTCCGCAACAAGAAGATCCGCATTGTAAGCAATGGTGTTTATCTCACATTCTCCGCCTGAAGGGAGAGTGCCGATATTTACAAGCTTTTCCGTCTCATCACAGTCGTGGATATAAATATTCTCGTTTGCAACGATATCCTCGCCGAATTTTGATATAAGCTCTTCCTTGGTAGTACCTCTGTGACAGCCTGTTGCGATAAGGATAGTAATGTTTGCATCGGGACTTGTGCTTCTTATCTCCTCAAGCATATAAGGGATTATTACCTTGCTGGGAACAGGTCTTGTATGGTCACTTGCAATGATGGTGATGTTCTTTTTGCCGCGAGCAAGCTCGGAAAGCCTCGGTGAACCGACAGGTGCTGCCATAGCCGCCTTTACAAGCTCGATCTCGTTCGCTTTCGGTACATACTCCTCTATCTCGGATGTAAGTACGCCTGCGACTTCTTCCTCTTTGAAGGAATGAGTTATTTTTTCTTTTCCATAGGGAAATGTGATGTTTATCATAATAATCTCCAAAATCAAAATTTGTCTGTATATTCTTTGCTGTTTGCCTTGCGTTGCCGGGATGTGTCTGCTATGACCGACATCAAGGTGTTTGCTGCGCTTTTTTATCCGTATTCTTTATCGGTTCGCCTATTATTCTGTCACTGTTTTCCGACGGAATAATCAACAATACCTCCGTGTGCACCGAATATCCGCCAGCTTCCCGCACCGAGTCTGTTCAGTATATCTTCTCTCTCTGCCTTGCATAGCTTCGTATCCGTATCGACACCTGTCATGAGTATCGGTGCATATCTGTTATACTCCGCCTGCTGTGCTGTCATGCCTTTTAGATTAATATAGATATCACCCGTAAAGGCAATTCGGTGCTTGTAGTCTATCAGTACTATTTCACCGGGAAGATGCCCGCCGAGACCTTCGTATACCTCAAAGGAAAGCTCGCCGAAATCAAAGAAGCCTATCTGTGTAAGCGGTTTTGAAAGCTCCTTTTTCTCCCACGGTATTGTTATCTTTTCCGGAGATACGGGAACATATGATGTCAGAGCTTTGCAGATATTGATATAAGGTCTGTGAAGCGGATTCTTTTCCCTGAAGCCGTCCGAGCCTTCGTATTCGAGACCGAGACATTCCGCACTTGCCGCACTTGCGTATATCTCGTCAAAATCCTCCAGAAGTCCGCAGTGATCAACATCCGCATGGGTGATGAGTATCCTCTTTTTTGTCTTGTCAAGGTCAGGAACGATATCATGTATCAGCTTTGACATCTCATCTCTGTAGCAGGCGTATCCGCAGTCTATAAAGAGATACTCTCCGTTGCTGTTGATTATGGCGGTGTTGCTTCCGCAGGGAGGCTCGATAACGGTGATATGTGTGTTTTCCGAAATTGTATGCTCCGTGATCCTACAGCTGAATCCGTCCCCCTTCGCCTTTGAGAGAAGCTCTGCAAATCTGCTGATGCTGTCAAAGGTACGGTAAGGAGAAAGTCCTTGCTCATCAAGAGTCTGCATGGCAAGATTTACGTGAACAAGAAGCTCGTCACGCACTTTTTCAGGAAGTCCCATCATCTTGTGAAGAGCATTTACGTATGTGTTGTAGAATATGCTGTTGTCATAGACCTTTTCCGAGCTGTTGTAGTCAATGATGCGCACTCTGCACAGCTTTTCCGCTTCCGCAAGGAATCCTGTGATGCTGTCCGGATCTTCAACATAAAGTCCCATTTTGAAGAACTGATAATCGCTTCCGTTCTCCTGGGAGCTTATATAGGAAATATTGAAATTGAAGCTGTGTATCAGCTCAAGTACATTTGTGACGCTTCCGGGCTCATCCTTCAGACAAAACTCGATGAGAACGATACCCGAATCACGCTTCCCGTTATGCAGATATCCTATCGCGGCAAGCTCGGTGTCTGCTTTGGAAAGCTGATCCGGAGTACCCTCGGCATCAATAAAAAGTGTATGTGAGTCCACAGCTTTATTGTAGCTCACTCTTGTTATGTTTATCCCAAGAGCAGAGAAGCATCTGCTTGCCTTGAGGAATGCACCGATATGATCGGGCATGGATGTTACATATGTCTTTTTCATGTTCTGTCACCCTGATTCGTTTTTACGAGAAATCCTTCTTATTATCCATTATAAATCTATACATCATATCCGCCGTGTCTTCGGGATACTCAAAGAAATCGTTGTCGCACTCCGACCATATATCACCGAAATGCACGTTATCATCCGACATCATGATATTCTGCCGTTCCGATCTGTCCTGTGGGTAATCTGTGCCGAATACCGCTGTCGCCTTTGCACATATTGCGGCGGTTTCAGACGCACCAATCTTTTGGAATGCCGCTTCAAGCTCATATCCGAAATCTCCCGATGAATTATAGAAATACTGTGCGAAGCCGCCGTTGTTCACCTCGCCCTCAAGAGTATATACGATATAGATTGTTCTTTCGGCATCGGAAAGGCGTTCCGCATTGTCACCGAAATTGCATTTTTCGGAAAGGTAATAGCCCATTTCGTTTACAAGAGTGTAATTATCGTCGATCTCCCATATTTCATCTATGGAAAGCTCTCCGACTCCGCCGGATAAATCACCTTTGACAATTATTTCCTTTTTGCCGCAGGAAATGAGAATTCCGCAGAGCAGTACCGAAAAAAGCAAAGCAGTCAATATTTGTCGTTTCAATTTTCCCTCCGACAGTATTAAGCATTGTTGGTATATTATACCACACCATAACATCAAAAACAATACATCCGCAAAAATTTACATAATTTTTTTCGGTGCTATTTCTTTTTGGGACATATTCCCGATAATTTTGTCTGTTTCCGATATTTACAAATACAGCCGTTTATGTTAAAATAACGTGACATATACTGCATACCTATGTAATGTGACTTTGTCAAAAAGTTACCAATTAACATATTTTTGCACAAAAAAACATTGACATTAAGAGTGAATTGTGGTAAAATGAATAAGTCAAAATATCTTTCGTAAGGAAAGAAAGGAGAAATTTTATGAAAAAGACAAAAAGAGTGATATCCTTTATCCTCACCTGTCTTATGACAGTGTCTGCATTTGCATTTACCGCAAGTGCGGCAAAAGATCCGGTGTACGCTCTGCGTGCAAATGCCGGAATTTCAGGCTTCGTAGGCGAAGCCGTGACCGGTTCTCTCGGTCATGATACGGCAAACGACATAGTGTATTATCACTTTGTTCCCAAGGAAAGTAACGACTGGATGCACTTTGCATGGCATGATGCCAACGGCAAGTTCCAGTGGACTACTCCCTTGACAATGGGTATCGTTATGCGTACAAACAAGGCAGGCGCAGTTCCCTCTGTCAGGTTCTGTGACAGAAGTGACGATCCCAAGCTCACAATCACAAAGAAGGCTTCTCCCGTTAAGGGCGACGGCACATGGGAAGTTGTATGGCTTCCGACAGTTACCGCAGACGACGTTATAACAGCAACGAGCAACGGCGGCGTATTCGACGGACTTACGCATATCCAGGGCTTTGCCGTAGGTGAAGCTGTTATCGGTAAGGACAACCTTACAAGCGGTACATATTTCGATATCGCAGGTTATGCGTTCTTTGCAGATACATTGGATAATGTTTCTTCCATTGATCTCAAGAAAACTCTCGGTCTCGGCGATACAGGCAAGCTCGAGTTTGCACTTACAGACAACGGCAAGCCCACATCCACAGGTGCTCCCTCGGCAACAGTAAATCCTGCCGTTTCCGATGCGGCAGATCTTGCAATACCTTTCACAAAGGTACAGAAGGGTATTTGTGACGGCAAGGATACAGGCAAGGTTACCGCAGTAACGGACAGCACTCTCGGTGCTACTGTGAAATTTGAAGTAAACCCCGCAGCTTCGGCACAGGATTATCTTACTATCGACGGCTACGGACTTCCCGAGCTTGGTATTGATCTCTCCAAGTACAAGTATGTACACGCAGAGATGAAGTTTACATCCTCAAAGCTCGCTGATATTACACCCGTTCTCCGCTTCCTTTCCACAAAGGACGGTAATATCGAAGGTCTTCCTTACCTCGATGCAAAGAATGCACTCAAGGCTGACGGCACATGGCAGACTGTAACCTTTGATATAGGTAACGGTCTTGCAGGTAAGTTCAATGCAGCAGTTCCCGCAATACTCAACCACGTACAGTTCTCCGTTGGCGGCAGAAAGTATAAGGCTGAATCCTTCGGTGCGGGCGATGCTATCTATATTTCAAAGCTGGTATTCTCTAACAAAGCATCCTTTACAAGCGATGCTACAGGCTCAGGCTCCGACACATCCGTTTCCGCAGGTCCCGTATTCAATGCGGAAGACAAGGTGCTTGACTACACAAAGATGCAGAGAGGCATCTGCGACCACAAGGACACAGGTGCTGTTGAGGTTGTAAAAGAAGGCGACAATGAAGTAGTTAAGTTCACTGTAAGCAACACTCCCGCAAACGATGATTTCCTCACAATCGACGGCTACGGTGCCGAGTCCTTCGGTATTGATATCGCCAAGTACAAGTACATGACCATAGATATGAAGTTTACATCAGGTGTCCACGATGAGATCTATCCCGTTATGCGATTCCTCTCCTCGACCGACGGAAACATCAAGGGCGCACCCTATGTAACATCCGCCGATGCACTCCCCGCAGACGGTCAGTGGCATAAGATAGTTATCAATATGTACGAAGGTCTTGCAAATTCCGGTGTATATGGCACAGATTCCGTTGTCATGAAGCATTTGCAGTTCTCCGTAGGCGGACGTGATTTCAAGGCTTCCAACTTCGGCAACGGCGATGCTATCTATGTTGATAACATTACACTTACAAACGAAAGCCCCTTCAAGGACAGAGAATTCAAGGCAATATTCAAGAATTCCTATGTCAATGCCAAGGGCGAGGACGTTGCTCCCATCGTAGGTAAGCCCGGAACAAAGTTCGCACTTCCCGAGATCCCCTACACAGCTGCAGGCTTTGAAGCAATCGGCTGGATGGTAGGCAGCGACAATCAGAATGTGGTACAGCCCGGCACAGTATTTACATTCGGGGAATCCGATATGCAGTTCGAAGTTATATGGAAGCAGATCGTGGAAGCGAAGGATATGATAGTTATCGACTATGCTCCCTACTTCAACGGTATCTGTGACAATGTTGACACAGGAAAGGCGGAGATAATCTCACTTGACGGCAAACCTGTTGTTGAATTTATTCCCAATCCCGCAACAACCTCTACAAGGGGCAAGGCAATAAACCTTGACGGCTGGAGCTACGGCAGTGCAAAGATCAACCTTGAGCTTTACAAGACGGTAATGATCGAATACCTCTACCTCTCCGATAATCCCGTTGAAGGTCATGCAAAGTTCAATATTATGGGCAGAGGCGGTATCAACGGTCCTGTTTATACAGTATCCCGCGATCCTATCATTGAAGGCAGATGGGCGATTGCATCCTTTGATATGACTCCCGCAGAAGCAAAGTTCAATCTTGTAAACGAACCAAACATCATGCAGGCTCACATCTATCCTCTCGGCGACAACAGCGTTGAGAAGATGAGCGAGAATGACAGAATCTATGTAGGCAAGATCATCGCTATCCCTGAAAAGAGCACAGGTGCGGCTTACCACGAAAGCTTCATCAACGGCTATGCCGACGGCACATTCGGTATTGCAGGCAACATGACAAGAGCAGAGGCTTGTACAATAGTTGCAAGACTTGTTGCAGGTGGCGATGCAAAGGTTCCCGCAGATAAGACAACAGCATTTACCGATGTTCCTTCCGATCAGTGGTATCATAAGTACATCTCTTATGTTGAAAGCCTCGGTTATCTGAAGTCCTACAGCGGTACATTTGCTCCCAATCAGAACATCACAAGAGCAGAGTTCGTAGAGCTTGTATATAACATGGGACTCCTTACAGATGCAGGCAAGAACGGCACATTCACAGACGTTGCGGCAGATCATCCCAGAGCAGCGGTTATTGCAGCTGCAGGCAAGGCAGGTCTTGTAAACGGCTACGCAAACGGTGACGGCACATTCTCCTTCAAGCCCGATGCTACTATCACAAGAGCTGAGGTTGTAAAGGTCATCAACAACGCATACGGCAAGAAGCCCACAGCAGATGGCATTTACGACAGCGCAAAGACAAAGTTCTCGGATGTAACTCCCGATCACTGGGCATTCGCTGACATCATTGATGCATCCGTAACCCACATTTCCTGCATCACAGAAGACGGCAAGGAAGTTTGGAAGTACGTAAATGACGGTGCTATCACAGCAGACGGTTTCGCAGCAGACCTTGAAGCAGGCAAAAAGGCAATGGACGAATACTCCGCACTTATTGATAAGAGAACGGAAGAAATCAAGAACACTCCCAACATGGATCTCTCCGGTATCACCGGCAAGAAGTACTATGTATCCTCCTCCACAGGTGACGACAATAACGACGGTCTTACCGAAGCTACAGCATTCAAGACTGTAACAAAGGCTATGAATCTCGCTGTCAAGGGCGATGCGGTACTCCTGAAGCGTGGCGATATGTGGCGTGAAAGATTCTCAACAAAGGCAGGCACAATTCTCACTGCTTACGGCACAGGTGCAAAGCCGATCATCAACGCTAACATCCACGGTGACGTTGCCGATGAATCCCTCTGGACACTTGTTGAGGGTACAACAGACCTTTGGAAGTATACAAGAGAAGTTCCCGACGTTGGTAACATCGTTGTAAACGGCAACAAGACTATCGAAAAGTTCACAGCAGGCGTTAAATACAGGGACAATGCAACATATGTCGGCAATGTAATCTTTGATCCCGTAACACATCTCAAGGACGATAACTACTTCATGTCCCTCTTTACTGAAGTAAACGGCAATGTAGCAAACATGGATAAGTCCACCCTTTATGTAAGATGCAGCGCAGGTAACCCCGGTAAGGTATATGATACGATCGAGCTCTGCTACAGAGGTCACGGTATCAAGAATAATGCCAATACCACGATTGACAACATCGCACTGTTCTATGCAGGCTCTCACGGTATATCCAGCAACGGTACAAACGTTAAGTTCACCAACATGGAAATCGGATACATCGGCGGTTCTGCACAGAATACAAACAACGGCACCATGACAAGATTCGGTAACGGTATCGAAGTATACGGTGCGTGTGACAACTTTGTTATAGATAACTGCTATGTATACCAGTGCTACGACGCAGGTATCACACACCAGCAGCAGCTCGGTGGCGGCGGAAACTGTGTTGAACAGAATGTTTACTTTACAAACAACGTAATTGACAGATGTATCTACAACATCGAGTACTTCATGGGTATCGCAGATACACCCAATACAGTAAGACTTATGAAGAACATCAATTACATCGGCAACCTTCTCTCCCGTTCCGGCTACGGTTGGGGCTACGCTCCTTCAAGAGCCGCATCCATCAAGGGTTGGGATCACCACAACAACCATGCTGAAGACTTCCTCATCAAGGATAACGTATTCCTTCTTGACAGAGTAAATGCAGTTGATGCCGGCTACGGCAACATCGCATGGATGCCCGCATTTGAAGGTAACACCTACATCCAGAAGCTCGGCAACACTCTCACAAAGCTCGGAGCAAGCGGTGCTACACAGTACATGATGGACAGCACAGCCGAAAAGAGTCTCACAGAGATCATCGGCGAAAAGAATCCTAAGCTCTATTTTGTACCGGCTGAC
>SVQR01000097.1 GCA_015065225.1 Oscillospiraceae bacterium | reverse complement strand
AAGCATCGCACCCTTCTGCTTCATGCAGTATCTGAAATCCTCGCAAAGATCCCTGTTGGAAATTACCACAGCCTCGCCGAACAGCGCACCGCATTTCGTGCCGCCGATATAAAATGCATCACAGCACTCGGCAATATCGGGAAGTGTAAGATCGCTCCCCGTTGCACAAAGTCCGTATCCCAGCCTTGCACCGTCAAGATACAAATAGAATCCGCACTTTCTGCACGCCTTGGATATCTCCATAAGCTCCTTTTTCGTATAAAGCGTTCCCCATTCCGTCGGATGTGATATATAAACAAGCTTTGGCTGAGCAATATGCTCATGTGTCTCGTCCTCGTAATGCGTCTTGTAAACCTTGAGAATATCTGCCGCACTCAGCTTTCCAAGCTCGCCCTCCACCGTTATGACCTTATGTCCCGTTGCCTCTATCGCACCTGTTTCATGAGTGTTGATATGCCCGCTTTTCGCACATACCGCCGCCTGATGCGGACGAAGTACCGAAGAGATTATAAGGAGATTTGTCTGTGTACCGCCTACAATAAAATGAACATCAGCATTCGGAGCTTCACAGTCTCTCCTGATGTACTCCCGTGCCGCGGCACAGTAGTCATCCTCACCGTATCCCACGGTCTGCTCCATATTCGTTCTCACAAGGGCATCAATTATCTCCGGAAGTGCACCCTCGGTGTAATCACTGTTAAAAAGTATCATATCCGTCAATCCTCACCGAAAAGCTCAACAAAAACAGGCTCTCTTTTAAGAGAAGGTAAAAACACTTTCATAATATCCTCTGTCTTTATCTTAAGGCTTGAAGTGTTGATACAAGGATGTGCCACAATGTACTCACTTGCCTGAACATCCCTGTCAATAAGAAGCCTCACACGCTTTTCTTCATCATTTATAAGTCCCAGTACCGTCAGAGATCCGGGCGTAATATCAAGAAGCTGCTCCATAAGCTCACCGCTCGCAAAGGAAAGACGTGCCGAGCCGATCTGCTTTGAAAGCTCCTTGGTCTTGAATTTCTTGTCCGCAGGCATGAGGAGCATATAGAATTCCGTCTTTTGGGAATTACAAAGAAGAAGATTCTTTACAGTGCCGACACCCAGAAGCTCATCCGTGGCGGTACAATCCTCCATCGTATCATATGCCGGATGATCCACCCTGTCATATTCTATTCCAAGCTTATCGAGATAATCATAAACCTTTATCTCTTTAGGAAGCCTGCCGCCTTCATCCAACGGTCTTCCCCTTTCGATCTTCAGTTCCATTATTCTACCTCTTTTCATAATGATCATCAATATAATATCACCTTTTTCACCACAATTCAATTGTATTGTTGAATATTATCCAAAAAATCGGAATTTTTACATTTGTTTTGTTATTTGTTAATGTATATGGCAGAGTTTTTCTTGACAAGATACAAAAACTATGGTAAGATTAATATGATGTATTATACTGCAATAATTTTTTCTGAAAGGTAAAAGAATATGAATTTTAAGAAGCTATTATGCATGAGCCTCGCAGTTCTCTCGATTTTCTCATCCACAGCACTTGTCGGTGCACAGGAAGCGGAAACCGCCGCCGAAGAAGCGATTGCGGAAGAAGCAGTTCTTTCCGAAGATGCGGAGCTTATGGCAATAACCGAAGTAACCAACGGTGTTATCATATATGAATGTGATACTTCCAAAAAGACTGCCACTGCAATCGGTGTTACTGATGCAGCAAGAGGTGTAGTTATCCCCGCAACCGTAAAATCCGGAAGTACTACTTGTAACGTAACAGCCATCGCAGACGGTTTCTGCAACGGAAATCAGAAAATAGAGACAGTAACATTCGCTACTGCAACAAACCTTACCTCAATAGGTGAGAACTGTTTTTCATATTGTCCAAAGCTTTATATAGTTACATTCAATACAAGTGCAAAGATAAAGTCCATAGGCAACAACTGCTTCTACTATTGTCCAAAGCTTACAAATGTAGCAAACCTTGAAAAACAGACAACGCTTACCGATATTGGTTCTTCCGTATTCGGACTTACTCCCTACATGGACGAACAGACAAATGAATTTGTAATGTTTGCCAACGTGCTTGTCAAATACAACGGAACAGATACGGAAGTGAAAGTTCCCTCCGGCACAAAGGCAATAGCAGACGCCTTCTTCGGAAAAGACATCACAAGCATCGACCTCGGTGACAAACTTGTAACTGTCGGCAACAACGCCTTCTACGGCTGCAAAAACCTTGAATCCATAACCCTCCCCGCAACCTGTACAACAGTCGGAGATATGGCATTCGCAGGCTGTACATCCCTTAAAACAGTCGAATACGCAGGCGGACTTACAAGCATCGGCTTCTGCTCCTTTGCAAACTGCCCCGAGCTTAAAACATTTAAAAACACAAGCTCCAAAGCAAGCAATCTCACAACCATCGGCGAATGTGCTTTCTGGAACGACGTAAGACTCTACTATCTCGATGTAGGTGAAATATCAAATGTTAATGTAGGCTCCTTCTGGAATTGTTTCGGTCAGACTCCCGACGAGATCGGTGCTATCTATTACTACAGAATCCCCGACACAGTCAAGACCATCGCCGAGGGCGGATACGGCAATCTTGAATTTGCATATGTAACTGTTCCGAATAACCTCACCGCCATCGCATCCACCGCATTCGGAAGCACAAGCGCATCGGCAACATACGTTGTTACAAAGGGTTCCATCGGCAACAGCTTCTTCAGCGGCAGCGGATACCGCTATATCTTCTACGGCGACATGAACGCCAACGGCAAGATAGAGTACAACGATATCAAGACTCTTGCGAAATACCTGGCACAAGGTATAAATGACCTCAACTACAACTACGGCAAAGGTGTCATCGCCGACGGCGACAACGACGGTAATATCACAATGAAAGACCTTAACGATGTATTCCGCTCCATCAAGGAAGACGTCGAAGCAGAACAGGCAACAGCCGAATAATACACAACTCAATAAAGGATAAACCGGAGAGCAAACAACACTCTCCGGTCTTTTTGTGTGTATTATTATCCTGCATTTACAGATTTCTTAGATCATTTCGTATTTCTCGACTTGTAATCCTTTTCAATATCCTCCTTCCAATTTGCAGCCATCGGCGCACAAGCTCTGAAGTCGGATATCGCACATGATACGGTACTGTAATTCACAGCCGTGCCTTTCGCATCATTGTGGAATCTTACGGCTCTGTCCGCATTGATACCTATATTCTCTGCCGCACTTACAGCGTCAATATTCGCTCCGAGGAAAAGGAATTCCCAATCATCCTCAGCCTTCTTCGACTTTATCATGGATTTTACCTTTTCTGCGGTATATCTTCTGCTGGCATTCTCCATACCGTCTGTGGTTATAACAAACATGGTCCTTTCGGGAACATCCTCTTTTCTTATGTACCTGTGTATCTTTGAAATATGCTCGATCGTATCTCCGACAGCATCAAGAAGTGCCGTGTTACCCCTTACATAATACTGTTCGCCCGTCATGGGTGTGATCTTTGAAAGCTCGACTCTGTCGTGTACTTTCTCGTTCAGATGATCAAAAAGCACCGTTGTAACATAGCACATTCCGTCCTCTTTCTTCTGCTTTTCGATAAGTGAATTGAAACCGCCGATGGTGTCATTTTCAAGTCCCGACATAGATCCGCTCCTGTCAAGTATAAATACAAGTTCGCAGATCCCGTTCTTATTCTTTACCGCTTTCTTCGATTCGGTGTTCTCCTGTACATTTACGTTTACCTCTCTGTCTTTTCTTCCAAAAAATCTCATGCCTATACTTCCTTTCTGTTATAAAAAATTTAACCGCAAGGACTTTCTTCCTTACGGTCATTATTATAACGTATTACATAGGTCATGTGGTCGCATGACAAGCGACATTTTCAAGAGAGGATCATTTGTCTTCCCCAAGAAAATTTTTTACATCCTGCAGCTTCTTCAGCGCAAGCTCCCGCCCGGTATCATACGCAGCCTGAAGCTTTTCGGGATCATGCTCCGCGTGCTTGAGCTCCAGAGGTCTTTCCGGACGTATAACAAATACCTCACCGCTTTTTTCACGCTCCTCAATGTACTTTGCCTGTTTGTTGTACATAAGATGACGTTCCTCGATAGCCTTCCTCATATTCGGATATTTCCTCAGCATTATACCGCCAAGCCATGAAAGCTGATTCTTCTCCTTGACATACCCCTTCTCACGGGTGGTGATAACGATATTCCTGTCATATCCCTCTTTTTCAAAAAATTCAAGCGGAACAGAATCGGAAATACCTCCGTCAAGCATCTTGTGACCGCACACTTCAACGATCCTCGATACAAAAGGCATGGAAGCCGAAGCCCTCATAAACTCAATGCAATCACCGTCTGCCTTGTCGAAGCTCCTGTACACAGGCTTTCCCGTCTCAACATCCGTCGCAACGACATAAAACTTCATGGGATTACTTTCAAAGGTCTCCCTGTCAAACACATCCAGCCTTTCGGGAATATCATAATAACAGAATTTCTTCGCATACATATCCCCCGTAAAAAGAAGATTCCTGAACGAGCAGTACCTCTTGTCACGGCAATACTTAAGATTATATCGCAGAGTCCTTCCTATCTGACGTGATTTATAATTGCACCCAAAGACAGCTCCTGCGGAAACACCCACAAGCCCGTCAAACTCAATATCATTTTCAAGAAATACATCCAGTATCCCGGCGGTAAAAAGACCACGCATCGCACCGCCTTCAAGTATAAGTCCTTTTTTCATATCTCACCTTTTATATGTCAGTTAACTGTTAACCGTACACAAAATATCAGAATCCAAATCCTCCAACTCCCGCCACATCCTCAAGAGTCTTTCCTTCAAGCCTGTACACGGTCCACTCATCCATGGGAACAGCCCCAAGCGAGCGATAAAAAGCAATACTCGGCTCATTCCAGTCAAGACAGCTCCATTCCATCCTGCCGTATCCGCGCTCAACCGCGATCCTTGCAAGAGTCCGCAAAAGCTCCTTGCCGTAACCCTTTCCACGGTATTCGGGAAGAACGAACAGATCCTCAAGATAAAGTCCACTTCTCCCCAGGAAAGTGGAGAAATTGTGGAAATAAAAGGCAAATCCGACCTTCTTATCCCCCTCAAGCGCAAACAACACCTCAGCATTCTGCCTTGCGAATATCCACTCATGAAGCATCTCTTCCGTGGCTACGACCTCACTCTGAAGATTCTCATACGCCGCAAGCTGACGGATAAAATCAAGTATGTCCCCCACCTCATGCTCGTATGCACTTCTTATCGTAAAATTATCCATTTTCGTTCCTTTCATTATGCTCCGAGAAGATTCTGATCAAATGCAAACAGAGCATCATTTATTTCAAACACATCATATATACCGTTAGTTATATAATACTGTATTATAACATCAAACTTACTTGACGGTGACAGTGCAAATCCCGCCCTTTCAAGAAGCATCTTCGTATCATCAAGATCAAGCTTTAATGCTATCGCAAAAGCCAGCACCGTAGACTTTGACGGTCGGTAATTCTTATCTTTGCGTATTTTGGAGAACAGCTTTCTGTCAATATTTGCTCTTTTGTAGCATTCGGAATCCGTCATCCCGGAATCATCTATCAGTTTGAGCAAAGTCTCGGAAAAGCTCATATCAAGGTTCTTCAGCATATCCTCAAGACTGCTCTCATTCCGACACATATCTGCCATTGATTCCGCAAGAGAACCTTTTTTAAGTCCCGTTTTCCTCTTTCCGGAGTACACCGCTCCCCTTGCCTTTGCCTCCGTGGGCACAGGAGCATAAGCTGCCATCGGCATGACATCAACATTTGCACAATTACCAAAAGTCGCAAACATTCCGTCGGGAATGCTGTCTGTCCCTGAAATACCGTTCTGCATCATGAAATACTCAATCTGAGAATACAGTCTGTTCTTTTCCGCAGACCTGCGCTCACGCATGACAAGATATACTGTAACATCATCATGACGGTCAATAAAGCTGAGTATTTCATGCTTTGCTATCTCCTCCGCCTGCTCCGAAGGATAGCCGTAAGCACCCGAAGATATCACGGGAATCGCCAGAGTACGACATCTCTTTGATGCGGCAAGAGCGAGAACATTTCGATAGCACCTTTCCAGAAGCTCCCTTTCGCCGCAATCACCGCCCTGCCATACAGGACCTACAGTATGTATTATATATTTTGCAGGCAGATCATACCCTTTTGTAATCTTTGCATCACCGGTAGCACATCCGCCGAGAGTCCTGCATTTTTCAAGAAGCCTTTCACCGGCTGCTCTGTGTATCTCGCCGTCAATACCACCGCCACCGAGAAGTGTAGGATTTGCGGGATTTACCACAGCATCCACCTTCATTTTTGTAATATCCTGCTTTACAACAAAAAGCGGCAAAATATCACCTCCGCAACAATGTCATCTAAAGTATACCATATCTTTATGAACACTTTTACGTCAAAAAAAGAAATATGCATCATTTTTTCCAATCAATATCTATTGACATTCCACGCAAAAAAGGGTACAATATAATCCGACAACAGACAAAAGCAAAAAATCGGACAATGAAAGGAAAACATGATGTATAAAGATATAACAGCAAAAATGGACAAATATCTCACCGAACACAAAGAAGAGATCTTAAACGTAATACTCGACCTTGCAAGATACCCCTCCATCATGGAGAAAGCCGCAGAAAACGCCCCCTTCGGAAAACCCTGCCGCAAATGCCTTGATGCCGCAGTCGAAATAATGAATAATCACGGCTTCAACGCCAAGGTAAGCTCCGATGGCAGTTACGGACTTGCAGAATTCGGAAACGGCGAAAAGACAATAGGCATCTTCGCCCATACAGACGTCGTTCCCGTATCCCCCGAGGACTGGATATATACAAAACCCTTCGAGCCGATAAAACACGGTGACGTTCTTATAGGCAGAGGCGTTGAAGACAATAAAGCAGGCGTCGCAATAGCGATCTACGCCGTAAAGCTCCTGTGCGATGCGGGACTTGCACCAAAAAGCAAAATATCCGTATTCCTCGGCTCAAACGAAGAGTGCGGAATGGCAGACATAGAACAGTACGCAAAGGAAAACAAAATGCCGGATGTAAGCATAGTCCCGGATGCAGATTTCCCTGTATGCTTCGGTGAAAAGGGCATCTGCCGCGCACATATGATCCCGGAAGGAAGATTCAGCGAAATAACCGAATTCTGCGGAGGAACCGCATACAATATCATGCTTGACAAGCTCCTTGTAAAAATAAAATACAACCACGAGCTCTTCCTCGAAATAACGGAAAAAGCCAAAGCCGCAGAAAGAATAACCGTCTCCAAAGACGATACATCCATAATTGTCAACGCCACAGGAACACCCAAACACGCAGCAAGTCCCGAAGGCGGAACAAACGCCGCAAACGTCGCTGCCTCATTCCTTTGCAAATGCGAAAAGCTCTGTCAAAACGACCGTGATATCCTTGCAAAGATAGCATCCCTTACAGGAGACTTCTACGGAGAAGACCTCGGTATCGCCTGCAGTGATGAATGGTTCGGCAAGCTCACAGCGGTAAACGGCATCTGCGCCCTTTCTCCTGACGGCACACCGGATATCGCACTTGACATAAGATACTGCACAGCCATTACAGCAGAGGAACTCGAAAGGAAGCTCCTTGCCGCATACCCCAAGTCACGCATCACGGAAAACAAAGCAGGCTTCGCCATCCCCCGCGACGACAAGATAGCCTTAAGCCTTGAAAAAGTCTACTCCGAGCTCTCAGGCGATCCGGAAGTCAAAGGCTTCTACATGGGCGGCGGCACCTATGCAAGATACCTCAAAAACGCCTTCAGTATCGGAACTCAGGCAAGCTACATCAAAAACGATATTCCCGAGCTTCCCGAAGGTCACGGCAATGCCCATCAGAGCGATGAGATACTCAGAATAAATCAGTTCCTTGAAGCGATAAAGGTTGTGGCTCTTATGATACATGAGTGTGACAAGGCTCTGTGAAAAATTAAATAACCCTGCTTTTGATGTCATTTGCAAAAAGAATCCGCTTCCTTCTTTGGGAGGCGGATAATTTTATTATGAAACCAAAATCAGTTTTTCCGTGTCTTGGTTTTATGAAAATAAGTGAGTCTGAGATTTGTACATCCGTAAGGCTCAAGCGTCAGAGGAAGCTCCTGCGATACATCCTGATAATCACCGAAAGGCTCGTATGTGCGAGGCGGATAAAGAGCATTGAGATAGAGTGCTTTGTAGCATTTTGTATGAAGCTTTATCGGAGGATTTTTCCACACATATCCGTTTGGTTCTATTTCTTCAACGGTAATATCTTCGGGAGAAAGATTTTCGTCAACTACAATGTTCCAGTTGAACTGCTCACGTTTTCTTCCGAGTCTTTCATGGAAATCTTCACAGTCGGCTTCTTGGTAAAACGGCCTTGCTTCATAGAAGGACCATCCGTCGGGCAGGGGAGTTACGGGATTTCCCGGAATGGCTTTCCATACTTCGGGGATATGATAGGAAAATACAAGCGCACCGTATTTTATTGCAAGCGGATACTTTTTGCAGTAGTCGGAATCGTCTATCTTTATAACTTCCACTTCCGCTTTGAATGTCACCTCGACTTTGTCGCCATTCGACCATTTTCTTTCAAGAACTGCAAACCCGTCTTTCGCCTGAATATTTGCGGTTTCTCCGTTTACGGTAATTGCGTATCCCTTTGCCCATGCAGGGATTTTTAAATTGAGTGCAAACTTTTTGTCGCAGTTTATTATGAATTCTGCGCTGTTTCTGAAAGGATAGAGAGTTTTTTCCGTAAGAGAAATGCCGTTATAATTAAGGTTACACGGACCGTACGCCATAACGTAAACATTGTCGTCATTATCGTGCATGAGCATGCTTCTTATAAATTCCGGAACGATTGCCACAGCATTTACGGGACAACAGGCAACAGGATAACAGGGGGCATAAACCTGAACATCACCTGCAAATGTGGAGGATTTCTCCGTTGCAAATATCTGATTTGGTGCTGTAAGATAGGCAATGGCTTTTTCGTCCTTCATTCTTCCGCCCTGTGCGCCATTGTAGAATATCTTTTCCATTTCATCGCCGTACATGGGATTCCCCGTGATATAACACATACGTGCATAGGATTCAAGCCCGAAGGTGAAACTGCAGTACTCATATTCTGCAGTTGAAGAGATTGGAGCTGCATATTCCGCAGCACAAGAGAAACCTCCTGTAATATGTACTATCTTTTCAAGCGCCTGCTTTATTCTTCTGACGGATGCATTGAGATACTTTTCTTCGCCCGTCGCGGAATATACAAGTGCGGGATATGCCATGGCGTGAGCAATGCCCGCAGAGTGGTCTGCAAGGTAAATAAGATCCTTCTCCAGCATTTCCACATATGACTTTTTGAAAATATCGTGGCTGACAATAAATTCAAGATAGTCAACGGCAAAATCAACGAATCTTTTTTCTCCCG
Organism: Oscillospiraceae bacterium; assembly: GCA_015065225.1. Lineage (GTDB taxonomy): Bacteria > Bacillota > Clostridia > Oscillospirales > CAG-382 > SIG622. The sequence continues at coordinate 2,287 of SVQR01000097.1, read as the reverse complement.
TAAGCTGATACATGGGAATCATTGTCTGGATGATGGACTGACCTGCATAAACCGTCTTTTTGTCTCCTGCCCACTTATCGCAGAACCACAGATGGGTACGGTACAAAGCATCGAGTATATCCTTTCTGCCGGTTGCTTCATAAAAAGCAATGAGTCCTCTGTATGCACAGGAATTCATGGGATTATAGTCATCATAAATATTGTCGTTTTCATGTCTGAAAGTTCCGAGATAACCATCTTCGCATTGGGTTTTCAGCATATCATCCACCCATTTTGTCGCAATTTCTATCATCTCTTTGTCATCCAGCGTAAAAGCATGCATAATATATCCCGACCAATAGTTGCCGGATATTTCAGCCTGCCAGCCTATCTGTTCCTCGGGACTCCATTTGTCGATAAAAGCATCCCTGACATAAGGCGCTTCAATCATCTGCGGTTCAAGCTTATAGAGGTTACCGGCCATACCATCTTTACCGATAACAAGCTGTTCTTTAAGGAATCCTTCGGCTTTTATTGAACCGAGAGGGTACATATCAAGTTTCTGGAATTTTTTCTGAAAAATTTTCTGAAATTCTTTCATATAATCCTCCGTTCCGACTTTGGCGGAAATATAAAAAATTCAAAATATGTTACTTTGATTATACAGAGGATTCCGGGATAAATCAAGGTAAAAATGTCACGTTTTTTTGCACTTTTGTCACTAATAAAGGAAGTTTCTTGAACACGGTATTCAAACCGGGTAACTGTTTTTGATTCGGAATTTGTTCAATAAGGGGCTTGCCCCGTCATTCAACGTGGCAAGAGGCGGAAAATTTGCTTTGCAAATTATTCCATGAAACAAATTCGCTTTGCGAATTTTTTCTCGCAGCAACGCTGCCTGTCAATCAGTGAGGGATTGTATCCCCCGCTGATTGAGAAAATGGAACCCGCCGCCTATAGAGGCGGGGGACATCTTGCTCACGTTATATTCTAAAACAGGAAATAAGATAAGCAGACATCCGACAGTGTGATGTCTGCTTGAATTTATATGTATTGAAAATTCCGTCAGTATTGATTACTTTTCCGATTTCTTTTTCAAATCCTTAATATCATGTCTTATAATACCGATAATAACGGAAAGTGTTGCAATAATTTCGGTAACAACACCGCCTATCGAATTTCCGATTAAATTATAAATAAACCATACTGGACCGCTGATAAGCTGGGATGCACGAACACCGAAGCCTGTTTTTGCACGGAAGCCTATGCTTGTTGCAAATACACCTATAAGCGGCAGGAACTGAAGTGCGAGATTTCCGAGTGTTGCCTCTTCACCGAACAGAGTAAACTGCAAAGCGTAAATCACAAGGGAAAGTGCGGTGAATACATATATCCATATAACACTTGCCGCCCATTTGCAGGTGCTTCGTTTTGAATATATTACAGAGCGCACTGCACACATAAGATTAAGCAAAGAACCTACATAAAGTCCTTTCATAAAATAATGTAATGTCCAGAGTGAGGTTGAAATTATAAGTACGGATACAATACCTTTCTGGGATTTTACCTGATATGACGATACCGCTACAACCATAGCGATAATTCCTATTATCTGTGCAACAAGATCCATCGTGAAACGCCTCCGATTTTCTGAATACAAGGTGTATTATATCACTTAAAAGTTCAAATGTCAATGTTTTTTTCGGCTGAAAAATGATCTGGAAGCAAAGTATCTTTAATGTGTATATTTGTACCCGTACATTTATATCCGTCAGCGAAAAATGTCAATATACTTATATTAAATTACCAGATACTTAATTGACAAATTATGCATTTGATGTTAGAATAGAAACGATAATAAAGATCATGTTTTTTTGGATAGTATTCCAGGAAAGGACAATAAAATGAAACAGGTATTACTTCTCGGCGACTCAATAAGAATGTTCTATCAGAAAAAAGTAGCGGAAAAGCTCGGAGAGGAATATAACGTCTTCGGTCCTTCCGAAAATTGCCGCTTTGCCGCCTATACCCATAATACTCTCCGTCATTGGCTTCCCACATTTCCCAAGCCTGATATCATCCATTGGAACAACGGTCTCTGGGATACAGGACACTTTTACGGTGAGGAGGAGAACGGAACGCCCCTTCCCATATACCTTCAATATCTTGAAAGAACTGCAAAGATTCTTCTCTCTACCGGAGCAAAAGTGTTTTTTGCAACCACAACGCCCGTTCATCCCAACCGTAAAGTTGCTATGGGAGAGCAGAGAAATTCCGAAATCGAAATGTACAATAAAGCCGCAGTTGA
>SVQR01000096.1 GCA_015065225.1 Oscillospiraceae bacterium | reverse complement strand
CTATTATTTCTACTCCTTTGTATTCATAATCTCCGCAACATATTTCCTATATCTGCTTTGATCTTTCCATATATTATCTGTCTTCGATATTTTGGCGCAAATACTATATGGTACTTGCAATTCCATTGCGTATGTGCTAAACTATCTGTGTCAAGTTTCACGACTTGATCCTCCTTTGATGTTTTTATTTTTGGTTGGCAGACCATTTTTATTATACATCAAAGGAGGTGTTTTTTCTACGCATAGCTAAAGCTTTTTGGAACCACCAGCACTGCTGGTGGTTTTCGTTATACAACAAAGAATTCCCCGATGGAAACCGGGGAATTCGGTATTTCATTTCAGTTTTACATCGTAGGTAAGCACGCCCTTGGCGGGATAATCGCCGAAAAGAACATCAAGTCCCGCATTTACCGCCATTTCTCCCGACGGTCCGATAATAAGTCGAGGAACATGAGGAATATCCTCAAGCACGAAGGGATTACCGAAATGAACCAATGTATTAAGCTTTTTTGAAAGCCGAAGCACCTCAAGAACCGAAATAATTCTGGGTGTAAACCTTTCTCTGCCTATGCCTGCAGTACTGTTGAAATAAGATATAAAAACAATATTATCAAAGTCAAGTACTACGTTTTGAAGACGCTCTATGTCGGTGGCATCCGGAAATTCGGAAATTGCATAGGTTGTACAGCCGGGATACTCTGTTTCAAGACGCTTTATTATATTCTCGGGCTTATACCAATGATGCGTCATTGTGTCGACATCAAGCTTTCCCTGGTCATTCTTTGTATGTATAGACGTAAGAACTATAAAGAGTGGCTTTGAATTTTTGTCAATATAAGTAGGAACACCGTCGTCCGCTCTCTGATATATTGAATCCTTGTTTATTCTTTTGAATTTTTCTTCGTCTTCCGCTGTTATCTCCGGAATTTTCGGTGCAATCATTGTTCGGTGCTGAAGCTCGAGAACCTTCTTTACCGCTTCGTCCAGCTGTTCGTCGGTAAAAATGCCCTTATTATAGCATTCGGTAAGTGCCTCGTAATCAAGCTTTGCATCCTGCCAGCCAAGAACAAGATGATTTCCTGCGGCAAGGGCAAGCCCCTTCGAGTCTGTTCTTCCGAAGTTTGTAATGATACCGAACATTTCAAGTGCATCAGTTATGCAGAAGCCCTTAAAATCAAGCTTATCCTTGATAATATCAATAACGGGCTTTGAAAGGGACGCCGGATATTTATCGTCAATGTTGGTAAAACGTGTATGCTCTACCATAATGCCGTCAAGAAGTCCTCTGTCAATGAGATATTTATAAGGATAAAGGTTATATTTAAGAAGCTCCTCTGCGGTATCCTCCGACCAGGTTTCAATCATATGCTCATCAAGATGTGCTGTTGCGGGACTTTTACCGGGATAATGCTTACCTATTGTGAGAACACCCGCATCGTGCATTCCTTGTGCTTCCGCCGCCGCAAGTCTTGCTACCTTTTCCTTATCTCCGCCTATACACCGTACTGTTGCGGCACACACGGAATTACCGTTAACCATATCAAGAAGAGGATTTCCGACAACATTTATGCCCTTTCTTCTCGCTTCGATTCCGGTGATTTTGCCGAAAGTATATGCAAGCTCCTCACTTCCCGTCATACCAAGGGCATTATGTCGTCCGATGAGATGCGGTTCCATTCCGCTTTCGGCATCCGACAAAAACAGAATCGGGTAATCCGCTGCCGCCTGAAGTATTTGTCTTGCCTCGTCCTTGTTATAGTCACAGTACTTGAATATCCACACGGCACCAATTGCACGCTTCTTTATAAGTTCGAGTGTAAAATCGACGCTTTCCTTGCTTCTGACGCTTGCTACCATTACCATGCCGAGCTTTTGCTCAAGTGTCAGGTCTTCAAATCTGAGTTCACGTATTTCTTTCATTCCGTTTTCTCCTTTGTGTAATTTTCAAATCTTTAATCAAAATAAATTTGCAATAGTCTGTACATATTAATTGAAATATCGGATTCCGAATATGCCGGTCAAAAACCGGTATAAACACTTTGAGTATAGCATATACACATTTTGCCGTCAACGCAGATTTCAAAACACTTTTATCAAAAAACAAAGTTTTTAAAATCTCTGTACAGCAAGCTTTTTTACGTTCTCTCAATGGAGTCTCCACTTGAATTTCATCTTAATATTACTTAATATATAACACAAAGAGAATGTACTGTCAACATAAAATTTTCCACTTTTCATAGAATTATTCTCATAATTATTTCTATATAATTATTTAAGCTTTATATCATATGTAAGCACGCCCTTTGCGGGATAGTTACCTGCGAGCACATCAAATGCACTGTCAAGGCTTTCCTTAGAGGTTGTACCTATAATTACTCTCGGAATATGCGACAGATCCTCAAGCACATAAGGATTTCCGAAATGCATCACGGTAGATATTCTGTCCGATACCTGCATTGCATTTATAAGCGATATTATTCTCGGTGTAAAACGCTCCTCACCGATGCACGCCGCACTGTTGAAGAAGGTTATGAAAATTACGTTATCATATCCGAAAGCTCTGTCCAACACCCGTGAATTCTGTGATGCTGTAGGAAACTCACTTATAACGAAGGAGGTTGAATTCGGGAACATTTCCTCAATCTTTTTAACGATGTTTGCCGGATTGTACCAGCCGTTGTAGTTGGGATCGACGTCAAGCGTTCCTTCGTTGTTTGTGGCAAGCTCGTTGGGAGACAGTACCACGAAAAAGTTCTTGCTGTCCCCGGGTATGGAAACGGAAACACCGTCATCGGTTTTTGCAAAAATGGAATCTTTGTTGATGCTTGCAAGACCTTCGAGATCATCATCTGTAATTTCATCGTACTTTGGCTGCATCTCAAACACCTTATGCTGTGTTGCAAGAACACGCTTTACCGCCGCGTCAAGTGCCTCATCGGAGATTATGCCCTTTTCGTAGCATTCAAGAAGGGCGGCATAGCCCTCTCTGTTATCGCACCATGTTAGTGCAAGGTCGTTACCCTGCTCTATTGCAAGTCCCTTACTTTCCGTCTTGCCGTACTTTGCGACAACGCCCATCATTGAAAGTGCATCCGTTACGCAGAAGCCTTCAAAACCGAGCTTTTCGCGGATGATGCTTATCACCTTCTTTGAAAGGCTCGCAGGATAGTCCGGATCAATATTTACAAACTTTGAATGGGTGGTCATAACTCCGTCAAGAAGTCCTCTGTCTATTAGATACTTATAAGGATAGAGGTTATAATCAAGAAGCTCCTGCTCGGTATCGGTAGCACAGCCCTCTGCCATGTGGGTATCCACCTGCGGTATTCTCGCCATTCCGGGGTAATGCTTACCTACGGCAAGTACGCCGCCGTCGTGCATTCCCTGTACCTCTGCCGCCGCAAGTTTTGCCACCTTTTCCTTGTCATTGCCCATGCTTCTGCAGTTCATGCCGCATTGATTGTTGCCGTCGGCAAGATCAAGTATCGGGTTGCAGACTATATTATAACCCATTTTTCTTGCGGTAACACCCGTAATCTTACCGAATGTATATGCAAGCTCATCACTTCCCGTACAGCCCAGAGCATTGTGTCTGCCTATTTTGTAATCTCCTATGCCGCTTTCGGCATCGCACATGATAAGTATCGGGTAATCCGCCGCTTCCTTGACCTTTGCGATGACCTCCTCGTATTTTCCGGGAGTAGGATTTACCCATACCGCACCGACACAGCGTTTTTTTATAAGCTCGAGAGTATAGGGGGCACTTTCATTATCAAGAGTATTTATGTTGGCGACCATCGCTATTCCGAGCTTTTGCTCTGTTGTCAGTTCTTCAAATTTCAGTTCTTTCAGTTCTTTCATTACTTATCTCCTTTTTTACGGCACTCTGTATCTTTAACTGTGATTATAACACGGTATTATGGTTTTGTCTACCACAAAATTTCCTTATTTTTTGCCATTTCTTCCGTTTTTGATATTTTTAACGAAAAATGATAAAACGTCCCCGATCTGGCGTGACCGGGGATGGCAAAAGTTTATTTCAATTTTATATCATAAGTAAGTACGCCCTTTGCGGTATACTCGCCCGCAAGAACAGCTATCGCACTTTCCGTTGCCTCGGTGCTTGCGGGGCCTACGATGATCCTCGGAATATGCGGCAGATCTTCAAGTATATAGGGATTTCCGAAATGCATTACCGTTGATATCTTGTTTGTCATCTGCATTGCTTCCATTATGGATATGATACGAACGGACAGCATCTCACGTCCGAGATAGGGTGCGCTGTTAAAGTAGGTTACAAATACCACATCATCGTATTCGGTAGATTTATCAAGAAGTCGTGCTATATCCACACGGGAGGGATATTCCTTTATTGCATAAATACCGGAATCCGGGAAAACCGATCCGAGCTTTTCGATTATCTTTTCCGGCTTGTACCAGCTGTTGGTTATGGTATCCTCCGCTATCTTTCCGAGCTCGTCAAGCTCTGTTCCGATGTCCGTAAGCACGACAAACAGGTGCTTGCCGTCCTTTGATATGCTCTGCGAGAGTCCCTCATCCGCTTTGGCAAATATTGAATCGGTATTTATTCTTTTGAACATCTCTTTATCTTCTTCCGTTATCTCGGCATTCTGCGGAAGTGACATTATCTTATGCTGTGTCGCAAGCACGACCTTTACCGCTCTGTCAAGCTCCTCCTGCGTATACACACCGTCATCAAAGCATTTTCTCATTATATCAAACTCGGCTCTCGGATCGCCGAACACGAGTGCAAGGTCATTACCTGCCGCAATGGAAAGTCCTTTTGATCTTATCTTGCCGAATCTTGCAACTATTCCCATCATGGGAAGTGCATCCGTAACGCAGAAGCCGTCAAAGCCCAGCCTTTCACGGATTATATTTATTACATTCTTTGAAAGGCTTGCGGGATATTCGGGATCTATTTTATGGAAACGGGTATGTCTTGTCATAACACCGTCGAGAAGTCCTCTGTCGATAAGGTACTTATAGGGATAAAGATTGTAATCCAGAAGCTCCTCTACGGTTGCATCCGAATCTGTTTCCGCCATATGGGAGTCGATATACTCTTTTGTGGATGAGCCGGGATAGTGCTTTCCTACCGTCAGTACTCCCCCGTCATGCATCCCCTTTGCTTCAGCGGCGGCAATTCTTGCCACGATCTCCTTGTCACAGCCGATAGATCTTATATTTGCACCGCAGGCACAATTGCAGTTTGCCATATCAAGAAGAGGATTGCATACGATATTCACGCCTTTTTTTCTTGCCTCTATCGCCGTGATCTTGCCGAAGGTATACGCAAGCTCCTCGCTGTTTGTCATACCGAGAGCGTTGTGACGACCGATAGTATATTCGCCCATCCCGCTTTCCGCATCCGTAATAAAGATAACGGGATAGTCCGCCGCCTCACGCATTGCTCTCATGGAGTTCTCCGAGTCATAGTCGGAAAAGGGATACACCCAGACAGCTCCGACACATCTCTTTTTTATAAGCTCAAGGGTAAATTCGAAATCAGCCTTTTTTCTGACGGAAGAAACGGTTACCATACCTATTTTCTGTTCAAGGGTAAGCTCTTCAAATTTTAATTCATTTATTGCTTTCATTATTATTCTCCTTGTCACGGCAAGAATCGTATACTATACCGATATTATAACATATTGATACCAAAACTGCTATAAATATATTAAACTGATTATATTCAATTAGCACAATATTAATACAAATTATTTCCGTACATCATCCGAAAAAGTCGCGGATAGCAAAAAAACAGACCTGCCGTATAGACAAGTCTGCTTTTTTATTACAGGTAAATAAATTCCCGAAAGAAAATTACTTGATAGTAACCTTTGCGCCTGCGCCTTCAAGCTGAGTCTTGAGAGCTTCTGCATCTTCCTTGGAAACGCCTTCCTTAAGTACCTTAGGAGCGCCTTCAACGAGGTCCTTAGCTTCCTTAAGACCGAGGCCTGTGATTTCACGAACAACCTTGATAACGTTGAGCTTGGAAGCACCTGCTTCTGTGAGTTCAACATCAAATTCTGTCTTTTCAGCTGCTGCTGCGGGAGCATCACCTGCTGCGCCGGGAGCTGCTGCAACTGCAACGGGAGCTGCGGATACACCGAATTCTTCTTCGATTGCCTTTACGAGATCTGCGAGTTCAAGAATAGTAAGAGCCTTGATTTCTTCAAGGATAGCAAGAGACTTTTCTGTAGCCATTTTAATAATCCTCCAAATTCAATTAATTTTTGTTGGTGTCAATGCACCTTTGATGCTTTGCATCGGTAAGATTCGCTCACGCAGTATGTGAGCATACCCGTATAGATTCGGGTAAAAGTATTGAGCTTACGCTTCTGCAGGTGCTTCTGCGGGAGCTTCGCCGCTCTTGTCGACGATAGCCTGGAGAGCAATTGCAAGACCGTAAAGCGGGGACTGGATAGAACCGAGCATCTTTGCGATGAGGCCTTCCTTGCCGGGGATAGCTGCGAGAGCTTCAATTTCGGGAACATCGATTACTCTGCCATCGATGAAGCCTGCCTTGATTGTGAAGTTTTCATGGTCCTTAGCGTACTTGCAGAGGATCTTTGCGGGAGCAACAGCGTCGGAAGACATAGCAATAGCTGTCATACCTTCGAGAACGTTGTCAAAACCTTCGAGACCTGCTTCTGCAGCTGCCTTTCTGATGTAGGTGTTCTTTACTACTTTGTAATCAACACCTGCTTCACGAAGGGACTTTCTGAGCTTTGTGTCATCCTCAACGGTAATACCGCAGTAGTTAACGAGGACACCGCTCTCTGCATTCTTCATGGACTCAACGAGTTCTGCAAGCATGGCCTGCTTCTGTTCGAGAATCTTTGCACTTGGCATTTGTGTTTCACCTCCTGTAATATTTCGTAGGTTTTGTGACCTACGATTGCGGTTGACGGAAGGATTGACACACTATAATATAAAAATTGCCCCGTGACCGAATATAGGCACAGAGCAAGCAATACAACATATCATGTCAATGCTTTCCTCGGCAGGCGACTGAGATCTTCAATCGTTAGAGCGCATAGCAACCTGCTTTCTTAGGTCAACATATGGATTATACCACCGGTTTTATTATTTGTCAAGGGTATTTTCAAATGTTTACAATTTATTTATTTTTCGAGCAGCTTTCTTTTTTTGTTTCTCTTTCTTTTTCTCACGAACAAGTCCCTTCAGGCACTCCATCGCATCCGCAAGTCCCCCGACGGAATCTATAAGTCCTATCTCCACTGCCCTTTCTCCGTCTATCACGCTTCCCACATCTGTTGCTATCTCGTCCGTCTCCATCATAAGCTCAAGCAGCTTTGACTTTTCCGCTTGCGAATGGTCTACGATGAAGTTGAGTATCCTGTCCTGCATTTTGGTAAAATAGGTGAAGGATTGCGGTACACCTATCACAAGTCCGTTCATCCGTACCGGATGCAGAGTCATTGTAGCGGAAGGCACTATAAATGATCTGTCGGCACACACCGCAAGAGGTACGCCTATGGAATGTCCGCCGCCGAGGACAAGCGATACGCTCGGCTTTGACATTCCCGCAACTGTTTCGGCTATTGCAAGTCCCGCCTCCACGTCTCCGCCCACTGTGTTGAGAAGCAGAAGCAGTCCGTCTATATCACTTCTGTCCTCTATGCCTACAAGCTGCGGAAGGATATGCTCGTATTTTGTGGTTTTGGATTGGGGCGAAAGTGCCTGATGTCCTTCCACCTGCCCTGCTATGATTATTGTATGGATGGAGATGCCGCCGTTCTTTGTGGTTATACTGCCCGTGTCCTCGATATTTTCAAATTGTGCCGTGTTCTTGTCGGCTATATCCTTTTCTTCATCGGAGCTTTTATCTTTTTTCTGTTCTTCCGAGCAAAGATCGATATCTTTTTCATTTTGGTTGTTATCGTTATTATTTGCTTTATTCTGCATATTATCTCATCTCCTGCACTTTTATTTTTATTATTTTACCGCAGTTTTTTGATAATATACAAAAATCCCCGGCAGCATATAACCACCGGAGATACACATGATCAATTCCAAATTAAAGATTATCTCATAAAGAATGCGGTAAACGCCTTATGAGTCATATAAACATCCATTTTTGATACCACTTCAAAGGGAGCGTGCATTGAAAGAACGGCAACTCCGACGTCAATGGTATCCACATCCATTTCGGAGATATACTTTGCGACCGTTCCGCCGCCGCCGACATCGACCTTACCGAGCTCCGCTGTCTGCCAGAGAATATTTTCCTTATCGAATATCCTTCTGACTTCACCGCAGAATTCGGCACTTGCATCGTTTGTGCTGCTCTTGCCGCCCGCACCGGTAAACTTTGTTACCACAACGCCCTTATTGATATAGCAGGAATTTCTTGATTCGTATACTTCACCGAAGTTGGGATCGAAGCAGGCATTTACGTCTGCGGACAGGCACTTGGAATTCGCCATCATCTGTCTGTAATTCGCACCTGCGGATTCGCAGATATCCCAGAGCATATTTCTGAATGCATGGGACTTCATGCCGGTGTTGCCATCGCTTCCCGTTTCTTCTTTATCGGCAAGGATGGTGACCACCGTCTTTTTGGGATTGAGCTTTGCCGCCTCAAGAGTTGCGGTGATTATCGGATACGCACACACCTTATCATCGTGACCGTATGCCATGATCATGCTTCTGTCAAAGCCGAGGTCCCTTGACTTACCGGCAGGTACAAGGCTGAGCTCTGCCGAGAGGAAATCCTTTTCAATGATACCGTACTTTTCGTTGAGAATAGAGAGTACATTGAGCTTTATCTTGTCGGACACCTTCTCATCGTCAAAGGGACGTGAGCCTACAAGGATATTCATCTTTTCGGCATCAATCGCCTTACCGACAGGTCTTCCGCCGTCTCTGTCAAGATGAGGAAGAAGATCGTTTATGCAGAATACCGGATCTTCATCCGCTTCACCGACACAAACATTTACGACCTCGCCGTCAGCCTTTACAATAACTCCATGGATAGCAAGGGGAAGCGCAGGCCACTGATACTTCTTGATACCGCCGTAGTAATGTGTCTTGAAGTATGCCATGCCGCCGTCCTCATAGAGAGGATTCTGTTTAAGGTCTATTCTCGGACTGTCTATATGTGCCGCAGCGATGCTTACACCGTCGTTAAGGCTGTCAGAGCCGAACACCACAAGATAGATAGCCTTACCTCTGTTATTGAAGTATATCTTATCTCCGCTCTTATAGCTCTTGCCGTAGGTAAATTCTTCAAAGCCGCAGCCTTCCGCGATCTTTACGGCTACCGCTGTAGCTTCTCTTTCCGTCTTTGCGCTGTCAAGGAATTTCTTGTAGTCCTCGCAGTAGGTGTATGCCTTTTCGCACTCCTCGGTGTCTGTTACCTCATATGCGTTCTTCTTTTCCATAAAAAGCTGTTCGCGAAGTTCTTCGCCTCTTGTCTTTTCAGCCATTTTCGTCACTCACTTTCTTTTTGATTTGATTGTATTTCATGATGCCGTTGCGGCTTTTTTGTTTTCTTGCTTTTCTTTCTCCTGTGTCAACAGCTTTGAGTATACCTTTCTTGCACCGGATACCCGTTCGACATAGTTTCTTGTTTCTTCGTAAGGGATATTGTACAGCCTTCCGTCTTTGGCTATCGAAGGATCGTCAAGCCAGCCGTCAACTCTGCCGTAGCCTGCATTGTATGCGGCAAATACCGTCTCCCATACACCGTATCTCGAATACAGATAGCTGAGATAGTATGTCCCGTATTTTATACTTGTCTCCGGAGAATACAGAAGCTCACTGTTATAATCCTCACCGAGCCTTCTGCAAAGGTCCTCAAATGTTGCGGGCATCATCTGCATAAGTCCCAGCGCACCGCCCGACGATTTTGCGTCAGATTCAAAGGAGCTTTCGCATTTTATCACCGCATATATTATTTCCTCCGGAACACCGTATTCATCCGAGTACTTCTCGACGTGTTCCGAGAATTTCACAGGATGCATGAGCTTTTCGATATAGCCTTCCATAAAGCTCCAGGAAAGCCCTACGACAACGGATATAACAATAATTACTATAAAGACAATTACTTTTTTCACTTAGATCAATAACCTTTCCGAACCGCACTTTTCGGTTCATTGGATGTCATCAAAATACTCCTTCTTCTCCATCAGCTCACGGTATATCTTATCGGCGGTCTTTGATAGCTTTCCGAGATCTCCGTTATTGTATACCGTGTAGTCGCATCTCTCCTTGAAGTATTCGTCGCCGTTCTGCGAATCTATCCTTGCCATCGCCTGCTCAAGTGTGAGACCGTCACGCTCCATTATACGCCGGGCACGGATGTTTTTATCGGCAAGTACACAGAGCTTGAAATTACAGTACAGATCAGCGCCCGCATCAAAGAGCTGCGGAGCATCTATGACCACGATCTTATCTCCCTCAAGCTCTCTTTCAAACAGCCATTCCTTCATTTTTTCGATAATATATTTATGTGTGGTTTTGGTGAGAAATTCCAGCTCTTTCTTGTCGGAGAACACAATGGATGCGACTTTCTTTCTGTCCATGCTTCCGTCATCAAGAAGGATATCTTTACCGAAATGGGATACAAGAACGCCCAGACATTCCGTTCCCGGCTCTACCACTTGCCTTGCGGTCTTGTCGGTATCCAGGCAATGTATTCCCTTTTGGCGAAGAAGATCGCAGAATGCACCCTTGCCCGCACCGCTTTGTCCCGTTACACCGAGTACCAGCATTTATATCATTCCTTTTTCTATAATTTTATTACATTGAATCCGGATGCCTTGAGAAGTCTGTTGTAAACGGCAAGGTTTACACCGTCTTTGCTTTCCGGGCATCTTGCAAGAACTCCCGTTATGAAGGAGCATTCGTCTGTGGCTCTGAGTGCATCGAATATGCTTCTTGCCTGTCCGAGAGGATCGTCTGCCTTTCCGATGGTAAAGATGTTCCTGCATTCGGTAATGCTTCCTGCGTCCTCATCATAGCAGAGTATTGCGAGATTCTCCGTTTCACAGCGTTTGTTTATGTAGGGTATCACCTTATCGTCACTGCCCATTATGAGTGTAACGGGATTTACCGGAGCATAGTGCTTGTACTTCATTCCCGGTGCGCTTGCTATCTCGTCATTGTTCATTTCCGAGAGGATCGCACGGGATATCTGCACCTGACCGAGAAGCGACGAAAGTGTTTCAAGTGTCACAGCTCCGGGGCGAAGAAGTACGGGCGGATCTGTTGCAAGTGTGACTATCGTGGATTCAACGCCCACATTACACGGACCTCCGTCTATTATGACGTCAACTTTTCCGAAAAGATCCTCTATAACGTGCTCGGCTTTTGTCGGGCTTGGTCTTCCGGAAATATTTGCGCTCGGTGCCGCTATCGGAACTCCCGCAAGCTCTATGAATTTTCGTGCAACAAGATTCTCCGGCACTCTGAAGCCCGCATTGGGAAGTCCCGCTGTCACCACATTTGATATAAGCGGCAGCTTGCGAAGCACCACCGTCAAGGGTGCGGGAAAAAGAGGCGCGAGCTTTGCAAAATAATCGTTCTCGGCAGTATGAGCATACTTTGCGATATCATCCGCACTTGCAAGATGAGAGATAAGAGGATTATCCTGCGGTCTGCCCTTTACTTCAAATATTCTTTTTACGGCATCATCGTCAAGAGCGTTTGCACCCAGTCCGTATACCGTTTCCGTCGGAAATGCGACAAGACCGCCGTTGCGGACTATCTCCGATGCAAGTGTAAGGTTCTTTATATCGTCTTTGCCCGTGAGATCCTTTGATACATATAATATTTTAGTGTCCATATGCTACTTCCTTGAAATATGTTTCAATAAAATCAAAATTCGCTGTTCCGGAGCTTTTCGGCTCTGTCTGTCGTGATAAGTGCATCTATGACATCATCGAGATTTCCGTCCATGATGCTTTCAAGAGAGTACAAGGTAAGACCTATACGGTGGTCGGTAAGACGGCTCTGAGGGAAGTTGTAAGTTCTTATCCTCTCACTTCTGTCTCCGCTTCCTACCTGGCTCTTACGTTCCCCTGCCCTTTCTTTTTCCTGTCTTTCACGCTCCATGTCGTAAAGCTTTGTTCTGAGCATCTTCATCGCCTTATCTCTGTTCTTATGCTGGCTTCGCTCGTCCTGACATTCCACCACAAGTCCCGTAGGCTTATGGGTTATTCTTATCGTAGAATCCGTCTTGTTGACGTGCT
>SVQR01000095.1 GCA_015065225.1 Oscillospiraceae bacterium | reverse complement strand
TTCCTCAATCAGTGGGGGATACAATCCCACGCTGAGCGACAGGCAGCTTTGCAGCGAGAAAAAATTCGCAAAGCGAATTTTCCGCCTCTTGCCACGTTCAATAACGGGGCAATCCAATTGTTGAAAAAGAATAACCAAGGTCATTCGTAATGTCCGGCCTTGGCTTTTTTGTTTATTAGGTATTAATTCCGGTGTTATAGTGCGCTCTGACATCATTCACGGCTACGGTACAAAGAACACATTCCCGTACACCCGCTTTGAACGCAAGCTCACGAAGCATGAGAAGTGTTGAACCTGTAGTTGTCACATCATCTATGATGATCAGCTTTTCCGGAATATCGACCCTTCTTTTGACTTTGAAGAGCTTCTTTACATTCCCGGCTCTTTCGGATGCTCCAAGTTTTTTCTGCTCTTTTGCAAATGGAGATCTGGAAAACATTGACAGAACTCTGGATTCATGATCTCCGAACAGACGTATTGCGAGGAAATCAGCTATCTCCTTTGACTGATCAAAGCGTTTTTTAAGGTGGCTTTTTGGATCCCTCGGTGCATAAGAGATATAAAAATCCGAAAGGCTGTGAATAAGCCGGATGTCACGCAGCTTATCTTCTATAAGAGATGCGGCATAATCAAAAATATAAGGATCATACTCGGATTTCATGCTTGTGATGAGAGTCTTTGCCGGCTCGGTTCTGTAGTTGATCGCGGAAATTATTACATCCGAATCATTTGTTCGTCTGTCTGTTATCTGTTTTTTGCAGCTCGTACATAGTATATCATGAACGTCGGGAACGATCCTCCCGCAGTGCAGACAGCCGTATCCGAAAAAATCGCCGATTGATTTAAGCATATATTCACCCGTCTTCATTGTTTTTTTGTATTATACATGATGATGTACCTGTTGTCAAGATTAATCAAAAATTTTTGCCGGAATCTGTATTTGTTTGAATTGACATTAAGGAGAAATTATGCTATAATCAAAATAATATGAATAATAGTAAGGAGATACAGCTATGAGAGAACAGGTAATATCATTCATAGAATAAGAAAAAGTTGTCGTTATCGTCAGAGGCATTGCAAAAGAAAAGCTCATTCCTCTTGCAGAAGCAATGTATGCCGGCGGTATAAGGCTTCTTGAGATAACATACGATGCAAGCGGAAGGACTCCCGACGAGGATACCGCCGCAAGTATAAAGATGCTTGTCGATCATTTTGAAGGCAGAATGTACATAGGTGCGGGAACTGTAATTAAGACCACGCAGGTAGAGCTTACCGCAAGGGCAGGGGGAATGTTTATTATCTCTCCCGACACAAACAAGGCTGTCATAGAAAAGACAAGAGAGCTGGGACTTGTATCCATGCCGGGTGCGTTGACTCCTACAGAGATAGCGGATGCACACAGATTCGGTGCGGACTTTGTAAAGCTGTTCCCCGTATCGACATTCGGACCGGAATACGTAAAGGCGGTAAAAGCTCCCCTTTCACACATAAAGCTCCTTGCAGTGGGCGGTGTGGATGAGAAGAATATTGCCGATTATCAGAAGGCAGGTGCCTGCGGCTTCGGTATCGGCTCAAATATAGTAAACAAGAAGATGATAGAGGCAGGGGAATTTGACAAGATAACAGAGCTTGCAAAAGAATTTCTTTCCGCACTTAACTGATGGAGAATATAATGAAAAACTATATAACGATAGACGGCGGTACTACCACCACAAGAATAAGCCTTGTATGCGATAAAGCCGTAAGACAGACTGTAAAGCTCAATGTCGGTGCGAGAAAGAGCATGGACGGCGGTGCCGATTACAGAGGCGAGATAAAAAGGGCGATAGAAACAGTAATGTCGGATAACGGACTTGTATCTTCCGATATCACAAGGATACTTGCCTCCGGCATGATAACAAGCGAATTCGGACTTTGCAATCTTCCGCATATCACAGTTCCGGCAGGTGTTGCGGAGCTTCACGACAATATGCATGAGATTATTCTGGCGGATATTTCCGATATTCCCTTTGTATTTGTAAGAGGAGTAAAGAGCGTATCAGAGAATATTTCCGAAACAGATATGATGCGCGGTGAAGAAACAGAGCTTTGCGGACTTATGAGTGAGGATGACGGCGAATGTATGTACATCCTCCCCGGATCTCATTCAAAGCTGATACTTACCGATGACAAGGGCAGGATATCCCGCTTTTCCACAATGCTGACGGGCGAGATGATATACGCTCTTTCGCAGAGCACCATACTTAAGGATGCGGTGGATCTTTCAATCTCGGAAACGGATGAAGGATATCTCCTCATGGGCGATGAATATTGCCGCGAGCATGGAATAAACGAAGCACTCTTTAAGACAAGGATACTCAAGAATCTCTTTGGCGCAACAGCGGTACAGTGCTACAGCTTCTTCCTTGGCGTTGTCCTGTCGGACGAGCTTTCCGCAATAAGGAAAAGCGACATAAAGAAGGTTATGATAGGCGGAAAAGCACAAATAAAGACGGCTATGGCGAAAATACTCGCGGAAACAAGCGATAAAGAGATAGTGTGTGCCGATGAAGGTCTTGTTGATGCAAGTACGGCTATGGGACTTGTCAAAATATATGAATACAGATAATAACAAGGAGTAAAGCCCATGGATATGAATACATTGTATAAGAATCTTACTCCTCCGAAAGGAGTTGTGGACTGCGTTCTTGATACCGATACATATAATGAGATAGATGACCAGTTCGCACTGGCGTATATGCTGAAGTGTCCCGAAAAAATGAATGTAAAGGCGATATATGCCGCACCGTTCTTCAACAACAGATCATCATCACCTTGTGACGGTATGCAAAGAAGCTATGATGAGATACTTAAAGTTCTTCACTTCATGCACCGTGAGGATATGATACCAAATGTATTCAAAGGCTCGGAGAATTATCTTCCGGATGAAAAAACACCTGTCATTTCCGATGCGGCAAAGCATCTTGCATCTCTTGCAATGGGATATACCCCGGAAAAGCCGCTTTATGTTGTGGCGATAGGCGCGATAACAAATGTGGCATCTGCACTTATTTTAAATCCTGAGATCTCTGATAGGATAGTTGTCGTATGGCTTGGTGGACATTCCTTTGAAAAGGAAAACACAGGAGAATTTAACATGGTGCAGGATATAGCCGCCGCAAGAGTTGTATGGAATATGGCGGAATTTCTCGTTCAGCTGCCCTGTGCCGGAGTTGTAGAGCATTTTTCAATATCCGCGCCGGAGCTTCGTGAATATCTTTTGGGCAAGGGCGATCTCTGTACATATCTTGCTCAGAACACTCTTGACTATATGGAAAGGTTCTCAGACAGATGTTGGACAAAGCCCATCTGGGATCTTACAGCACCCGCATGGCTCATGAACGAAAATTCAAAATATATGGATCAGCGCATAATATACCGCAGGCTCCCGAATTACGACAAACAGTACAATTATTCGGAGGGACACAAGCTAATGGCATACATCGAAGCTATACACCGTGATAATCTTATGACAGATATGGTAGCAAAACTCACAAATTAACAGTAGAAATCGACAAAATGCACAATATAAATATGACTTTATTTCCAAAAATTTGTTTTTTCTCACCTTTGGACATATTGAGGTCATATTTATATGTATAATTGAATTAACCAAATTTTTATTTTACGGAGGTTTTTTATGGAAAACGGAAAACGCAGCAGCTTTACCGGTAAGCTGGGCTTTGTACTTGCGGCTGCAGGTTCTGCGGTGGGACTCGGTAATATCTGGAGATTCCCATATCTTGTGGCAGAATACGGTGGAGGTATGTTCCTTCTGACATACATAGTTCTTGCCGTTACATTCGGATTTGCACTTATGGTTGCGGAGATTGCAATCGGTCGTAAAACAGGTCTCAGTGCCATTGGAGCTTTCGGTGCACTCAGCAAAAAGCATTCCTTCATAGGATATCTTGCCGCTATTGTGCCGATCATTATTCTGCCTTATTATTCTGTAATCGGCGGATGGGTACTTAAATATCTTGCAATGTTCATTTCCGGTAACGGTATTGCAACAGCGGATGGAAAGGGTGAATTCTTCACAGAATTTACGGGGCTTATCGGAGAGCCGATACTCTGGTTCGGTATCTTTATCGGTGTTACCATGCTTGTAGTTCTTTTCGGTGTTGAAAAGGGTATTGAAAAGGCAAGCAAGGTAATGATGCCCATACTTGTTGTACTTACTATCATCATTGCGATATACTCAATGGTAATTGATATAGCAGAAGACGGCGGTGCCGGTATCGCTTATTACTTTGTTCCCGACTTTTCAAAGTTCTCGCCTATGACGGTCGTTGCGGCTCTCGGTCAGCTGTTCTATTCCATGTCTCTTGCTATGGGTATCATGATCACCTACGGCTCTTACATGAAGAAGGACGTGAACATCGAGAATTCCGTTCATCAGATCGAGATTTTCGACACAGGTATCGCATTCCTTGCCGGACTTATGATTATCCCCGCAGTTGTATCCGCAGGTACCGAATCTGTAGGTAAGGGCCCCGGTCTTATGTTCATAGCTCTTCCCAAGGTGTTCGAATCTATGCCCGCAGGTGAATTTATCGGAGCGATATTCTTTATACTTGTGCTGTTTGCGGCTCTTACATCTGCTATCTCTCTTGCGGAGACTATCATCTCAATCATTTGTGATAAGCTCCACCTTAAGAGACTTTACGCAATAATTGTTGTGTTTATCGGATGTATCCTTCTCGGACTTCCTTCAACACTCGGTTTCGGTATCCTTTCCGACGTAAAGCCGCTTAATATGGACTTCCTTACATTCTTTGATTTCCTGAGCAACAGTGTTATTATGCCTATCGTTGCACTTCTTACTTGTCTCTTTATCACTTTTGTCATCAAGACAAAAACTGTTGAGGATGAGGTAGAATCCAGCGGAAAGTTCAACGGAAAGATGCTGTTCAGAGTTATTATTAAATACGTAGCTCCCATATTCCTTGTGATTATCCTTATATCTTCCGTTATAAACGGTCTTATAGATGCCGGATATATTACAGGTGCGGTTGCGGAATTCTTTAAGATCTGATTTTACAGTCAATATTTGCAAAAAAAGGTGTTCTGTCTTATGCGGAACACCTTCCGTTTTTGACAATAAAATAATTCTTGTAATTATATTTTGAAATAATATCTTTGATAAATTCGGTGTTTAATGTTGACATTGAATAAGCATTGTGGTAAAATTTTCTTGTGAACGACTTTTATGGTTTAATCTGATTCTAAAAATCTTGGAGGAATACGATGCTGTTTACAAACACAAAGCTTAATTGTTTTGCAAAAGACCCTGCGGTAATACATTTCAAGGACAAGTATTTTCTTTATTACACGGTGAGATATAATGCTGATCTTATAGGTGTCGGTATTGCCACATCGGATGATATGGAGAACTGGACTGATATCGCTGAAGTTCCCTTGACACAGGAATACGAAAAGACAGGTATAGGTGCACCTGCGGCAATAGTACTCGGTGGCAAGGTGCATCTTTTCTATCAGACATACGGCACATGGCGAGATGACAAGATATGTCATGCGGTATCGGAGGATGGAATAAATTTTGTGAAAAATCCAGACAATCCCATATATAAGCCCACCGATGATTGGTGCTGCGGCAGAGCTATTGATGCCGATGTTTGCGTTTTCGGAGACAAGCTGTGGCTTTATATCGCAACTCGCGACCATGATATGAAGATACAGAAGATAGGTGCGGCATATGCGGATGTGGATTCCGACTTTTCAAAGAAGGCATGGACTCAGGCACTCAGAGGTACTGTTCTTGCTCCGGAATTCAAGTGGGAAGGGGAGTGCATAGAGGCTCCTGCTACTATCGTCAACGACGGCAAGATGTTCATGTTCTACGGAGGCTCGTATAACTGTACTCCTCAACAGATAGGCTGTGCGGTTTCCTCAGACGGAGTGCTGTTTGAAAAGATATTTACAGAGCCTTTTATTCCTTGCGGCAAAGAAGGCGAATGGAACAGCAGTGAGTCGGGACATCCTTATGCATTCCGTGATGATGACGGAAGAGCATACCTCTTCTATCAGGGCTCATCCGATATGGGCAAAACATGGTATCTCTCAAGGGTGGAGATAGGCTTTGATGAGAATAATATTCCGTATATAATGAAATAAGGAGATAAAGATGCTATTATCTGTAAACAACGGTTACTTTTACAAAAAAGACAGCGGAAAAACGAGGACTCTTGAGGAGACTCTGAAGCTGGTAAAGGATTTCGGATTTGATGCAACGGACATAGGGCTCGGTGGGACAAATCCCGAAAGGAACATCATATACCGTGAAAATTTCCTCGATGAAGCAAAGAAGGTACGTGAATACGCCGACTCAATAGGTCTTCTCGTTGACCAGTCCCATGCAAGATTTGATTTCACAAGAACTACTGTCGAAGAATACAAATCGGATATGCTGAAGACCGTTGAGGCAAGTGCCGTTCTCGGAGTAAGGAATATTGTCATCCATGCGGATACATACTACGAAAAGTGCGGTATTCAGGATGCAAAGGCGGTTTGCGACATAATATATGATATCCACGCACCGATGGTGGAGCTTGCAAAAAAGAGAGGCGTAAACATCGCCTGCGAAAATCTCTTTGACGATTACAGAGCACCGAATAACCTCCATTGCCGTTTTTGCTCACGCTTTGACGAGCTTATGATGATGGTGGAAAGATTCAATTCGGATAATGTGGGCGTATGCTGGGACTTCGGTCACGGCAGATGCTCCTTCGGTGACGATTTCTCTCTCGGCTATCTTGAAAAGGTAGGCGACAGGCTTATCGCAACCCATGTTCATGACAATGTTTACGGCAAGGATATACACTCGCTTCCATATCTCGGCGGTACGGACTGGACAAATGCTCTTGATATACTTAAACGTATAAATTACAAGGGTGCGTTTACCTTTGAGCTTGTTTACGGTCATATTCCGGAGGCACTTATTGAGGATTTCGGACGGCTCTTTGCCAAGACGGGAAGATATATGATTGATAAAATAGAGAAGTAACAGAAAAAAGGACGGGGCATAAAAAACCTCGTCCTTATAGTTTTATTATCCCAAAAGCTCCGTAAACTCTGCACAATCGCGTATACCGTCAAAAGCATTGTCTTTGAGCCACACATCGCAAAGTATCTGCAGAATCGGACGTGTGTCGGCTGTGTCAAAATCTATCCTTTTATCTACCTGTTCACCGAGCAGAAGCGAGTATGTCCGTCTTTCATCAGGGCGTTTGTCAAAAGCTTTTGCGGCTTTTATTGCGAGTGAGATATGTTTCAGAGCTTCACTTGTGTTTCCGAGCCTCATATAGTGCTTTGCCATGAGATAGTTGTGCTTGCAGTTGTGGAATGTACCTTCAAATGTTTCGCCGTCACACATTATCCGTTCTATTTCTTCGCTTTTCAGAAATATTTTTATCGCATCCTCATCGGAAAGAAGGAATGTGAGCTGATATATTCCTGTTGCAAGGAGTGAGTATGCCTTGTCTATAAGCTCTCTTGTGTGTTGTAGCTTTTCATTTTCCTCAAGTGCCTGCCAAATGGCGATCTCACGACAGTGTGTCATTGTCGGCATGGTTTCGTAAACGGCACGTCCCATGCTCTTTCTTCCCATCTCACAGTGCTGAAACGCAAGCCTTGCCGTTGCTTCGTATCTTATATCCATGTCGGGACAATGCTTCATTATTCGCTCACCGAGTGACACAATCTCCGCATCATATTTTTCCATATTTTCCTTCCAGTCGGGAATATTGGCATCATCGCTTCCCGAGGCAAAAAGGGCGTACATCAGCTTGTTGAGAAGTACATAGTTGTTTGGATATTCCGAAACACCCTTTCGTGCAATGTCAATACATTCATTGATCTTCCCTTGACTTATTGCAGATTGGAACTTGTCAAGAATGCATTTTACATCCTCTTTTTCGGCGTTTTCATCCGTCCCCATAAGTTTGTCCGCAGATATTCCGAAGAATCCTGCAATATCGGGTATAAGCTCTATGTCGGGATAGCAAAGCCCGTTTTCCCAACGTGATACCGACTGACAGGAAACTCCGAATATCTCTGCAAATTCTTCCTGTGTGATATCTCTGTCTTTGCGCAGTTTTCTGATGTTTTCTCCGATATTCAGTTTCATTGAATTACCTCACTTAATATAGATTGAGGAAACGTTTCCGTGTGACAATTGTAGCATATATCGACTTATCATACAATAACGCATTAAGTGCGAAAAAATCACCGTAAAAGTGAATGTTTAAATAATTCCGTTCTGCCACACAAAGCCTGACGGCGATATGCCAACCTTTCTTTTAAAAGCTCCGGAAAAATAATAAAGATTCGAGAATCCGCAAAGAGCTGCTGTCTCCGATACATTTCTGCCACCGAGAAGCATCTGCTTTGCTTTTTCAATCCTCAGTTCCGTTATATACTCATGTGGCGTTGTGGAAAGCGTTTTTACAAAAAGCTTCCTGAAATATACCTCGCTGATGTTTGTCATTGAAGCAAGCCGACTGTTTGATATTTCGGGATTTCCGAAGTTTTTGCGTATATATTCCACCTGCGGTCTTATGATACTCGGAATACTTTCCGGGTTTTCATCGTTCAACGCTTTGCCTATTATACGGTACATAAGTCCGATTTTTGTATATATATCCGACACTTTTTGCAGTTCCTTTGCGTATGAAACAAGATCTGTGTTTCCGTGAAGTGCGATATTGTACGGTGAATCCTCCGGGACAGCTCCGTCAAAATTGTAGGTATATGTCACGCCTGTTTTGCGGCATCTGAAATTGTAGGTTGAGCCTTTCGGAAGCACAAGAAGATGTGTGTTGTCGGCTATAATCTCTTTGCCGTTTTTATAAAAGGAAAATTCACTGCCGTCGCAGATGACAAAGCCGTGGTTTTGTCTTTCATTCATTTCCGAACCGCTGTCCTTGTGCCATGTGATACACAACAGTGCTTCGACATTGTCTATACGGTAATCCATTTCATCACCTCGTTCCGATTATACAACGAATATTATTACTTGTCAATATCAATTTAGATAAATACAGCGAAGAATATAGCGGTAAACAGTATCGTAAATCGTAAATATTGTATCATAAATAGTATTTAAAAAAATCCTTTGCCGTATTATAATGAGTACAAAGCAAAATCACAAAAGGAGATAAAAATGAGCAAACAGAAAATACTCGTTCTCGGCGGTACGGGAGCTATGGGAAAATACGTTGTGCCGCTTCTATCGGAAAAAGGCTACCTTGTTGATGTATATTCCATGGATGACGTAAAGAGCGACGATCCAAATGTCCGTTATTTTACAAAGGACTGCTATGACCTCGATACCCTCCGCGAGATACTTTCAAACGGCTATGACTGCATAATAGACTACCTGATCTACGGCAGTGAGACAAGAAAATTCGTTGACAGATACAAGCTGTTCCTTGAAAACACAAAGCATTACATATATCTTTCAACCTACAGAATATATGCCGATCTTGAGCATCCGGTAAAGGAGACCTCGCCAAGACTTCTGGATGTCTCCACAGACTATTCGCTTCTCGCCACAAACGATTACTGTCTTTACAAGGCAAAGGGGGAGAGCCTTCTTATAAATTCCGAGTACAACAATTTCACAATTATCCGCCCGTCCATAACATTCTCACTTTTCCGTTATCAGCTCTGTACCCTTGAAGCACCGCATACTGTCGGCAGAGCTCTCAACGGAAAGAAAGTACTTCTTCCGATAGGTGCTGCGGATAAAAAAGCGACACTTACATGGGCGGGAGATACAGCGAAGTTCTTTGCAGCGGTGGTGCTGAATCCCAAAGCATACGGTGAGACATACAGCTTTACAACACATGAAAACTACACATGGCGTGAGATGGCAGAGATATACAAGGACATAATGGGACTCAGATACGAGTTTATTGACGATGAGGATTACATAAGCATAATAGTCGGAGAAGGAGACAAACGAGGAGCACGCTTCCAGCTAAAATATGACAGAGAGTTTGACAGAAATATGGACAACTCAAAGATACTTGCTCTTGCGGGAATGAAGTCCGAGGACATGACCCCTCTTCGTAAGGCTCTTGCCTATGAAATAAGCCGTATTCCCGAAGGATATTACAAGGCGGATGATGATATAAATAAGCGCATGGACACATATATAACGGAAAAAGGACTATAAGATAATACGATGCATCTTTGAGGGTGCATCGTTTTTGTTTTTGCATAAAAAGAAACGGCATATCGTGATGATACACCGTTAAAGCTTATAATTATTCTTTTATTAATTGGGACAATTTACGGTGAGATGACCTATCTCATGGCAGATACTGCATTCGTTGGTATCGGGACAATCAACGGAATTGTGTTCTCCTCCGCAGATATCGCACCTTATTTTAAGGGGACAGATGTCCGTGGAATGACCAAGATCACCGCAGAACTGGCACATATTGGGACAATTCTCAAGCTTGTGTGCGCCACTGCAGGCAGCACATCTGACCGTACATGATGAAGTAAGATGTCCTTCACCGCATATATCGCATGATACGGTACATACATCGGCTTTGTGACCTGTTGCACCGCAGATGCTGCAGATGATCGGATGTACGGTATGATCCTTTGCTCCGCAATCGGGACAGGAAGGATGTGATGTATGATCCTTGGAGCCGCAGTCCGGACAGGATGGGTGTACGGTATGATCCTTGGAGCCGCAGTAATCGCAGGAGGGATGCTCTGTATGATCGGCAGAACCGCAATATGAACAGGTTGGATGTGATGTGTGATCCGTTGAATTACAGATGCTGCAGCGCGGGTGACCGTAAGACGTATGACTTGTGCTTCCGCAATAGTTACAGGTCGTGACATCGGGACATTCATCGGTCGTATGGCGATCGCTTCCGCAGATGTCACATTTTTTATGGTCATCCGGTATGTTCGGGCACTTGTTATCCGGCTCTTTGTGCTTTTTACCGCAGGATTTACACGCAGGGTGATCTTCCGTTTTGTGTGACTGACTGTCGCATATTGAACACTTTTTGTCTTTGTCTTTGTTTTCGTCCTTGTCGTTGGCTTTTGATGGCTCTTTTTTTGCCGGACAATTGTTATCGGCTTCCTTGTGCTTTTTACCGCAATTCGCACATGTCGGATGCTCATCATGATCGTTCTTGCCGCAAATATCGCACCTCGGATGGATCAGATGGGAAGTGTTTCCGCACACCGAACATCTCGGATGCTTTTCCGTGCTGTGACCTTTTCTTTTGCATATGTCGCAGGATTCATCAGGATTGTTATTTGTTTCGTCGGAGTTTATCGGACAATCATCGGTGATGTGATCTTTGCCTCCGCAGGCAAGGCAGGATATTTCGTTATTGTCGTCTTTGTCTTTGTTCTCGGCACAGGACTTGTCTTTATGATCGTTCTTACCGCAGACGGAGCAGGACGGATGTGTCGCATGATCTTCACTGCCGCATATATCGCAGGCTTCCTTTTTGCCGCATGCGCACAATGCTGAGATAAGTAAAAGTCCGAGCAGAAAAGCTGTTGTTCTTTTCATTGAAGGCTCCTTTGTTGTTTTACATGATACGGTGTTGAATATAGATTACTGTTTCCTCAAGGAAAGTCCCGACACCGTTTGATGCCGGGGCGATGGGTGGATTATTGATTCGGTCTGTCGCAAAATGGTTCGTGCATACCATTGTCGCCTTCGCAGTATACACATTTTTCCTCAGTTTCTCCGAAATCATCATCCTTGATACTATCCGGATTCTCCGGACATTCCGATTCATCATGCGCGGCTTTATAGCAAATACTGCACAATAACGGACAATTGTACGATTCATGATCTCCTTCTGTTCCGTTGCAGATATTGCAGATCTCCGGAGGCTCGGGAACCTTGGGGCATTTATCGGTATTGTGCGTGTCATTTGCGCCACAGTTCTTGCAGTTGAATTTCGGTTTTATTTCTGCTTCTTTTTGGGGTACGGGCTTGGGAGCAGGTTCCTGCTTTTCTTGCTGTTCCTGCTTTTCTTGTTGTTCCTGCTTTTCTTGTTGCTTCTGCTTCAAAAGAGGGCAGTCACGATCCTGTTCCTCATGCTTCTTACCGCAATTTGCACATGTCGGATGCTCATCATGATCGTTCTTGCCGCAAATATCGCACCTCGGATGGATCAGATGGGAAGTGTTTCCGCACACCGAACATCTCGGATGCTTTTCCGTGCTGTGACCTTTTCTTTTGCATATGTCACAGGAGTCATCGGGATTGTTATTTGTTTCGTCGGAATTTATCGGACAATCATCGGTTATGTGATCTTTGCCTCCGCAGGCAAGACAGGATATTTCGTTATTGTCTTCCTTGTCGTTGCTCACGGTA